>JBFGCA010000064.1:0-26979 GCA_041567315.1 Thermoanaerobaculia bacterium | reverse complement strand
TACCTGGCGGTGGTGGGCTTCACCCCCGAGCCGGTCGAGCTGCGCCTCTCGAACCTGATGGCCTTCGACGCCGCGGCGCGCGGCAACTGGGGCTGTCCGCCCGAGCTCTATCCGGAGGTCTTGCAGCTGGTCCTCGACGGCCGGGTGGCGCTCGAGCCGTTCATCGAGCGCCAGCCGCTGGACCTCGCGCCGCAGGTGCTCGAGGCGGTCCACCGCCATCGCTTCACCCGCCGACCGATTCTGGTGCCGCCGCCGGCGCCGGGGAGAGAGCCGTGACCGACCACGACCTGCTCGCCGATTTCGAGCCGCGGGGGATCCTCTTCGAGCACCGGCCGGTGCGCGATCGCGACGGCGCGCCGGTCGAGGGCCTCCACAACGTCTGGATCACGCTCAACAACCCGAGCGAGCTCAACAGCTACACCACCGACACCGTCAAGGAGGTGATCCTGGCGCTGCGCGCCGCCTCCAACGACCGCGCGGCGGTGGCGGTGGTGCTCACCGGGGCCGGCAGCCGCGCCTTCTGCACCGGCGGCAACACCCGCGAGTACGCCGAGGTCTACGCCGGCGCGCCGGCCGAGTACCGCCAGTACATGCGGCTGTTCAACGACATGGTGACCGCCATCCTGCACTGCGACCGCCCGGTGGTCTGCCGCGTCAACGGCATGCGGGTGGGCGGTGGCCAGGAGATCGGGATGGCCTGCGACTTCTCGGTCGCCAGCGACCTGGCGGTGTTCAGCCAGGCCGGGCCCAAGCACGGCTCGGCGCCGATCGGCGGCTCGACCGATTTCCTGCCGCTCTACGTCGGCATCGAGCACGCCATGGAGAGCGGCACGCTGTGCGAGCCGTGGAGCGCCCACCGGTTCTACGCCCTGGGCGGGCTGACCGAGGTCGTGCCGGCGCTCAAGGTCGACGGCGAGTGGACGCCCAATCCGCTGGTGGTGACCGACCGGCTGCTCGACGACTGGGGCCGGCTGGCGCTCGGCGCCTGGAAGAGCGGCGCCGAGCGCGAGGAGGGCAAGGCGCGGCTGGCGGCCGGCGCCGTCGATCTCGAGCTGCTGGACGAGGCCGTCGACCGGCTGTCGACCAAGCTGCTCTACACCATGCCCGACTGCTTGACCAAGACGGTCGAGAGCCTGCGCACCCACAAGCTGCGCCACTGGGACCGCAACCGCGAGGCGAGCCGCGCCTGGCTGTCGCTCAACATGATGACCGAGGCCAACGCCGGCTTCCGGGCCTTCCACCACGGGACCCGCGAGCGGCGCGAGGTGGACTTCGTGCTGCTGCGCCAGCGCCTGGCGGCCGGGGCGCGCTGGGGAGAGGGGCTGGTCCGCGAGGTGGCGCCCTGGGTCGCCGAAGAAGGAGAGAAACGATGAGCTCCAAGGCACGGCTCGACTGGTCCCACCAGGGCCGGGTGGCGAAGCTGGTGCTGGCGGCGCCGCCGGGCAACGTCCTGGACCGCGCGATGCTGGCCGAGCTGCAGGCCGGGGCCGAAGCCATCGCCGCGCGCGGCGGCGTCAACGCGGTGGTGCTCACCGGCGAGGGCCCCCACTTCAGCTACGGCGCCGCCGTCGAGGAGCACCTGCCCGGCGAGATCGTCGCCACCCTGGCCGCCCTCCACGGGCTGCTGCGGCGGCTGGTCAAGCTGCCGGCACCGACCCTCGCCGCGGTCCGCGGCCAGTGCCTGGGCGGCGGTTTCGAGCTGGCGCTGGCCTGCGACCTCGTCCTCGCCGAGGAGAACGCCCGGCTAGGCTGTCCGGAGATCAAGCTCGCCGTCTTCCCGCCGGCCGCTTCCGCCCTGCTGCCGGTGAGGATCGGCGCGGCCCGCGCCGCCGAGCTGCTGTTGACCGGCCGCAGCTGGACCGCCGCCGAGGCCCACCACCACGGCCTGGTGACTCGTCTGGCGCCGCCCGACCAGCTCCGGGAGGAGCTCGAGACCTGGCTCGAGCGCGACCTGCTGCCGCTTTCCGCGGCCGCCCTGCGGCACGCCACCGCGGCCGCCCGGCGGCCGGTGCGCCGGGCGCTGGTGGAGGACCTCCCCGACCACGAGCACCGCTATCTCGAAGAGCTGATGGCCGAGCCGGACGCCCTGGAGGGGCTCCAGGCCTTCCTGGCGAAGCGGCCCCCGCGCTGGCAGCGGCCGGCCGCGCCCACCCCTCCCGGTTCCCCGGCCCGCGAGCCGGTCGGCCGGTGAGCCGTGTCCTGCAGGACGCCGCAGACCGGACCAGAGGAGTGACCTCCGACCGATGAGCCCCGAGCTGACCGCCCTGACCGAGCGGCTCCGCGCGCTCTACGAGGACCTCGACCTCGGCTCCGTGCGCGACTGGAAGGCGGCCGAGCCCGGCCGCAAGGCGGTCGGCCACCTGCCGATCTACGTGCCACGCGAGCTGATCCACGCCGCCGGCATGCTGCCGGTCGGGGTGGTCGGCGGCGGCGACCGGCTGGAGATCATCCGCGGCGACGCCTACTTCCAGAGCTACATCTGCCACCTGCCGCGGAGCACCATCGAGCTGGCGCTGAGCCGGCGGCTCGATGCGCTCGACGGCATGCTCTTCCCGTCCATCTGCGACGTCGTCCGCAACCTCTCGGGGATGTGGCGGATGCTCTTCCCGGAGCGCTACTCGCGCTACGTCGACGTGCCCCAGAACTTCGCCCCCGAGGTGGGCGGCGCCTTCTGGCGGCGCGAGCTGGAAGGCCTGCGCGAGGAGCTGGGGGCGCTGGCCAACCGGCCGATCGACGACCGGGCGCTGGGGCGGAGCGTCGCCGTCTACAACGCCAACCGGCGCGCCGTGCGGGCGCTCTACCGGGCGCGCAGCGAGCGCCCCTGGCGGTTCCCGGTGGCCGAGTTCTTCCTGGTGCTGAGGGCCGGCAACCTGCTGCCGCCCGAGGAGCACACCGCCCTCGTCGAGCGCTATCTGGAGCTGGCTGCGGGCGAGGAGGAGCGCCAGGAGCAGGACTTCAGCCGCGTGGTGCTCGTCGGCACCTTCTGCGAGCAGCCACCGCTGGGCCTGCTGCTCACCCTCGAGCGGGCCGGCTGCTGGATCGTCGACGACGACCTGCTGCTCGGGCTGCGCTGGCTCGAAGGGGAGGTGCCCGAGGACGGCGATCCGCTGGCGCGGCTGGCCACCGCCTTTCTGGAGCAGAGCGTCCAGACCGCGTCGCTGTTCCAGCCCGAGGGGCGCCGCGGCGGCTGGCTGGTCGACTCGGTCAGGAACCACGCCGCCGACGGGGTGATCTTCTGCGCCCCCAGCTTCTGCGACCCGGCGCTGCTCGAGCAGCCGATGCTGGTGGCGGCGCTCGAGACCGAGGGCATTCCGCACACCCAGTTCAAATACTCGGAGAACACCGGACAGTTCGCGGTCATCCGCGAGCAGGCGGGGACCTTCTCGGACTCCATCCGGTTGTGGAGCGAGGCGTGAGCGAGACGGCGGGCGAGGCTCGTAGCGAGGCCCGGGGCGGAGTCCAGGCCGACGTCCGGCCCGACGTCCGGAAAGAGCAGAGCATGCTGCTCCAGAAGCGGATGATCGGCGACCACTACGAGGCGCTGGAGCGGGCTCACGACGAGGGGCGCAAGGTGGTCTACACCTTCGTCCCCGGCAACCTGACCGAGCTGCTCCGCGGCTTCGACCTGCTGCCGGTGCTGCCCGAGATCAACGCCCTGCAGTCGGGCATGCGGGGGCTGTCGGCCGGCTACATCAGCGAGGCCGAGAAGCACGGCCACAGCGAGGACGTCTGCACCTACGTCAAGTGCGACCTCGGAATGCTCAAGCGCGGCAATCTCGGGCCCACCGGCCGCAAGCTGCCGGAGCCCGATCTGCTGCTGCTCTCCTACACCGGGTGCTTCACCTTCATGAAGTGGTTCGAGCTGCTGCGCCAGGAGTACGACTGCCCGGTGGCGATGCTCCACGTCCCCTACCAGGCCGAGGGCAAGATCCACGACCACTACCGCGACTACGTCGTCCGCCAGCTCGAGAGCGAGGTGATCCCGGCCCTCGAGCGGGTCACCGGCCGGGGCTTCGACCGCGAGCGGCTGCGCTCGAGCCTGGCGCTGTCGGCCGCCGCCGAGGACGACCTGGTGTGGGTGCTGGAGAGCGCCAAGCAGCGGCCCTCGCCGATCGACGCCTACTTCGGCGGCGTCTACTACATCGGGCCGATGTTCACCGCCTTCCGCGGCACCGCCGAGGGGGTGGAGTACTACCGCACCCTGCGGGGGGAGATCGAGGAGCGGCTGTGCGCCGGCCGCGGGCCGGTCACCCCCGAGGGCGAGTTGGGCGAAGAGCGGTACCGGCTGGTGGTCGAGGGACCGCCCAACTGGACCAGCTTCCGCGAGTTCTGGAAGATGTTCTACGACGAGGGGGCGGTGGTCGTGGCCTCCAGCTACACCAAGGTCGGGGGGCTCTACGACCGCGGCTTCCGGCACGACCCGGAGCGCCCGCTCGAGACCCTGGCCGACTACTGCCTGGGCTGCTACACCAACCTCGGCCTGCCCAGCCGGGCGGCCCTGCTCGAGGCCTACGTCCGCGAGTACCGGGCCGACGGCTTCCTTATCAACAGCGTCAAGAGCTGCAACTCGTTCAGCGTCGGCCAGCTCCTCATCCTCCGGCAGCTCGAGGAGCGGACCGGCGTCCCCGGCGGCTTCATCGAGTCCGACCTGGTCGACCCGCGCTACTTCTCGCCGGCCAACGTCAAGAACCGGATCGAGAGCTATCTGCAGATGCTGGAGCAGCGCCGGGCCGCCGCTGCCGCCCGATGAGAGTCTTCGTCGGCATCGACCTCGGCTCCACCACCACCAAGGCGCTGATCCTCGACGAGGGGGGGCGGGTGCTGGGCCGCGGCATCACCAACAGCCGTTCGGACTACCACGTCGCCAGCGGGGTGGCCCGCGAGCAGGCGTTTGCCGCCGCCCGCTTCGGGCTGGTGAGCGAGGCGCTGGCCGCCGATCCGGCGCTCGCGGAGGAGAGGGACGGTTTCCTGGCGGGGCTCGACCGCATCTTCCGGCTGGGCGATCACCGCCGCCAGCTGGCGCGGCTGCGCGACGAGCTGATCACCGCCGCCGAAGCGCCGCGGCACCGCGACTACCGGCAGCCGCTGGTCGCGGTCGTCGAGCGGATCGTGGACGGGATGGAGCAGGCGGCGGCGGGCCACTTCGGGGCGCTGGCGGTGCGCAAGAGCGACTTTTTCCGCGATCTGGCGGCGGCCGACTACGTCGCCCTGGCCGGCCGGCTGGCCGAGCCGCGGGGGATCGACTTCGAGCTGCTGAGCGGGCTGTTCGACCAGGCGATCCTGCCGGTCGAGAGCAGCGCCGGCGACGGCGCCATGGAGCGGGTCGTCGACGAGGCGCTGGCGGCGAGCCTGGAGCGGTCCGCCCGGCGGCTCGGCGAGCGGGCCGCCAGGCTGCACGCCGCCGTCGAGGCGGCGCGGGCGGTCGAGCTGGAGGAGGTGGGCACCGTCGGCACCGGCTACGGGCGGGCGAGGCTGCCTTTCCCCAAGGAGCAGATCCGCAGCGAGATCCTCTGCCACGGCCTCGGCGCCCACGCCCTGTTCCCGGGCACCCGGACGGTGCTCGACATCGGCGGGCAGGACACCAAGGCCATCCAGGTGGACGCCGACGGCATCGTCACCGGCTTCCAGATGAACGACCGCTGTGCCGCCGGCTGCGGCCGCTACCTCGGCTACAACGCCGACGAGATGAGCCTCGGGCTCCACGAGCTGGGACCGCTCGCCCAGCAGTCGACCTGCCGGATCAAGATCAACTCGACCTGCACGGTATTCGCCGGCGCTGAGCTGCGCGAGCGGCTGTCGCTGGGCCAGCGCCGCGAGGACATCCTGGCCGGGCTGCACCGGGCGATCATCCTGCGCGCCCTGTCGCTGCTCGCCCGCTCGGGGGGGATCGAGGAGCAGTTCACCTTCACCGGCGGCGTGGCCCGCAACCCGGCGGCGGTGGCGGCGCTCGCCGAGCTGGTCGAGGAGAGCTACGGTCGGCGCACGCTGAACATCTCGCCCGACTCGATCTACACCGGCGCCCTGGGGGCGGCGTTGTTCGCCCGCCGGGCGGGGGAGCGGGCGGCATGAGCGGCGGCGGGCTGCTCACCGCCGGGGTCGACGTCGGCTCGAGCGCCGTCAAGTTCGCCCTGATGCGGCTCGACGGCGATGGTGGGGGGGAGATCCTGGGTCTGCGCACCGATCGCATCCGCCGCCGCGACCTGAGATCGGTGATCGAAGAGGGCTGGCGGGCGGCGCTCGCCGAGGCCGGGCTGGCGATCGACGACCTGGCCTACGTGGCCAGCACCGGCGAGGGGGAGCTGGTGGAGTTCCGGCGCGGCCACTTCTACGGCATGACCACCCACGCCCGCGGTGCCGTCTACCTGGTGCCCGAGGCGCGGGCGGTGCTGGACGTCGGCGCGCTCCACGCCCGGGCGATGAAGATCGACCCCCGCAGCAAAGTCCTCGGCTACCGGATGACCAGCCAGTGCGCCTCCGGGTCGGGGCAGTTCCTGGAGAACGTCTCGCGCTACCTGGGGGTGACCCTCGACGACGTGGGGCCGCTCTCCTGCCGGGCGACCCGGCCCGAGCCGGTCTCCAGCATCTGCGCGGTCCTCGCCGAGACCGACGTCATCAACATGGTGAGCCGCGGGATCGCCACCGCCGACATCCTCAAGGGGATCCACCAGTCGATGGCGGGGCGCTACCTCAAGCTGCTGCGGGCGGCCGGCGCCGAAGAGCACGTGCTGCTCACCGGCGGTCTCGCCGCCGACGAGGGACTGGCGCAGGCGATGCGCGAGAAGGCCGCCGAGGACGGCGCCGAGCTCGCCATCCACACCCATCCCCACTCGATCTACGCCGGCGCCCTCGGCGCCGCCCTGTGGGGCGGCTTCCGCCACCGGGTCCTCGAGCGGCGGGGGGTGGCGGATGGGGAGAGCGCCGCAGCCACGGTCCGTACGGGCGAAGGAGCATCGAGATGAACAGCGAACCCCAGACCGAGCCGGGCATCCTCGAGACCGACGCGGTGCCGGTCCGCGCCCTGCGGGCCAGCGACCTCGAGGCGGTCGTCGCCATCGACGCGGCGGCCAGCGGGCGGCGGCGGCCGCGCTACTTCGGCCGGCTGCTCGAGCGCGGCCTGCGGGACTCGGACGTCCACCTGTCGCTGGTCGCCGAGCTCGACGGCCGGGTCACCGGCTTCGTGGTGGCCACCGTCTTCTACGGCGAGTTCGGGGTCAGCGAGCCGTCGGCCACCCTCGACGCCATCGCCGTCGACCCCGCCAGCCGCCGCCGCCGGGTGGGCGAGGCCCTGCTGCGCCAGCTACGTCTCAACCTCGGGGCGCTGCGGGTCGCCACCCTGCGCACCGAGGTCCCCTGGGACGACTTCGACCTGCTGGCCTTCTGCCGCGACCAGGGCTTCGTGCCCGCGGGCCGCCTCTGTCTCGAGCGCCCCATCGACCCGACGGCGCCCGAGGAGTAGGCGGGCGCCGCCGCGGTGGGGTCGGCGTCCTCCTTTCAGGCGGCCGACTCCGGCGCCGCCGGTGGCAGCTGGCGGGCCTTCCAGATGGCGAAGATCGCCGGGTAGACGGTGAGCTCGAGCAGGAACGAGGTCAGCGTGCCGCCGACCATGGGCGCCGCGATGCGCTTCATGACGTCGGCGCCGGTGCCGGTGGACCACAGCACCGGCAGCAGCCCGATGAACAGCGTCAGCACGGTCATCAGCTTGGGGCGGATGCGGCGGGCGGCGCCGTCGACGATCGCCTCGCGCAGGTCGGCGAGCGTCAGCAGCCGGCCCTCGCGCTGCCAGCGGCCCCAGGCGAGCTTGAGATAGAGCAGCATGACGACGCCGGTCTCGGCGTCGAGGCCGGCCAGGGCGATGAGCCCGACCCAGACCGCGACGCTCAGGTTGTACTCGAGCAGCCACAACAGCCAGACCGCCCCCACCAGCGAGAAGGGAACCGCCAGCAGGACGATCCAGACCTCGGTCAGCGAGCGGGTGTTGATCCACAGCAGCAGACAGATCAGCGCCAGCGTCACCGGCAGCACCAGCTTGAGCCGTTGCTTGGCGCGCTCGAAGTAGCGGAACTGCCCGGCCCACTCGAGCCGCACGCCGGCCGGCAGCCGCACGCCCGACGCCACCACCCGGCGGGCCTCGTCG
Source organism: Thermoanaerobaculia bacterium (assembly GCA_041567315.1). Lineage (GTDB taxonomy): Bacteria > Acidobacteriota > Thermoanaerobaculia > Multivoradales > JAHEKO01. The sequence continues at coordinate 18,845 of JBFGCA010000064.1, read as the reverse complement.
ACGTAGTCGGCGATGGCGCGCTCGCCGGGGTCGACGAAGACGTAGCCCACCAGCTTGCCGTCCTCGCTGCGGATCATCGGCGGGCCGGTGGCGAACGAGATCGTCGCCACCTGGCGCAGCGGCACCTGGGCGCCCGCCGGCGTCTGCACCAGCACCCGCTCGAGCGCTCGCGGCTCCTCGCGGAAGTCGCGGGCGTAGCGGACGCTCACCGGGTAGCGCTCGCGGCCCTCGACCGTCTCGGCCACCCGCAGCCCGCCGACGGCGCTCGCCACCACGGCGTTGACGTCGGCGGCGCGCAGACCGTAGCGGGCGGCGCTCTGGCGGTCGATGGTGACGTCGAGATAGAAACCGCCGGTCGAACGGTCGGCGAAGGCGCTGCGAGTGCCGCGGACGCCGGCCACCGCCCGCTCGATCGCCACCGCCGCCGTCTCGATCGTCGCCAGGTCGTCGCCGAAGACCTTGATCCCCAGCGGCGCGCGGATGCCGGTGGCCAGCATCTCGGTGCGGGTCTGGATCGGCATCCACCAGATGTTCGGCATGCCGGGGTAGGTGAGCGCCTCGTCCATCTCGGTGATGAGCCCGTCCCAGGTGAGGCCGGCGCGCCACTGTTCGCGGGGCTTGAGGACCACCACCGTCTCGACCATGCCGATCGGGGCGGGGTCGGTGGCCGACTCGGCGCGCCCCATCTTGCCGAACACCCGCTCCACCTCGGGGAACTGCTTGAGCCGGCGGTCCATCGACTGCAGCACCACCGCCGCCTCGCTCATCGACATCCCGGGCGGCGCGGTCGGCATGTAGAGCAGCACGCCTTCGTTGAGCGGCGGCATGAACTCGCTCTCGAGGGTGAGAAAGACCGGTAAGGTAGCGGCCACCACCAGCACGGCGGCGACCACTACCGGCCACCGGAAGCGGACCACGAAGCGCACCACCGGGACGTAGAGGGCGATCAGCAGGCGGTTGAGGGGGTTGTGCTCCTCGCGCCGGATCCGCCCGCGGACGACCAGCGCGGCCAGCGCCGGGGTGAGGGTCACCGACAGCACCGCGGCGAAGCCCATCGAGTAGGTCTTGGTGAAGGCCAGAGGCTTGAACAGCCGGCCCTCGACCCCCTCCAGGGTGAAGACGGGAAGGAACGAGACGGTGATCACCAGCAGCGAGAAGAAGATCGACGGCCCCACCTCCTGCATGGCCGTGACCATCACCTGGCGACGCGATTCGGTTCTCCCGGCCGCCTCCCACTGCTCGAGCCGCTTGTGGACGTTCTCGATCAGGATGATGGCGGCGTCGACCATGGCGCCGATCGCCACCGCGATGCCGCCCAGCGACATGATGTTGGCGGTGAGGCCCTGGTAGAACATCGGGATGAACGAGGCCAGCACCGCCAGCGGCAGGGTGACGATGACCACCAGCGAGCTGCGGGCGTGGAGCAGGAAGGCGAAGATCACCAGGCTGACCACCAGCATCTCCTCGAGCAGGGTGTGCCGGAGGGTGTCGATCGAGGCGCGGATCAGGTCCGAGCGGTCGTAGGTGACGACGACCTCGACCCCCTCGGGCAGGCTGCGCTCGACCTCGGCCAGCCGCTCCTTGACCCGGTCGATGGTGCGCAGGGCGTTCTCGCCGTAGCGCATGACCACGATGCCGCCGACCGCCTCGCCCTCGCCGTCGAGCTCGGCCAGGCCGCGGCGCGGCGCCGGGCCCAGCTTGACCTCGGCTACGTCCTTGACGTAGATGGGCGCGCCGGTGGGTCCGACCTCGAGCGGGATCAGCTCCAGGTCGCGGCGCGATCGCACGTAGCCGCGGCCCCGCACCATGTACTCGTGAGCGGAGAGATCGAGCACCTGGCCGCCGACCTCCTCGTTGGCGTCGCGCACCGCCTGCACCACCTCGCGGACGGCGACGCCGAAGGCCTGCAGCTTGTTGGGGTCGAGGAGCACCTGGTACTCCTTGACGAAACCGCCAACGGGGGCGACCTCGGCCACCCCGGGGACGCTCTCCAGGGCGTAGCGCAGGTTCCAGTCCTGGAGCGCCCGCAGCTCCTCGAGGCCGTGACGGCCGCTGCGGTCGACCAGCGCGTACTGGAACACCCAGCCGACGCCGGTGGCGTCGGGACCCAGAGTCGGCGTGACCCCGGCCGGCAGCCGGCCCTGGACCTCGTTCATGTACTCGAGCACCCGCGACCGCGCCCAGTAGATGTCGGTACCGTCTTCGAAGATCACGTAGACGAACGACATCCCGAACATCGACTGGCCGCGCACGTACTGGACGCGCGGCGCCGCCAGCAAGGTGGTGGAGATCGGATAGGTGAGCTGGTCCTCGACGATGTCGGGGCTCTGCCCCGGCCACTCGGTGAAGACGATCACCTGGACGTCGGACAGATCGGGGATGGCGTCGAGCCGCGAGCCGGCCAGCGCGTACCAGCCCCAGACGCCGAGGGCGGCGACGAAGAACAGCGTCAGCCAGGGATTGGCGGCGCTGGCCGCGATCAGGCGGCCGATCCAGCCGCCGCCGCCCGCTCCCATGGTCTCGCTCGCGGCGCTCATTGCCAGTTCTCCAGGGCCTGCTTGAGGCGGGCCTCGGCGGCGACCAGGAAGTTGCCGGAGGTGACCACCAGGTCGCCCTCCGCGAGGCCGGAAAGGACCTGCAGGTCGTCCTCGACGGCGGTCCCCAGCTCGACCGCCTGGGGCCGCAGCTGCCCGCCGCCCAGATCGCGGAAGACGAAGCTGCGCTCGCCGGCGTGGAGCACGGCGCTCTCCGGCACCACCAGCCACTCGCCCAGCTCGCGGTGGAGGTCGACGTTGGCGTACATGTCGGGCTTGAGGACCAGCCCGGGGTTGGCCAGCTCGATCCGCGCCCGGCCGGTGCGGGTCGCCGGGTCGAGGTAGGGGTAGACAAAGGTCACCCGGCCGGGAAAGCTGCGCCCCGGGAGGTAGGTCAGGGTGACGATGGCGTCCTGGCCGGCGGCGACCAGCGGCAGGTCCGACTCGTAGACCTCGGCCTCGACCCACACCCGCTCGAGCCCGGCGAGGCGGTAGAGCCGGGCGCCGGGCTCGACGGTGGCGCCGGCGACGACGTTCTTCTCGACCACCCAGCCGGCGGCCGGCGAGACGATGGGGATCTGCTCGAGCGGCCGGCCGGTGGCGACGATCTCGTCGATCAGGGCCTCGCTCAGGTCCCAGAGCCGCAGCCGGGTGCGGGCGGCGGCGACCAGGGCGTCGGCGCGCTCGGGCGCGGTGGTGCTGCGCGCCGCGGCCTGGCTGGCGAGCGCCGCCAGCAGCTCCTGCTGGGCGCTGTAGAGCTCGGGGCTGTAGAAGGTGAAGAGCGTCTGTCCGTGCTCGACCCGCTGCCCGGTGGCGTCGACCACGAGCCGGCCGATCCAGCCCTCGACCTTGAGGCTTACGTCGGTCAGCCGCCGTTCGTCCCAGGTCACCCGGCCGACCGCCCGGATGCGGGTGGTGAGCGGCCGCCGCTCGACCTCGGTGGTGGTGACCCCGATGGTCTGGCGCTGCCGGGCGTCGAGGCGGATAGCTCCGGTGGCCAGCTCGCGGCGGGTCACCGGGACCAGATCCATCGAGCAGATGGGACAGGTCCCCGGAACCTCGCTGCGCACCGACGGGTGCATCGAGCAGGTGTAGTGGGCGACCTCGCCCTCGTGGGCGTGGAGCGTCTCGGCCGGCGCCGGGTCGAGCCCGCCGGGGGGCGTCCCGGATCGGCCGGTCTGCCGCATCCGGCCGCCGGTGAGGCCCTGGCGGCCGACCGTCAGGCCGTATTCGGCGGAGACCGCCGAGTCGCCGGCCGCCGCCTCGACCGCCAGCGTCCAGCTGCCGCCCGCCGGCAGGTCGAAGCGGGCCCGGTAGCGTCCGCCGCCGCGCTCGTCGGTCCGGGCCTCGCCCCGCATCTCGGGCATCGCGCCCATCGCCGGCATGGTGTAGCGCACGGCGACCCGGGCGCCGTCCACCGGCTGGCCGGCGCCGTCGCGGAGAAAGATCTCGAGGGAGTTGCCCCGGGTGCGGGGCGGATCGGGGCGAAGCTGGACTTCGACGTTCAGCGTGCCCGTCGGTGGCGCGGAGGTGACGGGGGTGGTCGAGCGGGAGCGATCACAGGCGGCCGACCCGAGGGCCGCGGCTCCGAGCAGCGCCAGCGCCGGTCCAATGGCTCTCCACCACGACGGTGGCTGGCTCCTGGTGCGTGAAGAGGAGTTGGAGAGGCTCATTGCGAAGCTCCTTCTGTGGCCGGGTTGTCGGCTCCGGCGTCGCTCTCGATGGCCGGAACGCGGCCCACGGCCAGGTCCAGCTCGGCCCGCGCCCGGTACCAGTCGGTGAGGACGCGGTGGAAGTCCAGCTCGACCGTGCGCAGGTCGCGCTCCGCCTCGATGACGGCGAGAAAGCCGCTGCGGCCGCTCTCGAAGCCGGTCCGGGCGGCGGCCAGCCGGTCGCGGGCGGCGGGCAGCACGCGGTCGCGGTAGATCACGAAGGTCTGTGCCGCCGCCGCCAGCCGCGCGTGGGCGGCGGTCACGCGGGAGGCGATCGCGTCGCCGAGAGCGGCCAGCTCGGCAGCGGTCGCGGCGACCCGCGTCTCGGCCTCGGCCACCGCCGCGCGCAGGCGCCGGCGGAACACCGGCAGGCTGGCGCCCACGCCGGCCATCCACCGGTGCTCGCGGTCCATCCACATCGAGTTGAAGCCGGCCATCGGCTCGAGCTCGGGAAAGAAGGCGAGTTGGGCCAGCTCGAGCTCCCGGGCCCGGGCTCGGCCCTCGGCGGCGAGCGCCGTCAGCTCGGGGTTGCCGGCGGCCCCGGCCAGCAGCTCGCCGACATCCCCGGCCTCCACGCCGACCGCTTCACTCGGCATCCCGGCCGCCGCCGCGCCGGGCGCGGCAGCGGGCGGCGCCGTGTGGGCCGCCGCCGGCGCCACGGGCGGCTCCAGCATCGGTGGCGGCGGGGGCAGGGGCGCCTCGGGTGACCGGTGGAGGAGGGCGTTGAGCGTGGCGGCGAGCACGGTGCGCTCGGTGACCAGTTCGATCTGGCGCCGCATCAGGAGCGCGCCCTCGAGCTCGGCCTGGAGGGGGTCCTGCTGGGGTGCCAGGCCGGCCGCGTAGCGGGCCGTGGCGCTGCGCTGGAGGTCGTCCAGCAGCGCCCGGTGGGCGTCGTTGATCTCCAGCGCGCGGTGGACCAGGTAGTAGTCGTCGAACAGCATCGACGCGGCGGCCGCCAGCCGCTGGCGGGCCTCGTGATGGCGGCCGGCGGCGGCCTCGGCCTCGGCCCGGGCGGCCTCGCCGCGCAGCCGGCGGGTCCCGGGCCAGGGCAGGCGCTGGCTCAGCCTCGCCTCGTGGCCGAAGGGGGCGCCACCGGGACCGATGCTGAGCGGGGCCACTGACCAGGAGACCATCGGGTCGTCGAGCGCGGCGGCCTGCGGGACGCGGTCGAGGGCCGCCGTCCACGCCAGCCGCACCGCCTCGATCGACGGATTGCGATCCAGGACGGCGGCGACCACCACCTGACGGTCCAGGATCGCGAGGCCGGCAAAGGGCTCGTTCGCAGCCGGCGGGGCCGCGGGTTCGGGGACGTCGGGCTCGCCGCTGCCGGCCGCCGCGGGCAGCGCCGCGGCGGTGGTGATCAGGGCGAGCCGCAGGGCGGCTTGGATCATGCGGGTTCCTCCTCTCAGGGTCGGGGCCGCGGCCGTCGGCGGCCACGGCGGACGCAATTCACCCTGGAGAGCCGCTCAGATCAGCAGCGCGTGATGGAGGCTGTAGAGGGGCGCGGAGCCGGGCGCGCGGCTGCGCTCGCCGGGCGGTGGCGTGGCTCTGCCGGTGAGCGCCGCCGGCGGCGCCAGGATCGCGGCCGCCGGCGAGGCGGGCAGGGGCTCGCCGAGGCGGAGCTGCGCCGAGCCGTCGCCCTCGCAGCAGGCCGCGGCTTCGGGATCGCCGGCGCTGGCCGGACAGCAGTCGTGGCCGTGGACCGGCACCAGGGCGGCGCAGCACAGCAGGGCGGGAGCGGCGAGCGCCGGCAGCAGCAGCGCGTTCAGGATGAGCAGCGCGCGCGCGGGGGCCCTCATACGGCGGGGGATTCTACGCCCGTAGGCCCGTTGGCCGCCACCCGGCGGGGTGGCTCGCGAAACGTCGACGGGCGGCACGGCGCGCCGTCAGTCGACCCGGGTGCGCAGCCGGCGGCGGCGCTCGAAACGGCGGACGGCGTCTTCGATCAGCAGGTCGAGCAGCTCGCGGACCGGCACCCCGGAGGCCTCCCAGAGCTTGGGGTACATGCTGATGTCGGTAAACCCCGGGATGGTGTTCAGCTCGTTGACCAGCAGCTCGCCGCCGGGGCGCAGGAAGAAGTCGACCCGCGCCATCCCCTCGCAGCAGGTGGCGCGGAAGGCGCGGACCGCCAGCCGGCGGACCTCCTCGACGGTCGCCGGCGGCAGCTCGGCGGGGATGGCCAGCGCCGCCCCCCGCTCGTCGCGGTACTTGGCGTCGTAGGAGTAGAACTCGTGGTGGCCGGCGGTGAGGATCTCGCCGGGGACCGAGGCCCGGGGGTCCTCGGTGCCCAGCACCGCGCACTCCAGCTCGCGGCCGGCGACTGCCTCCTCGAACAGCAGCTTGGTGTCGTAGGCGAAGGCCAGCTCGACGGCGGCCGTGAACTCGTCCGCGCCGTGGATCTTGCTGATCCCCACCGAAGAGCCCAGGTTCGAGGGCTTGACGAACAACGGGCAGCCCAGCTCGCCGGCGACGCGCTCGAAGTCGGGCGGCCGGCGGTCCCAGCGCTCGGCGACCAGGAAGCGGGGCACCGGCAGGCCGGCCTCGCGGAGCAGGCGCTTCATGACCTCCTTGTCCATGTTGACCGCCGAGCCCAGGACGCTGGCGCCCACCACCGCGACGTTGGCCAGCCGGGCCAGCCCCTGGATCGAGCCGTCCTCGCCATCGGTGCCGTGCATCACCGGGAAGACCACGTCGACCGGACGCGAGTCGCCAGCTCCGGCCAGGGCGACCAGCGAGGCGCCCTCGCCACCCGCTCCGGCGGCGCCGACCAGCGCCACCTCCTGGCCGTCGGGCCCCGGCCCGGCGGCGCCCAGCGCCCCGGCGCCGCCGCCTTCCTCCAGGAAGCGCGGCGAGCCGGCGGCCAGCAGCCGCCCCTGGCGGTCGAGCACGATGACCCGCAGCTCGTACCTGTCGGGGTCCAGCGCCCGCACCACGTTGCGGGCCGAGGCCAGCGACACTTCGTGCTCGGCCGACTTGCCGCCGCAGATCACCGCGACCCTGAGCTTGCGGGATGCCATGCGGTGATACCGGGTAGCGGGGTGGGGAGGTGGCCGGACCGGCCTCGGCGGGGATTGTACGGGACGGGCCCCCGGGACGGGGCGCCGGGACGGAGCGCCGGGACGGAGCGTCGGGTCCACGCTGCCGGTGGCGTGCTATCTTGCCGTCCAGCCCCGGCGCCCGGAACGACCGCACCGCAGCCGCCGACGATCCGGCCGGCGCGGTGCCGTCTTCGGCCGCCGCCGGGCGCGAGTCGAATGACCGCCACCATCAGTTCCGGGAACGGCAGCGGTCGCCTCCTGTACCGCACCTGCCCGCTGTGCGAGGCGATGTGCGGGCTGGAGCTCGAGGTCGAGGGCGACCGCCTGCTGCGGGTGCGGGGCGACGCCGAGGATCCCCTGAGCCGCGGCTTCATCTGCGCCAAGGCGCGGGCGCTCAAGGAGGTCCACGAGGACCCGGAGCGGCTGCGTCGGCCGCTCCGGCGGACGGCGGCGGGCTGGGCAGAGGTGGGCTGGGAGGAGGCCCTCGAGGAGACCGCGGAGCGGCTGGCCGAGGTGCGCCGGCGATACGGCCCCGACAGCGTGGCCTTCTACACCGGCAACCCGAATCTCCACAGCTACACGGCCTCGCTGTTGGAGCTGGAGCTGGCCCGCAGCCTGGGCACCCGGGCGCGTTTCTCGACGGCCTCGATGGACCACCTGCCGCACCTGCTGGCCAGCTACCTCCTGTACGGCCACCAGTTCCTGATCCCGGTCCCCGACCTCGACCGCACCGAGCTGTTCCTGGTGGTGGGCGCCAACCCGGTGGTCTCCAACGGCAGCCTGATGGGGGCGCCGGGGATGCCGGTGCGGCTCAAGCGGCTGCGGCGGCGCGGCGGCCGGCTGGTGGTGGTCGATCCGCGCCGGACCCCCACCGCCGAGATGGCGGACGTCCATCACGCCATCCGGCCGGGGACCGACGCCCTGCTGCTGCTGGCGATGGTCCACGTCCTGTTCGACGAGCAGCTCGAGGCCCCGGGGCGCCTGGCCGCCTTCACCCGGGGGATCGAGGCGGTGCGGCGGGCCGCGGAGCCTTTCGCACCGGAAGAGGTGGCGACGCGGACCGGGATCGCGGCGCGCGAGATCCGCGCCCTGGCGCGGGAGTTCGCGGCCGCCCCGGCGGCGGTCGCCTACTGCCGGGTCGGCGGCTGCACCCAGCAGTTCGGTGCACTGACCGCCTGGCTGGTCCAGGTGCTCAATCTGCTGACCGGCAACCTGGACCGCGAGGGCGGCTCGATGTTCCCGCGCCCGGCGGTCGACGTGGTCAAGGTGGCCTCGCTGCTGGGGCGGCGCGGCTCTTTCGCGACCTACCGCAGCAGGGTGCGGGGGCTGCCCGAGTTCGGAGGCGAGCTGCCGGTGGCGGTGCTGGCCGAGGAGATCGACACCCCGGGTCCGGGGCAGATCCGGGCGCTGCTGACCTCGGCCGGCAATCCGGTGCTGTCGACCCCCAACGGCGGCCGGCTGGATCGGGCGCTGCCCGGGCTCGAGTTCATGGCGGCGATCGACCTCTATCTGAACGAGACCACCCGCCACGCGCACCTCATCCTGCCGCCGGTGTTCGCCCTCGAGCGCGACCACTACGACCTCGGGTTCCGGCTCTTCGGGGTGCGCAACACGACGCGGTACACGCCGCCGGTCTTCGACCCGCCGCCGGGCAGCCGCCAGGACTGGCAGGTCTACGCCGAGCTGGCGATCCGGCTGGACCGCCGCCGGGGTGGGGTCGGCGGCCGGCTGGGGGCGCTCCGGGGCCGGCTGGTCCGGTGGCTGACCCCGCAGGGGATGCTCGATCTGTTCCTGCGGACCGGACCTTGGGGCCCGGCCCTGGGCCTTTTCGGCGAGGGCCTTTCGAAGCGGCGGCTGCTGGCCGACCTCCACACCCGCGACCTCGGCCCCCTGGAGCCGTGCCTGCCGGGACGGCTCTATACCCGCGGGCACCGCATCGAGCTGGCGCCCGCCGTTTATCTGCGCGACCTCGAGCGGCTGGCGGGGACCCGCGAGGCGGCGCCAACCTCAGCGGCTGACGGCCTGGTCCTCATCGGCCGCCGGCAGCCCCGCACCAACAACTCCTGGATGCACAACGCCCCGGAGCTGGCGCGGCGCGGCGACCGCTGCACCCTCCTCATGCACCCCGACGACGCCCGGCAGCGCCGGCTGGCGGCGGACCAGCCGGTCGAGGTGCGCTCGCGGGTGGGGGCGGTGGTGGTGCCGCTCGAGCTGACCGACAAGATCCGGCCGGGGGTGGTGAGCCTGCCCCACGGCTTCGGCCATGGGCGGCGTGGCACCCGCCTGAGCACCGCCGCCCGTCAGCCCGGGGCCAGTCTCAACGACCTCACCGACGAACGGCGGCTCGACGAGCTGTCCGGAACGGTTAGCTACAGCGGCGTGCCGGTCGAAGTCACCGCCGCCGGCTAGAGAGCGGGCGTCGCGGCCGCCGCCGGCCGCCTGGCACCGCCGTGCGGAGTGTGTTATACACCGCACTCTCAGACGTTTGGAAGTCATGAGAGCCGTCGTCGGGCGGATGCTGGCAGGGCCGCCTGGGCGTTAGCATTAGCGAAACGGAAACCGCAACATAGGCGAGTTCAATGGCTAATTTTCTGAATCTGGACGGGCTGGCGCTTTCCACCAAGCAGGGCAAGTGGAAGCGGGTGGCCGAGAAGGTCGCCCAGGAGGTGCTGCTGCCCAACGCCGAGCGGGTCGACCGCGAGGGCGTCTTCCCGAAGGAGAACATCCGGGCGCTGGGCGAGGCCGGGCTGCTCGGGCTGCTGGTGCCGGAGGAGCAGGGAGGCCCGGGCGAGAACACGGTCACCGCGGTGGCGGTCACCGAGGCCATTGCCAAAGCCTGCTCGGCGACGGCGATGTGCTACCACATGCACCAGACCACCCTGCCGGTGATGTGCGCCTCTGCCAACGAGCGCCAGGTGGAGGAGCTGCTGGCGCCGATCGTGGCCGGCAAGTGGCTCGGCGCCTTCGCGATGAGCGAGCCCGGGTCGGGCAACAAGATCTGGCACATGGACAGCCACGCCCGCGAGGACGGCGACGAGTTCGTCGTCGACTCGTTCAAGTCGTTCTGCACCAGCTCCGGACACGCCGACTACTACCTGGTGCCGGTCCGCGCCAACGCCGAGTCGACGGCCCACGAGCTGAGCCTGTTCCTGATCCGCGGCGACGATCCGTGCATCAAGCCCATCGGGGAGTGGGACGGCATGGGGCTGCGCGGCAACTCCAGCCGGCCGATCCACTTCGACAACTGCCGGGTCGACAAGGTGCAGCGCTTCGGCGACGCCGCCGAGGGCTTCTCGTACATGATGGCCTACTCGCTGCCGATCTACCTGTGCGGCATGGCCGCCTGCTACATCGGCATCGCGCAGGCCGCCTACGAGGCGGCGGTCGACCACGTCAGCAAGCGCATCCATTCCGACACCCGGCAGTCGCTGGCCCACCTGGAGACCGTCCAGCGGCTGGTGGCGGAGATGCGGGTGGCGATCGACAGCGTGCGCTTCACCACCCTCAGGATCGCCCAGCAGACGGACAACGCCCTGGTGCTGTTCGACGAGTTCAAGGAGGCCGGGCTGCTCGACGACATCGTTCGCGACAACCCCGACGACCCGTTCTTCGTCGAGGTGGCGTCGCTCAAGCCGGCGGCCTGCGAGATGGCGATCCAGGTCACCAACAAAGCGCTCCAGGTCTGCGGCGGCAGCGGGTACAAGCGCGGCCATCCGGTCGAGCGCTGCTACCGCGACGGCCGCGCCGGCTCGGTGATGGGACCGGCCGACGACACCGTCAAGGTGGTCATCGGCACCCAGATCCTGGGCCTGCCGCAGCCCTGGATCTGATCTATCAAACGAAAGCGGAGCTGAAAAAAAATGTGGGCCTCACAAGGACTCGACCTGCCTGGCGTTCTCCACGAGTTTCAGAGCATGTTCAACTGCGACAGCCGGGTGGAGAAGCTGACCAGGAACTGGGACCGCTTCGTGCTGCTCGACTCCACCGACACCGGTGAGAAGTGGGCGCTGGTGGTGCGCGACCGCCAGATCACCGACGTCCAGCAGGTGGAGGCCAACGGCTACGACGAGGACGCCGACGATCTGGTCCATCTGCAGGCCGACGAGGACGTCCTCAAGGACATCTTCTCGGGTCGTTACGATCCCGCCCGGGCGCTGGTCGACGGCAGCCTCGCCGTCTTCTCCCAGGATCGCGACAAGGTCAAGCTCGAGGCCATCGCCTTTGTCATGTGGAAGAAGAAGCTGTCCTGAGGGCCGGCTCCCGGCCGCCAGGTGAGACCCGATGAAGGGTCTGCGCGAGCTTTTCTTCTATCTGTCGGTGGGCGCCGGCATGGCGCTGGCCACCAGCGTCTTCACCATGATCTCGGGGCTGTTCGAGGTCGCCTCGAGCCTGTGGGTGGTGTTGGGCGTGGTGCTGGCTGGGGCCTTTTGCGCGGTGATCGCCCTGTCGGTGGGCGAGCTGGCCAGCATGTACCCCTCGGCCCCCGGCATCCGCACCTATCTGAAGATGGCCTTCGGCGATCAGAGCTCGCTGATCCTGGTCTACCTCTATCTGATCTTCGTGGTGGTGATCGCCGGCATGGAGAGCTACATGTTCGCGCGGGTGGTGGGCGCGGTCTTCCCGGCCGCTCCGACCGTGCCCACCGTGCTGGGGCTGCTGCTCTTCGTGATGGCCATCAACCTGGCGGGTTTCGAGCTGCCGCGGACCATGCAGATGCTGACCGCCAGCGGCTGCATCCTGGTGATCCTGGTCTCGGGGGTGCTGGGTCTGGCCGCGAGCAAGCTCGAGACCGCCGGGCTGTGGGCGGCCGGCGGGCTGCTGGACTCCGGCGGCAGCGCCGAGGGCCTGATGCTGCTACCGGCGCTGGCCGGCATGGCCGTCTTTCTCTACATGGGCTTCGAGTGGGTCACCCCGCTCGGGCTGCGGCCCAGCTCGTACCAGAGGAAGATCCCCTGGTCGATGCCGGTGGCGGTGGCGATCCTGGCGCTGACCTATTGTCTGTTCACCCTTGGCGCCGCCTCGCAGCTCAGCCGCCCGTCGATCGCCGGCACGCCGGTGCCGCAGGTGCTCTACTTCGGGGCGCTCTACGGCCCGCGCGGCCCCTATTTCGCGCTGGCGCTGTCGGTGTCGGCCATCTTCTCGACCTTCAACGCCGGCATCATGGGCGGCTCGAGGCTGATCTTCGCGCTGTCGCGGGAGGGCAACCTGCCCGGCTGGTGCGCGCGGCGCTCGATCCGCACCGGCGCGCCGGTGGGCGCCATCCTGCTGCTCGGCGTGCTGGCCATGGCCTCCTCGGTGCTGGTGGTCGCCAACCAGGCCGAGCTGCTGGCGGCGGTGATCGGCGCCTCGATCATCTGTTTCGTCTACGGGGCGTTCATGCTGGCGGTGCTGGTGCTCCGGCGGCGCAAGCCCCAGGCGCGGCGGCCCTTCCGCACCCCGGTGGCGGCGCCCGTGCAGTGGGTTCTGGTGGCGTTGCTGCCGCTCATGGGGCTGCAGATCCTGGTCTCGCAGCCCGGGGCCGGCTGGGCGCCGGCAGCCGGCGCCGCGGTCTGCCTGGTGCTGGCGGTGCTGCTGACCCGGCGCTCGCTGTGGGCGCGGGCGCGCCGGGCGGCCGCCGCGGCCGCCGCCCCCGCCGAGGAGATGTCCGCGGAGCTGCAGGCCGAGCTGGCCGCGGCGCTGGCCGACGAGGCCGACGGGCTATCCGACGTCATGACCGGTGAGATCGGGGGCCGCTCGGCGGCGGTGGACTCGTGATGGAACCCTGGACCACCCTGGCGCAGGCGATCGCCGAGGTCGGGCACCTCTATCCCGACAACGGCTTCACCTTTCAGGACCTCAAGGGGCGCGAGACCCGCTACGGCTTCCTCGAGATGGAGGCCGCGACCGCGCGGCGCGCAGCGGCCCTGCAGGGGCTGGGTCTCGCCAAGGGCGACCGGCTGGGGATGGTGGTCATCGAGCCCGAGGAGTTCGTGCTCACCTTTCTGGCGGCGCTGCGGCTGGGAGTGGTCCCGGTCCCCATGTACCCGCCGCTGTACCTCGGCAGCCTGGACAGCTACTGCCAGCAGACCACCGCCATCCTCAACTCCTCGGGAGTGCGGGCGCTGGTGGCCTCGGCCCGGCTCCAGAAGATCCTCTGGGGTCTGGTCGAGGACGTGCCTTCGCTCGCCGGCGTCACCCCGGTGGAGGAGCTGGCCAGCGCCGACGGCGCGCCCCGCTATCCGAGCCTCGGCGCCGACGATCTGGCCTTCCTGCAGTACACCTCGGGCTCGACCACCGATCCGCGCGGGGTGATGGTCACCCACCGCTCGCTGCTCGCCAACATCCAGGGCTTCATGGGCGCCGGGCTGGAGATGCACCCCGAGCGCGACAGCGGCGCCAGCTGGCTGCCGCTCTACCACGACATGGGGCTGGTCGGCTTCGTGCTGGGGCCGGTGGCCTGGGGGGTCTCGGTGGTCTTCATCCCCACCATGCGCTTCGTCAAGAACGCCTCGGTGTGGATGGAGACCATCCACAACCACCGGGCGACCATCTCCTTCGCCCCCAACTTCGCCTTCGCGCTGGCCATGCGGCGCGCCCGGCCCCAGGACCTCGAGCGCTGGGACCTGTCCTGCGTCAAGGCCCTGGGCTGCGGCGCCGAGCCCGTCCACCCGGCGACGGTGCGCGAGTTCAGCCAGCTCTTCGGGCGCGAGTGCGCCCTGCCGGCGAGCGCCGTGCTGCCCGCCTACGGGCTGGCCGAGTCGACCCTGGCGGTGACCATGAAGCCGCTCCCCGAGGAGATGCGGGTGCGGCGGGTGGACCGCCGGCGGTTCCGCAACGACCGGGTGGCCGAAGGGGCCCGCGATGGCGAGCCGGCCGAGGAGCACGTCTCCTGCGGGGTGGCCTTCCCCGGTCACGAGGTCGCCGTGCGGACGCGCTCCGGCGAGCCGGCGCCCGAGGGGCGCGAGGGCGAGATCTACCTGCGCGGTCCGTCGCTGGCCACCGGCTACTGGGGCAACCCCAAGGCCTCGGCGGCGACCTGGAAACAAGGCTGGCTGCGGACCGGCGACCTGGGGTATCTGCGCGACGGCGAGCTCTACGTCACCGGCCGGGTCAAGGACCTCATCATCCTCAACGGCCGCAACGTCCACCCGCAGGCCGTCGAGTGGGTGGTGGCCGAAGTCGAGGGCGTCCGGCGCGGCAACGTGGCGGCCTTCTCGCGCCCCGGCCACGACGGCGAGGAGCTGGTGATCGCCCTCGAGACCCGCAGCGCCGACCTCGACCGGCTGGCCGGCGAGGTCGAGGACGCCGTCCAGCAGGCGCTGTTCACCCGCCCGGTGGAGATCCTCTGCCTCAAGCCGGGCAGCCTGCCCAAGACCTCCTCCGGCAAGCTCCAGCGCTACAAGGTCCGCCAGCAGTACTTCCAGGAGCTGCTCGGCGAGACCGGCTCCCGCAGCTCCGCCTCGGTCGGCGACCGCCTGAAGCTCGCTGGCCACGTCGCCCGCTCCTTTACCGTTCGCGCCCGCAGCCTCCTCGACCGCTAGCAGCCCGGGGGACACCCCTCTCTTGACGCCGGGGCGCAAGGCGCTATCGTACGTCCGTGAAGAGCTCGGTTGGCACGCGCCGCCGGAGCTGCGAGGGACGGTGGTGGGGCCCGGTGCTGGCGGCCGGCTTGCTGTTCCTGCTGAACTGCGACGGCAGCAGCCCGACCGCGCCCGGGGACACCCCGCGGCCGCTGCCGGCGCGCTTCGGGCTGACGGGATCGGCGGCGTCGACGGAGGCCGACGGCACCAAGGTCTCCTGCCGGATGGACCTGATCTTCGAGCTCGGCCCGAACCCTCGCTCGTCGCCGGGCGTGCTCGAGTACGACGGGGTGCACGGCGGACACCTCGAACGAACGGTCCTCGACGCGGCGGGCAACGGGATCTCGCTGGTGCCGGACGTCCACGGGGCGGTGGTGGTGCGCTCGATCGCTCCGAATCGCGTCGAGATCGAGATCCCGGTCAATGCCGGCGCCGAGGGCCGCTTCTGGCGCGAGCTGTCGCTGCTCGCGGGCGTCTTCGCCGGCGGCGACACCGCCGAAGGCGCCTGGCTGTGCGCGCCCTTCGACATCGACAGCGGCGGCTGGGTCGACACCCGGTACACGGCACCGGGAACCTGGACCCTGGTCGCCTTGCCGTAGCCGGCGCCGGGACAAAACGAGCCAGCTCATCGGCCGCAGCCGGGTTGACAAGCGAAGCCCGAGTGTGCAGACTCCGCGGTCTCCGAACTGGAGCGATTCGGTTCATGTGCTCGCAGAAACACATAATTCCGACCTGCCGGCCGGCTGGCGTCGCGAGCCGGACGGGCAGGCTTTGGGCGTCCGTTTCGCCTGAGCGCGGCGCGGCGTCGGAGACGGGGGAGACCACCTAGCAGCCCGTGGTGGAAGTCCGCCCGCCCGTCTGGCGGCGGGGCGGAGCCGTCTGCGGCGTTGCCGCTCCTCGACAATGGCCCGGCATTGCCTGCGTAGCGTCGCCTGGCATCCGGCCCCGCCGCGCTCGCCAGCCGACCCGACCGACTTCCACCACGGGCTGCTAGAGCGCGAGCATCGCAACGAGCGATTCGAGCCTTCCGGGGTCTGGGCATCCGCGACGTCATCCTGCCGGGTGACATGAAGGCCATCCTCAACCGGGTGACCGAGGCGCGCAAGGCCGCCGAGGCCGACCTCGTCACCCGGCGCGAGGAGACCGCGGCCATGCGGTCGCAGGCCAACACCGCCCGGATCTTCGACTCCAACCCGGCGCTCATGCGCCTGCGCGAGCTGGAGGTCCTGGAGAAGGTCGCCGACAAGGCGAACCTCACCGTGGTCCTCGGCGAGACCGGTCTCACCGACCGGGCGCTGAAGCTCCCTTCGACCGCCCCTCCGGGGGCGGTCTCTTTTCGTGTCGCTCCTCGCTCCTAGCTGACCGGCGTGATCGACACCGTGATCGCGCCCTCGTTGTCCGTCAGACCCGCGCCGTAGAGCGCCTTGAGGTCATCGTTGATGCAGAACTGCAGCTGGCCGGTCTGTCCCGGGGGCGTCTGGACGGTCGCGTCGCCGACCAGGAAGGGCGAGTTGTTCCCGATCCTGGCGATGAGCGCGCCCTCCGGCTGTCCCACGAACGGATAGCCCTTCTGGGTCGCGATGACCGACGACCCGCCCGGGCCGTAGAGATTGCCGTTGTTGACGGCCGGGTTCGCGGTCCACAGCCCGCCCACGTAGGCGATCTTGTAGCGCTTGCCGCTGTTCACGTAGCCGGAGTTCTGCCAGGGCAGGGTCGAATCGACCGTGAAGTCGACGTCTTCCCACTTGCCGATCTGCGATCCGATGAGGGTGACGTTGCCGCCGGTTCCGGCGCTGCTCTTGGGCAGGACGGGACGCTTGTCATAGATCTCGCCCGAGCCGCTGTAGAAGAGGAGCTTCTTGCCCGGGAGCTTCTGAAAGATCATGACGTAGGACGAGCCGCCGTACTGGAACTTCCCCATCTCCTTCCCCTTCGTGACCTCTTTGCCCGCCGTCATTTCGCTGTCGAAGGCGATGCTCGAGACCTCGCTCATTCCCAGCGGGATGCAGCAGACGTAACCGTAGTCGTCGGTCTCGAAGACGATCAGCCCGCGCGCGTTGACCTGCACGAGGTAGGGAAGCGATGCGGTGCTCGCGCCAGCGTAGTCGGGAATGATCAGCTTGTTGAAATAGTCGCCGGGAACGGTGATCGGATCGAAGAGAACCTTGGCGTTCACCGGGCACCACCAGCGGTGGAAGTTGTAGGGGTTTAGATAGGTCTGGAAGATGGTGCCGTCGGTGAAGAGCTCGAGAAGGCGATGGTCGTCGATGGTTTTCTGATCCTTTGGGTTGCTGGTGCTGAGAATGTCCTCCAGCGAATACGCCATGTCCTTGAACCAGTAGACCTCCTGGGGCGCGAGGTTGTCGTCCCAGCGGAACAGCGAGCCGTCGTTGGCGCTGATGACGATCTGGTTGTCGTCCGGCGCCGCGATCGGCCGCAAACGGTCCCGGTCCTTGAACTGCCGGGTGAAGAAGTTGTTCCAATTGTCCCAGTAGGGGGGCTCGGAATTGTCGGTCTGCCAGTCTTCGAACTGGTAGCTCTGCTTCGCTTGCGGGGACAACCACTGCTCGCCCTCCTTGGCGAAGACCCAGTTGGAGGCCGACGAGCCCAGGTAGGTGTGCCAGTCGTTGAGGATGGCGGCCATTCTCTCGTTGAACATCGGCAGCCGGAAGAGGGTCATGCCGCTCAGCGTCGGATCGATGCCGACGACCAGCGCCGAGAACGGCAGGCCGACCAGCGCGTCGTCGACGTATTGCGGCGTCGTCGTCAGCAGCGTGTTGAAGAGTTTGAGCAGGTCGTCCTTGCTGGCGATAGGAGGCAGATGCACCTTGTCCTCCTCCGCGGCGGACTCCTGGGTGGCCACGAGCGTGCCGTTGGCCCGGCAGGCGTCGTTGATCAGGAAGCTGAGCGCCGGATCGTCCGTCAGCAGCTTGTCCATCGCCTTGACGGACGGCGCCCATTCGGTGGGCTTGGCCTCGAGCACGGACTTCAGGAACTTCGCCATGGCGGGATGGCTCGGGTGCGGCAGCCAGGCGCTCAGCACGTTGAACGGGTAGTGCGGATTGGCGTCCATCTGATCGTGGATCGCGTCCACGGGGGTTCTCTTCTGCGTCCGGACGGGGTCGTCTGCTGCCATTCTCATTTCCCCTTTCTGGCTCTTCGAGTCGAGGCCAGTTGGTTGAACCGTTTTCCGATCGCTATCTGGTTTAGTCGTCAGGCCGGAGGTCGTGGCGGACGAAGCCTTCGAAGAGAGCGAGCGCCCGCGCCGGTTGATCCATCGGCACCAGGTGGCCGGCGCCGGCGACGAGGACCTGGGTCAGGCGGCCGGCCGAGCGGACGTGACCGGCCACCTCACCGTCGACGATCCACGGCGTTCGGGGCCGGTCCAGGAAGTCGTCGCGGTCCGACCAGTCGAGCCGGCCGAGCCACGCGTCGGTGCCCATGAAGTTGCAGTCCATGTCGTAGATGCCGTTGTAGATCAGCACGTCGATGGCCTCGAACAAGGGCGGGTAGAGGTGGGCCGCCGAGTTCTGCTCCCCCAGCTCGAGGAGATGGGCGACGCGCTTCGAGGTGTCGTGCCATTTCTTGACGGCGGGTGCCACCCGCAGGGCGGCCCGCACCTGCGGCTGGTCGAGGTAGCGGCCGATGAGGTCGAAGTCGTAGTCGCCGATCAGCCGCACGTCGTAGACGTTGGCGCCGCCGCTGACGGCGGTGACGTACTCCTCGATCCTGTTGCAGACCTTGTCGGCGTGGCGGGATGCGACCGGCCCGGAGTCCTCGATCGCCCTGGCGCAGGCGGCGTAGAGGCAATCCACCTCCTCCCTCTCGACCCGGCCGACCAGGCCGTGGGCGTAGGCGTAATCGCCATAGGTGGCCTGCTGGACGATGGGGTCCACCCAGCCGTCGCCGACGCCGATGCCCCGCAGCCGGATCTCCGGATGGCCGGCCTCGTTGCCGCGCAGGATGTTGGTGGCGAGCATGGGCACGTAGACGCCGGCGAAC
>JBFGCA010000063.1:0-27545 GCA_041567315.1 Thermoanaerobaculia bacterium | reverse complement strand
GTCCCGCTATGCCTGCGTCGCCGCGCCTTGACCTCGAAACCGAGGACTCGATCATCCACTACGATTTCATCCGTTACGGTCCACTAGTCGCCGACGAGCTGGACGGCGTCGATCTGTTTCCAGCCGGGCCGGCGCCCGATGTCGAAGCTTAGCCTGACGCGGTCGACCGGGGCCGGCGGCGGCGGGAACCGGAGCACGAACCAGGCGACCTCGTTGCCGGGGTAGAGGTGGGGATCGGTGCCCTCCCAGAGCACCCGCGAGCCGCCGTCCGGGTCGACGAGCTCGACCTTGACCAGGCTGCCCGGGGTCAGCGTCTGACGCACCCTGAGCTCGGTGGCGCGCACCGCGCGCCCGAAGCCGACCTCGAGCCACTCCGGGCCGCCCGCCGCACCGCTCGGGCACCAGGCGCTCGGATGGTCGGAGTAGCCCGGAACGTTCGGCGGGCCGGTCGCCTGGGCGGCGTTGTAGCGCTCGCGACCGTACTCGCTGCTGGCCGTGGCGCGGGTGGCCCACTGGCCTCGCGGGTCCTCCAGGATCTCCCGCTCGCTCGGCTCTCCGAGCCCGACGACGGTTGGCTTGCTGACTGCGGGCGCACCGGCCCGGGGAGCCGGCGGCTCGGGCGCGCCGACCGCAATCGCCGCCGCGGCCGACGGGGGGTCGGCAGCAGGCGGGGCCGGCTGCTCAGCCATCTGAGCGGCCGTGACCGCAGACCCGGACACCGGCATGCCCTCCATCCCGGAGCGCGGGAGCAGGTCCCTGGGAGGCCATGTCCACCGAGCATCCGACGCCGCCGCGATCGTCCTCGGGTCCCCGGTCTCCAGCGCCAGGATCAGGCGCGACTGGATGGCCTCGAGCTCGGCGTGCGGCTCGGCCGGCTTCGACTCTCGGTAGATGGTCTGGGCCCGGCCTACGGCAAGCAGCGCGCCGGCGACGTTGCCCGCACGCTCGCTGACCGCCGCACGCACCAGCCAGGCGCGCAGGTTGTCCGGTTGATCGGCGAGGAGCTCATCGACGATCGCCGCGGCTTCTTGCGGCCGGTCGTCGAGGAGCGCATCGTGAGCCAGCGCCAGAGCGCGCTGCCCTCGCCGCTCGGGGTCCTCGCTCGGCGCCACCAGTCGGAGCTCGACAGATTGCGACGAGGCCTCGCCGGTCCAGCCGCCGGTGCCGGGTGCCGCGGCCGCCACGGTGAGCGTCGCGCGCAGCAAGTACGGTCCCGGCGCCAGAGTCCGAGTCGCCTCGGGCTCCAGGCGCCACAGGCCGCCGGCCGCGAGCGTCCCGCCCACCGTCGCGCCGGGCCGGTCGGGGACTCCGATCGATCGGGCGCGGACGCCGGTCGCGCGACCCTGCGCGTCGAAGAGCTCGACCGTGATCGCGTCGGCCCAGGTGCCCGTTGCCGGCGAGACAACGACCTGCTCTGCTTGCCGATCGCCGGCGCGAAGCTGCACGGCGATGCGCAGCGGCTCTCCGTTCTCGACGACGCCGTCCGATACGCCCCGCACGGAGATTCCGAGGATTGGCGATGCGGGCTGCGCGAGGAGCGGCCAGGTCCAGGTCCCCGCGAGTGCAAGGGCGGCCACGCGGCGGGCCATCAGGAGTCTTCTCGAGGTCTTCGGATTGCTCTCTGCCGTCACTCGTGTCACCTCTTGGCTCGCTCGACGCCCATGTCGTGTGGCGGCACGGCGTCGTTCACGCAGATCTGCGCGGCGCAGTTTCCGAAGTTCTCGGCCGCGTCACCGTAGCGCGACTGCGGCGCCCGGTTGGGCGAATTGACTCCCGTTCCGCCGCGCGCCGTGCAGATCTCGATGCCGATGTCCTCGCTCCCCGGCGGCACGAGGTAGTAGATCTCGTGCGGCGCGCTGGATTGGGGGACCGCCGGGCCCTGGCGCGGCCTATGCGCCGGATAGGCCTGAGCGAAGCCGTATCGCATCGGGCACTGCTCGTTCCCGGAGTGCTGGCCGTTCTCGACGCCGATTTGCCAGTGAAACTCGGGGAGAAGGTAGACGAGATCGTTCTTGGTCTGCTGGTCGAGATCCGCGAAGCGGGTTCCCGGAGGCAGGTTCGCCTCGGCGACGTGCGCGCGCACGATGTTGTCGAAGATCGCCTCGAACGCCGGACCGATTCGGTCGGCCCAGTTGGCTCCCGTCGCCTCCTCGCGGATCTCCACCGGCCGCCACAGCGGAGAAGCGACGACGTACATCTGCCCCTTGGACGCGTTGGCCCAATAGACGGCCGGCAGATAG
Source organism: Thermoanaerobaculia bacterium (assembly GCA_041567315.1). Taxonomy (GTDB): domain Bacteria; phylum Acidobacteriota; class Thermoanaerobaculia; order Multivoradales; family JAHEKO01. The sequence continues at coordinate 25,305 of JBFGCA010000063.1, read as the reverse complement.
CGGAACCGCAGACTGTAGTCGCCCTGGCCATGATGATCGACCCCGATCGTGTGCAGGAGCTCGTGGACCAGGGTCATGTCGAATGCAGTCACCAGATCGGCTGCGGCCAGATTCCAGGGCTTCGCTGCATCCGAGTCCGGGTCGTTGCGAGAGGGCATGCCGACGTGCTCGACGGTAGCCGGTTTCGCGGCGAAGTGGCCGCTCGCCAGGACGAACGCCTCCGCTCCCCGGTGACCCATCTTCTCCCGCGTTAGCGTTCTCACGACCACACCGTGCTGGTCGACGAGGTGCGCCGAGTCGCGGTGATTGCCGTTCATGACCCGCAGCTCTACCGACATCTCGCTCGGATCGAGGAGCCGATGGACCCGCAGTCGCGTGGCGTCCTCGAACATCTGGATGCCCGGCCAGGCGTCGGCGCCGATGAGGTTGAGAATGAAGAAGTCCTTTCGTTTCGGGTCTCCCTCGACGCGCTTCTCGCCGCTGCGTCGCATGGCGAAGCCGCGGTACTCCTCGTAGAGCGTGAAGCCGTCGCCCTGGTCGCCGTCACCGGCCGGCTCGTCCTCCGAGTCGTCGTTGTCCGCGAGCTGCCCGACCTGCTTCGCGGCACGCCAGGCATCGGCGATCCAGGTGCCAGGACGCCGCTTGGGGATCAGGATCTCGCCGGAGGCTGCGGCCCCGCCTTCGAGCCGGCCGTCGATCAGGCGGCCGTCCTCGAGGACCGCCACGACGCGCAGCTCGCTGGTGCCGCCGAAGTCGAACGACTCGATCCGGGCCGCCGCCCACGGCCAACCGCCGGCGCCGGCCGGCGGATCGGGCACCTCGAGGCTCTGGCCCCTCTCGCCGACCGGGCCCGGACTCGAGGGCTCGATTGCCAGGCGTAGATCGGGTTCCTCGTCGCTCGCCCCGAGCGGCCAGTTCATCGTCACGCCGGGCTCGCTGGAGGTCCCGATCAACTCGAACACGAGCTTTTCGACCTCCGGAGGAGCGGCCGACTCCCTCCCGATCTTCGGCCTCAGCACCGCCCTGGCGACCAGGTGATTGCCGGCTGCAGCGGGATTGTCGATCGAGCCGAGCGGACGCCAGTCGTCGTAGCCGTCGATCGTGACCGAGAGCTCGACGTCGCTCGGCCCAGGCTGAAGCGTGGCGCGGCCTCGCTTGCCGCTGCTGCCGCTCCCGTCCTCCTCGTGATTCATGTGCTCGTGATCCGTGGTCAGCGTCCCGATCCGACTCGGCGCAATGCCATCGAACACGACGTTGCAGAAGCTCGAGCTGGTCGTGGTGTCCGATCCGCTCTCGCTGTGCGCGGTGCTCCACTGACTCCACTCGACATCGAGCTCGAACGGCTCCTCGAGCTGTTCCGGCAGCAGGAGCTGCCAGCGGCCGGAATCCCAGTGGAGTGTCAGTCGCACCGAGTTCTCGAAATCGCGGAGCTCCTGCGAGAAGCTGCCCGTTTCGGAGTAGCTCTGTCGCGAGGTGGTCGACGACGAGCTCCGCGAGGAAGACCTTTCGCCGCTGACCTGGACTCGCACTGCCTGCCAATGGGTGGATCCCGTGTAGACCCCGCGGGGCGGCTGCCGCTCGAGCTCGAATCGGAGAGTGGCCGTCTCGCGTGACTCGGCGACCTCCCGGTCGAAACCGTCGTCGCGACGGCGGTCGGCAAAACATTCCGTGGTCGCCTGGCCCGAGATACGGTCGACGGAGTCCCACAGTCTCCAGTCGGTGGCCTGCGGAGCCGCAGGCGGCGCTACGCAGACGACGCAGGCCAGTGCGAGAAGCGACGGACGATTGGGCACCGGGAATTCTCCCTCTCAGTCACGGACCAGCGGGCGGCCGTTGATCACCAGCCGCCGGGGCCGCGGCAGGGTCTCCCCGGGCGGCAGGTAGGCGTTGATCCGCCAGACCCGGCCGTCGCCGTCGCTCAGGGTCAGCGTGAAGGCGTCGAAGGTGTAGGTCCCGCCGCCCGCCGCCATCGCCCGGTCGACCTCGGCCTGGCTCCAACTGGCGAGCCGGGCGTCGCCGTCCGGCACCACCAGGTGCCAGACCGAGCCGACCATGCGCAGGAAGCCGCCGCGGTCCTCGTAGCGGCCGTCGGGATGGAGCACGAGCCGCGGCGCCGTGGCATCGCGATAGTCCTCGCGGGCGAACGAACCGTCGAGCCGCGCCTGCGACGGCGGCGGCAGCTTTCTCCACAGCCGGCCCCGATCCGACACCAGGTCGTCGCCCTGCACCGTGTAGACGGCGCTGTACGAGCCGCGCTGGGCGATGACCTGGTTGCCCTGCCGCGACCAGCGTCCCCACAACGCCGACTGCTGGGCACGCTCCCAGCCCAGGTCCGACCCCAGGCCCCGGATCGGCAGCCGCCGCCGGTAGGTGCCGTCCGGGAAGAAGACGTCGACCTCCTCGTAGTCGGAGATCGTGAGCTGCGTCTGGGGCGCCCCGGGCGAGGCCCGGACGTCCGGCTCGTTGGTCGACAGATCGAGGCTCAGCTCCTGGCCGCCCGCTCCGGCGCCGGCGCCGAGGCCGCGCTCGACGCCGACGTAGACGCCGGAGACGCCCGCTCCGAAGCCGGCGGGGAGCCGGGATGCGCCGGCGGCGGCCGGCGCCGCGGCCGCCGTGCCCGGGGCCGGCTCAGGCGCCAGGGTCAGGCCCTGGACGCTTCCGATCGCGTTGCCGATGTCGGTCTGGTACCGATTGAAGGTGTCGTCGCTGTCGGCCAGCACCCAGAAGCGCACCCGCCTGCCACCGTGACGCGCGACCGCGGTGAGGGCCGTGTAGCGGACGCCGTCGAGCTCGGCCACGCCGACACCCTGCCGGAAGGCCCAGCCGCTGGGCAGCTCGGCCTCCACCGGCTCGCCGATCGGAGTCCATGGCCCCAGGTCGGCCAGCGCCGCCAGGTAGTCGGCCGCCAGCGCCGCCTCGGGGATGGACGGCGGCTCGACCAGGAGGAGCAGCGAGGCCCCCGGCGGCAGATCGTCGGGAACGACCGCCACGACGCCCTCCTGGACCGTCCGTACCCAGGCAGACGGCAGCTCGAGCCACGGCAGCAAGCGCTGAACATCCTGCGCCTGCGCCACGCCCGGCTGGCTACCCACCGTCGCGGCCCAGGCCAGCAGGGGAACCAGGGCGATCGCGCGGGCTCCTGCCCTCCGAAGATCCAGTCGCCAACCGTTCGACACGCCGGGACCCTCCTCTGTCGGCCCTTGCATCCCTCGATGCGGCCGCGGATCGTAATCCCCTGGCGCCCGCTGTCAAGAGAATTTTCAAGGCCTTGCGGGGCGGTACAATCCACGCTTCCGGAATCGACCACCAGGAGGGCCCATGAACCGGCAAGCGATCATCGCTGCAGCTCTGACGACGACCACCCTGGCCGCGCCGCTAGCGGCGGCCGGGCTCGAGGAGAAGAAGGGGGCGGCGGTCGCGTCGGTCGAGGCGCAGCACGAGGCGCTGGTGGAGATCGCCGATCAGGTGTGGCGCTTCGCCGAGACGGCGCTTCGCGAGACGCGCTCGGCGGCGCTGCTGGCGGCCGCGGCCGCGGCGGCGGGGTTCCGGGTCGAGCGCGGGGTGGCGGGCCTGCCCACCGCCTTCGTCGCCACCTACGGCGAGGGGCGGCCGGTGATCGGGATCATGGGCGAGTACGACGCGCTGCCCGGGATCTCGCAGAAGGCGCAGCCCGACAAGGAGCCGCTCGAGCCGGGGGCGGCGGGGCACGGCTGCGGCCACAACCTGTTCGGGGCCGCCAGTCTCGGGGCGGCGGTGGCGATCAAGGAGCTGATCGCGGCCGGCGAGCTGACGGGGACGGTGCGGCTCTACGGCACCCCGGCCGAGGAGTCGGTGGGCGGCAAGCTCTACATGGTGCGCGAGGGGCTGTTCGACGACGTCGACGTGGCGCTCGCCTGGCATCCCAGCAACGAGATCCGCTCGGACACCGAGAGCAGCCAGGCGCTGGTCGACTTCGCGGTCGAGTTCCGCGGCCGCACGGCGCACGCCGCCTACGACCCGTGGAACGGGCGGAGCGCGCTCGACGCCCTGGAGCTGTTCACCTTCGCGCTCAACCAGATGCGCGAGCACGTCCGGCCGACGGTGCGCATGCATTACGCGATCGTGGAAGGCGGGGACGTCCCCAACGTCGTGCCCGAGCGGGCCAGGCTCTGGTGCTGGCTGCGCGACTCCAAACACACCGGGGTCGACCGGCTGCTCGAGCGGGTGCGGGCGATCGCCGCCGGCGCCGCCATGGCGGCCGGCGTCGAGGCCGACCTCCGGGTCCAGTCCGGCGACTACGAGATGCTGGCCAACATGACCGGGCAGCGGCTGGTCTACCGCAACCTCGAGTGGCTGGGGCCGCTCGAGTTCACCGGCGAGGAGCAGGAGTTCGCGCGCGCCATCCAGCGCGCCACCGGGGTCGAGGAGCTGGGCCTCAAGGGCGAGCTCGAGCCGTTCGACGAGAACCCCGGCGAGCCCGACGGCGGCTCGACCGACGTCGCCGACGTCAGCTGGCGGGTGCCCACCCTGCACCTCTCGGTCACCACCGCCCCGGCCGAGGCCCCCTGGCACGCCTGGCCGGTGGTGGCCGCCGGCGGCATGTCGATCGGCCACAAGGGAATGCTCCACGCCGCCAAGGCGCTGGCCGCGATCATGGTCGAGCTGTTCGAGGACGAGGCGGCCCGCCAGGCGATCCGCCAGGAGTTCGCCGAGCAGACGGCGGGCTTCACCTACCGCGCCTACATCCCCGACGGCCCCCCGCCGCTGCCGGTCCGGTAGTTCCCGCGACCTGCGGGGCCGCTCAGCCGTGCTTGAGGAAGGTGCCGGCCTGGAACTCGGCGAAGGCCTGGCGCAGCTCGGCCTGGGTGTTCATGACGATCGGGCCGTACCAGGCGACCGGCTCCTGGATCGGCTGGCCGGAGACCAGCAGGAAGCGGATGCCCTGCTCGCCGGCCTGGACGGTCACCTCGTCGCCGCTGTCGAAGAGCACCAGCGAGCGGTTGTCGGCCTCCTCCGAGGGCGCGGTCTCGGCCCAGCCGACGCCCTCGGTGGGGACGGCCAGGGGCTCGGAGGCGTTGCAGAAGCGGCCCGAGCCGGCGAAGACGTAGGCGAAGGCGTGGCGGGTGTTCTCCACCGGCAGGGTGCGGCGCTTGCCGGGCGGCACCGAGACGTCGAGATAGATCGGCTCGGCGGCGATGCCGTCGACCGGGCCCCTGGCACCCCAGAACTCGCCGCAGATCACCCGCACCCGGGTGCCGTCGTCCTCGGTGACCTCGGCGACGTCGGCGGCCTTGACGTCCTGGTAGCGCGGTGCCGTCATCTTGAGCGAGGAGGGCAGGTTGGCCCACAGCTGGAAGCCGTGCATGCGGCCGCTCGCGTCGCCGTGCGGCATCTCCTGGTGGATGATGCCGCTGCCGGCGGTCATCCACTGGACGTCGCCGGCGGCGATGGCGCCGGCGTTGCCCAGGCTGTCGGCGTGGTCGACGGTGCCGGCGAGCACGTAGGTGATGGTTTCGATCCCGCGGTGCGGGTGCCACGGGAAGCCGGCCAGGTAGTCCTCGGGCCGCTCGTTGCGGAAGTCGTCGAGCAGCAGGAAGGGATCGAAGTCCCTGGTGTTGCCGAAGCCGAAGGCGCGGCGGAGCTGGACGCCGGCGCCCTCGACGGTCGGCTTGGCCTTGATCAAACGCTTGACGGGTCGGATCGACATGACGCCTCCCTGGGATCTCGGCGGGCCAATCTACTGCATCGGTCGCGGCATCGCCGCAGAACGGTCCAGGCGGACAGGGCGCTGCGGGCCGCGGATCTACGACCCGCCCGGATCGCCGACCAGCGGCGCCGCGGCGGTCGGCGCGGCGTGGCAGCTCAGGCAGTTGTAGCGCGCGCCGGCCACGGCGTCCCGGCGCACGCCGGGGGCGTTGCGGAGATCGAGGTAGTGGCTCTCCGGGATCGGCGTCGGCTCGCCTTCGCCGGGCTCCTCGATCTCCACCGCGTGGCAGTCGAGACAGAGGTTGTCCCGCCGGGTGATCGGCAGCAGGTCGGCGACGGCGTGCGGGACGAGGGCCGGGGCGCCGGGGTAGGCGCGCGGCAGGCGGACCGACTCGCCGGGCTCGGCCTCGTTCTCCACCACCGGTGGCGGCGAGGGCACATCGAAGACCGAGCCGCGGCTCAGCCCCAGCTCGACGTCCGCGATCGGCGCGGCCTGAGCCTGGGCCTGCTCGGTGGCCGGCTCCCCCGTCGTCGCGACGTCGCCGGAGGCCAACGCTCCCGGAGCCAGCGGCGCCGTCATCAGCGGCACCGTGACGAAGAGCGCCGGCACCAGGAGCGCCGGCCCGCCGACGCGGATCAGACCTTGTAGACCTTGACGGCGCATTTCTTGAAATCGGTCTCCTTGGAGATCGGGCAGGTGGCGTCGAGCGTCACCTTGTTGATGAATACCCCCTCGTCGAACCAGGGGACGAAGACCAGGCCGCGCGGCACCGGGTTGCGGCCCGCGGTCTCGACCCGCGCCTGGATGCGGCCGCGGCGCGAGTCGATCCAGGCCAGGTCGTTGCGGGCCAGGCCGCGCTCCTTCGCGTCGGCGGGATGGATGAAGAGCTGCGCCGTCGGCACCGCCCGGTGGAGCTCGGGCACCCGCCGGGTCATCGAGCCGGAGTGCCAATGCTCGAGCACGCGGCCGGTCGAGAGCCACAAGTCGTACTCCTCGTCCGGGCTCTCCGGGGGCTCCGCGTACGGGCGGAAGAAGATCTTGGCCTTGCCGGCGAGTGCCACCGGCTCGGGGTCGGTGACACCGTCGAGATCGCCGCGCGGCAGCGACTTGCCGGCCGGGCCGTAGAAGTCGAAGCCCGACCCCCGGGCAGCGTAGGGGTCGTACTCCTCGTTGAAGCGCCAGGCGGTCTCGCGGCCGTCGACCACCGGCCAGCGCAGCCCGCGCACGTCGTCGCCGTAGTAGACGTCGAACGGCGCCAGGTCGTGGGCGTGGCCGCGGCCGAAGGCGGCGTACTCCTCGAACAGCGCCTTCTCCGGGAACCAGTCGATGCCCGCATGCACGACGGTGTGGTTGTCGCGACCCTCGGCGACCGCATCGGGCCAGCGCACCCGGCGGTTGGCGGGGGTGGCGAACAGCACGTCGTAGAGCGTCGCCTCGGGGCCGTAGCCCAGCTCCCTGGCTGCCGCCAGCACCTCCGGGAGCCGCCCGGGCTCGAAGCCGGGCGCCTCGAGCCCGGGGACCGGCTGGGCGCCCCACACCTCGGCCAGCTTGAAGCGCTTCGAGAACTCGAGGACCTGCCAGAGGTCGCTCCGCGCCTCGCCCGGCGGCGGCACCTGCTCGCTCCAGACCTGGGTGCGGCGCTCCGAGTTGCCGTAGGCGCCCCACTTCTCGAAGATCATCGCCGACGGCAGGATGAGGTCCGCCACCTTGCAGGACAGCGTCGGATAGACGTCGGAGACGACGATGAAGTTGTCCTTCTCGCGCGCCGGGCCGAGCCAGTGGTTGGCGTTGGCGGTCGACTGGAACGGATTCGTGACCTGGACCCACAGCCACTTGAGCGAGCCGTCCTCGAGGTCGCGCATCATCTTGGTGATGTGGCTCCCCGGCTTGGGATTGACGGTGCCGGCCGGCAGCTTCCACAGCTCTTCGGCGCGGGCCCGGTGCTGCGGGTCGTCGACCACCATGTCGGCCGGCAGCCGGTGCGAGAAGGTGCCCACCTCGCGCGCCGTGCCGCAGGCCGACGGCTGCCCGGTGAGCGAGAAGGCGCCGTTGCCGGGCTTGGCCTGCTTGCCGGTCAGCAGGTGGACCATGTAGGCCTGCTCGTTGACCCAGGTGCCGCGGGTGTGCTGGTTGAAGCCCATGGTCCAGAACGAGACGGCCTTGCGCTTCGGATCGGCATAGAGGTCGGCGAGCTGGACCAGCTTCTGCCGGTAGGTCGCGGGCGGCTCGTCCGGGTCGCCCTGCGACAGCTCGGCCACGAACTCGAGGGTGTAGGGCTCGAGTGCCTTCGTGAACTCCTCGAAGCCGATCAACCAGTGCTTGCCGGCGGTCGCCGCGCTGGCCTGCGCCACCCGGTGCTCGGCCGCCGGGTCGCGCCGCTGGGCGATCGCCTCGGCGCGGCTCAGCACCACTTCGCGCTCGCGCGCCTGGGTGTCCCGCTCGGCGGCGAAGGCGAACTCGGCCCCCGAGCGCATGCCGAAACCGATGTCGTAGGGGCCGGTGGCGAAGACGCAGTGACGGTCGACGAACTCGCGGTCGACCGCGCCCCGCCGCACGATCTCGCGGGCCACGTAGTTCCAGATCGCCAGATCGGTGTTGGGCTTGAAGACGATCTCGAGGTCGGCCAGGTCCGAGCAGCGGTTGCGGAAGGTGGTGAGGTTGACCACCCGGTAGCCGGGGTCGGCGAGCCGCTTGTCGACGATGCGCGCCCACAACATCGGGTGCATCTCGGCCATGTTGGCGCCCCACAGGACGACCGTGTCGGTCAGCTCGATGTCGTCGTAGTTGCCCGACGGCTCGTCGATGCCGAAGACCTGCATGAAGGCGGCGACCGCCGAGGCCATGCAGTGGCGGGCGTTGGGGTCGAGGTTGTTGGACCGCCAGCCGGCCTTGACCAGCTTGGCGGCGGCGTAGCCCTCCTGCACGGTGTACTGGCCGGAGCCCATGATGCCCACCCCGGTCGGCCCCAGCTCGGCGTGGACGCGCTTGAACTGGCGCTCCATCTCGTCGAAGGCCCGCTCCCAGGAGACCGCGACGAACTCGCCCCGCTTGTCGAACCTGCCGCCCTTCATCCGCAGCAGCGGCCGCCTCAGCCGGTCCTCGCCGTAGAGGATCTGGGCGTTGGCGTAGCCCTTGACGCACAGCAGCCCGCGGTTCACCGGGTTGTCGCGGTCGCCCTCCACCGCCACCACGCGGCCCTCGCGGGTGGCGATCCGCAGCCCGCAGCCGACTCCGCAGAAGCGGCACACGCCCTTGTCCCAGCGCCAGCCGGTGACCTCGTCGAGCAGCTCGGCGCCACCCGGGACCGAGCTTCCGGGGACGGGCAGGCCCACCGCCGAGGCCGCGGCGGCAGCGACCGTGGCCTTGAGCAGCTCGCGGCGCGACAGCTCGGTGGCGCTCATCGCGTTCCCTCCCCGGCGGCGCCCAGGGCGCCGCCGCCGTCGACGAGGTGGTGGACCAGGGCGGCGAATTGGACCCGGCTGGAGCGCTGGATCCGCCGCAGGCCCTCCTCCTGGGCCGCCGCGTCGGCGGTCTCCTGGACGGCGATCAGGCGGCCGCTCTCCGGATAGACCAGCCGGACCTCGACGTTGGGGATCTTCTCGATCTCGGCGGCCGCCGCCGTCAGGTCGCCGGCGCGGGTCTGGATCAGGATGCCGGAGTAGTGCATGGCGTCAATTCTTCCAAGAGAGCTGGAGATAGGTCCAGGAGCCGTCGTCGTCCACCGGCAGCGCCTGCTCGGCGGCGTCGCCGCCGGCGAAGAAGCCGCCTCCGGCGGCGAGCGTCAGCCGCTTGCCCGCCTTCCAGGCCAGCTCGAGGTCGAGCTCCGAACCCAGCTCGCTCGAAGCGAACCCGCCGGCGGGCCGCCGCGCGGCGAACCCGAGGGCGGCGTCGTTGAAGGCCCCGGAGCCGCCGTACCAGGCGTCGCTGCGCTCGACCAGCGAGAAGGCGTGGAGCGCGGCCTGGAGCTCGACCTTCTCGCTCAGCCGGAAGCCCGCCTCGGCGTAGAGATCACGCAGGTTCTGGAAGGCGCTGTAGTCCATCGAGCCGTAGAACTTGTGGTTGGTCGGCAGCAGGTTGAAGAAGGTCCCGTGCTCGGTCCCGCCGCCGTCGCCGCCGGCCTGGGCGAGACCGATCCTCACCGCCGGCTTCCCGGGGGCGCTGGGGAAGCGGCGGCCGGCCTCGACGATGAAGGCCAGCGCCCGGTGGTCCGACGGGCCCCAGTCGCCGTCCTGGAGCGCCACCCAGAGCAGCAGGTCGCGATCTTCGGTGCCCGCCAGCAGGCTCACCCCCAGGGTGGTGATCGACAGCTCGCCGCCGGCCGCGGTCCGGGCGCCGGGCCGGTCGTCCTCGTAATGGATGCCGAAGAGGCGCAGCTCGGCTTTCGGGATCCACTCGCCGTAGCGCCCGGTGAGCGTCGCGCCGTAGATCTCGACGTCGTCGAGCGGCTCGAAGGCGTCGCGGTAGTTGACCCCGCCGGCCAGCGGCCGCAAAGCGAAGCCGGCGAGGTGGACGGGCTCGAACTCGGCCGCGATCGAGACGCCGTCGAAGCGCCGCCCGACGTTGACCCAGTCCCAGTTACCGACCAGCCGCTCGGCCATCCGCCGGCGCTTGACGCCGTCGAGATAGGGCACGCCGACCCCGGTCTCGGCGCCGTCGCCCCACTTCTGGCGCCCGAGGACGAGCCGCCAGCGCTCGTCGTGGAGCGCCAGGGTCAGCTCGGCGAGCCGCACCGAGCCGGGGTCGGTGTCGCCGCGGTTGGCCGCCAGGTAGACCGGCCCGATGCCGAACCCGGCGTTGGCCGGCAGCCCCGCCGACCCCACCGCCTGGAGCACCCCGTGGAGCGTGACCCGCTTCCAGACGGCGTCGAGCCCCAGCCGCACCCGCAGGTGGGCGAAATCGTAGGTCGCGTCCCGGTTCGGGGTGGCGAGCGGGGTGTCGAAGCTCTCCCCGCGGAGCCGCAGATCGAGCGCCAGATCGGTCTCGGGCCCGGCGGCCCGGGCCGGGGCCAGGGCCGACACCGCGGCCACCGCCATCAGAAACGCCGCAGCGGGAGCCCATAGCGGCCGTTCCCGGGCACCGCGTCCCATGGCGGGAAACTAGCATCAGCCGTCCGAACCTTCAGTACCTTTCGACGGGGCGGCCAGCGCCGAGGCCGGCGGCCCACCCTTTCGGGCGGGGTCGCGAAGTCCGCATCCGGCCAATAATGTGGAGTTTTCATGCTGGCGAACGACCAGCGCCTGCCGGCGGCTCTCGGACCCGGCCGCAAGGTCCGGACCGGCGACTGCCGTGACTGCGTCATCTGGCACGGCCTGTTGCGGGCCGGGCTGCCCGCCACCACGGTCCGCGCCGTCTGCGACCGGATGTGGCTCAACCGGGTCCGCAAGGGGCAGACCCTCTACCTGGAGGGCAACCGGGCGACCCACCTGTTCGCCCTCCGCAAGGGAACGGTCAAGCTGGTGAAGCTGGACGTCGGCGGCCGCGAGCACGTGGCCGCCATCCTCGAGGCCGGAAGCGTGTTCGGCTTCGAAGCGGTCTTCGACCAGGCCTACACCACCAGCGCCGAGGCCCATACCGACAGCGAGGTGTGCCTGGCGGACGCGGCGGAGCTCAAGGAGCTGATGGAGCAGCTCCCCCGCTTCGCCTTCGACCTGGCCGCCTGCCTGCACCGCCAGCTGGTCGGCACCCGCCAGCGCCAGACCTACCTGGCCAACCCGGGCGCCCGGGCGCGGCTGGCCGGCTATCTGCTGTCGAGGACGCCCGAGGGCAGCGAGGCGGCGCCGCTCCTGATCCACCCCAAACTGACGCTGCGCGAGCTCGGCGGCATCCTCGGTCTGTCGCCCGAGACCGTCTGCCGGACGATCGGGTCGTTCCGCAGCGAAGGGGTGATCGAGATCGACTCGGATCAGATCCTCGTCCGGGACCTGGCCGCCCTGACCGAGCTGGCGGCCTACTGAGCGCGGCTCGGCCTGCCGGCGGGCGGGTCCGCGGCCCGAGCGCCGGGCCAGGGACGGCCGCGCCGGGACCTTGACATCCGTCAAGGCCCGGGTTGGCGCGAATCAATGACACCGCCTCGGGCGGCGACTTAGCCTGGGCCCACATTCGGACCACCCAGCCGGGCGAGCTCTCGGCCCACCTTCACGTCCGAGACAGGAGGCAATATGACTGCAGTCGATGTCACCCTCAACTGGATCCACGTCCTCGGCGCCGTGGTGTTCCTGGGCACGATGTTCGTCGGCACTTTCGCGCTGCTGCCGGTGCTCAAGACCCACCTCGACTACGCACCCCGGCACACCTTTATCGTGCACTTCATCCCGCGGGTGCGCAGCATCGTCCGCGTCTTCGTGGTCCTGCTCGTGGTCTCGGGCGTGGGCCGGGCGCTGATCCTCCACTTCACGGCGGAGGGCTCGGCGAACGCCGCGCGGCTGGGCGTCTTCGGCCTCAAGGTCTTCTTCGCGGCCGTGCCGGTGGCGATCTTCGCCCTGGCGCCGCGGATTCTGGGCGCCCACAGCAAGGAGGGGCTGTGCTGCGATCCAGATGCCGAGGAGTCGCCGCTGTTCAAGGGCGTCATGAGCTCCAAGGGGGCCGCCCTGCACTACACGGCGATCGCCGGCGGCTGGCTGGCGGTGCTGTGCGGCGTCATCCTGGCCCACATGCACTAGGGGTCGCCCACCGGCCGACCATCAACCCGAAAGGAGTCCCCGCTTGAGCCATTTCGGACCTGTTCTGACCCTGGCGGCCGGCCTGGCAGTGCTGCCGATGGTCCAGGCCCCGCCCGCGATCGCCGCCAACGGCATGAACATGATCGGCTACGGCGCCGAATCGATCGCCATGGGAGGGGCCGATCTCGCCCTCACCGCGAGCCCCTCGTCGATGAACATCAACCCGGCGGGCATCGGCCGTATCGAGGGGCGCGAGCTGGCGTTCGCGGCCGGCATGATGGAGCCCTCGCTCACCCACCGCGATGCCCTCGGCAACCACACCGGTGACGCGCTGGATCGGGTGCCGATGCCATTCCTGGGCTACGTCCATCCCGTAGGCGACTTCACCTTTGGACTCGGGCTTTTCGTCCAGGGTGGCATGGGGGCCGAGTACCAGGGCCTGGTGACGCCGTTCGCGGCCCGGATGGGGGGCGCGGGGGGCCTGCAGGCGAATCTCCTCTCTACGAACTCGGTGCCGCCCACCGACGCCACCCTCACCCACCTGGCGCACGCCAAGCTCACCCCGACCGTGGCCTGGCGCGCCGGCAACGGCCTGACCCTCGGTGTCAGCCTGCCGGTGAGCTACGCCACCGCCGACATGCAGCTGTTTCCGAGCACTTCGGTGCGGGCCGACCTGGACGGCAGCGGGATCCCCGGCGACGGTCCAGGTGATTTCTTCTTCGGTCTGGACGGGCAGGACGTGTCGGGCGTGGGCTACGGGATCCGGGTCGGGCTGCAGTACGAGCGCGGCGCCCTGACGATCGGCAGCTCCTACGCCTCCATGACCGACCTCGATCTGGACGGCGGCACGATGTACATGAACCTCTCGGCGCTGGGACTGGGGAGGGTGGCCTACGACTGCCGGATGAGCGGTCTGTCCTGGCCCCAGCAGGCCGGCCTGGGCTTCGCCTACCGCATCCGCCCGCGGGTGCTGGTGGCCGCCGACGTCGACTGGGTGGACTGGTCGGGCGCCATCTCGACGGTCGTCATCGACCTCGAGAACCCGGCCCTGGCCCAGGCTCCGGCCGCCCGCCAGGTGCCCCTGCGGATGGGATGGCGCGATCAGTGGGTGGGCGCCGTCGGCCTGCAGCTCGAGCGGCCGCGCGACTGGGTTCTCCGGCTCGGCTTCAACCACGGCCGGACGCCGATTCCGGACGCCATGCTGAGACCTCTCTTCCCGGCCATCGCCGAGGACCACGTGACCGCCGGCGTGGGCCTGGTCCGCGGGCCCTGGATCATCGACCTGGCCTTCGAGCACGCGCTGGAAAACCACGTGACCAACGACAGCCGCGACCCGTCGGTCAATCCGTTCGGACCCGGCGCGCAGGAGAACCTGTCCCAGTTCGGCGCCCATCTGATGGTGCGCCGGGCCTTCGCCGGCCGCCGCGGCGGCGCGCCGCCGGCCTAGCCGCCGACAAGCGGCCGATCCGCCGAGTGGTTCAGGGCACCACCCGCCACCGGAAGGCGGGAGGGAAGGCCTGGAGCTCGCGGCTTTCGGGGTGAAGCTCCTGCCAGAGCGCCTCGGAGCGCGGGGCGCCGATCTCGGCGGCCTGTTGGGACCGCGCGTAGCCGGGGACCTCGGCCGCGTAGGGCGTGGCTTCGAGGGAGAGCGACTGCGGGAACCCCCCGGTCCTGCGGTGCTCGAGCGCCGCGCTCAGCGCCGCCCGCGCCAGCGCGGCGGCGGTCTCCCCGGCCTTGAGCTTGCCGATCCCTTCGAGCAGGTTCGGCCCCACGAAGTCGAACTTCCGGGCCACGGCGTCGGGGTAGAACTCCCCGGCCTCCCAGCGCGCGCGGTACTCCGAGAACGGCAAGCCGAGGTTCTCGAGCTGGCGGCGCCGGACCTCCAGCGCGGCAGCCGGCACGAGCGCCGCCGTCGGCTGGCGGAACGCCCAATCGAGGACCCGCCAGGGCCAGGTCAGCTCGGCCCGCATCGTCGCCTCCACCTCCGGAGCCGTGTCGATCATCATCGCCTCGCCGGTCAGCGCCCGGCGCAGGGCCTCCTCGCCGCAGCGCCGGTCGGCCACAGCCTCGAGAAGTCCCTCGAGGTCGACCTCGGCCAGCCCGCCGGCGGCCAGCCGCTCGCTCAGCAGGGCGAGGGCGAGCCGGTCGGCCGCCGAGCCGATCATCAGGGTGACCAGCGTCGACTCGCCGCACAGCGAGTCGGCCACGGTGAAGAGCGTCCGCACGCTCTCCGTGAACCGCGCCGACGATCCCTCGACGATGGCGAGCCGCCCGGCGACGCCCTCGACCTTGGCCACCCGCAACAGCGCCAGCAGGTCCGGCAGCACCGCGTTGAATCCCTCCCGGTAGCGGATGCCGTAGGTGCTCGCCACGGCCGACCGCGCGCGGGCGAGGAGCGCCAGGGCCTCCTCGCGCCCCGCCAGGACCTGGCGCGCCGCCTCGACCTCACCAGCCGCCCAGCTCGAAGAAGGCGTGGCGGCCAGCCGCCCCAGCCGGCCGTCCCACGGAACGGCGTCGTTGGCGGCGGCCGCCCGCACGATCCAGGAGGCGGCGTTGCGCTCGTCGGGGACCTTGGGCAGCGCAAGCGATCCGAGTTCTAGCGGCCCGATCGCCGTCCGGTAGGCCGCCCGGGCCTTTTCCAGCCGGCGCTCGCCGTAGATGGAAACCGCCAGCCGGAGGGCGAGCGCCACCACCGCCAGCACCGCCAGGACCACCGCCAGGCGGCGCAGCCAGCGGCCCCTCACGCTCCCGACTCCCGCGTCGAGGCGGCCGCCCCGACGGCCACAGCGTCGTCGAAGGCCATCTCGGCCTCGACCTGACGCAACCGCTCGTGCCACCGCCGAAGCTGGGACGGCTCCCCCACCGCGGCCGGAGGCGCCGCCTGCAACAGGAGCAGCAAGAGCATCGTCGCCGCCCAGCCCAGCCACCACGCCCTGCTCGCCGCCAGCCGATCGAGCAGCGGCTCGTCCGCGCCGGCGCCGATGCCAACGGCGGCACCCAGGACGCGCTCCCGGAGTCGGCGCGGGGCGCCGGGCACCCGAAGCCCGTCGAAGAGGTTCTTCTCGTTCGTCATTCGAGCCACTCCCGGAGCTTGCGAAGCGCCAGCCGGTAGCGGCTGGCGGCGGTGAACCTCGGGACTCCGGTCGCCCGTCCGACCTCCCGGAACGAGAGACCGGCGAAGACGTGCAGGTAGACGGTCACGCGCTGGGCGAGCGGGAGACGCAAGAGGAGCTTCGAGACCCGCTGCGCGTCGAGCCGCCGCTCCGGCTCGTCGAGCACAGGCGCCAGCAGGGTCTCGACGCCCTCGGTGGCGTCCAACCGGTTGCGCCGGAGACGGTCGATCGCCACCGACCGCGCCATCCCGAGGACGTAGCTCAGCGGATCGCGGGCCGCGGCGACGTAGCGACGCTTCTGCCAGACCCGCACGAAGGTGTCCTGCGCGGTGTCCGCGGCCTCGGCCTCGCTGCCGCTGATCCACAGCGCGAGCCCGTAGACTCGGTCGGCCAGCAGATAGTAGAGGGGGCCGAGCCCGGCCGGGTCGTCCTCGGCCAGCGCCTGGGCGGCCGCACGCACCCGAGCCTGCTCGGCGACGGCCCGCCCATCCAGCATCCATGAGGCGATGACGGCCTCGCTCATCACTCTCAGGACGCCCCTCGACGCAGATCTTGTCACCGGTAAACGAGAGCCGCTGGCGCCGCCGGTGTCGGCTACCTGGAAGTCGAGATCAGTCTCTCTCGGGGGTGTGGGGGACCTTCCCCCTGGAAGATGAGGGAATCCCCTCATTGTCCACGTCTCGCCGGCGCGATCCAATGCTTGCCGGCCGAGCGCCCTCGGTCTCGCTCCATGGCTCGGGTGCTGCAAACTCCGCCGCGCGAGTGGCACAACACTGGGAGGTTGACATAATGCTGTCCGTGCTCCGCGACACGGGGGTCGAGATTCGGGCAATCAGCGGCCCTGAAGAGGGGGCCGCGTGGGCCGTCGCAGACGACGACCTGGCCGGCTTCACCGGGATCTGCGTCGGTTTCGGCCTGGGCCTGGCTTGTTGGGTCGTGCTCTTCCTCTTCGTCGGTTGGCTGGCAGCGGCCTAGCGGCGGATTCCCGGCGCCGTCCCTCCGTCTCCTGCGCTCCACCGGTACACTCGATTCCGGAGGACAGCCCGAAATTCGATCCGCCGCCGGCCGGGCCGCGGAGCGGGCGACGCCCATTGCGACTCGCCCGCGCCGGTCGGCACGAAGGTCTATAATCCACCCAGGCAGAAATGCAGCAGGTGGTTCCGCGGCGCCCTAGGAGCATCGAGGGCGGCCTCCAACCGGACCCTGACCGAGACCTGTTCGACCGCATGCTCGTCGCGCAGGCCCGCGTCGAGCGCCCCACCCTGGTCAACCACGATCGCCGCCCTACGACGCGAGCTTCCCGTGGCTCTGAGCCGACGGCATGAACTGTAGATCGCAGGCGTACATCCTGGCCGGCCTCCTGGCCGGCTTGGGCTGCGGCGGCTCGAGCCCGACGGCGCCGCCGGGGGCCGAGGCGCGGTTCCTGTTCGAGGTGGAGCTCCAGAATCACGACCCGCGGTTCCCGCCGTACTGGCTGGGGCTGGTGGTCGAGGCGGACGGGGCGGTCTACGCCTACGACCGCACCGCCGTGACGCCGCAGCGCTGCGATCACTATTGGCACTGGGTGGTAGTGGACGAATGCCGGGGCCTGCGGCTGAGCGAGTCGCAGCTCGACCGCCGCCACGCCGTCGGCCGGTCGCTGCTGACCGAGATCCCGTCTGCCGAGCTCGCCGGCCGGCGCCAGCAGGCCGCCCGCGTTGCCGACGGGCCCTACCAGGTCCCCAACCTGGCCTGCAACGACACTGGCGTGCTCTCGCTGGTCAGCTTTGCGTTCGACTCCCGGACCGACGGCTATCTGCCCGTGGTGCTGCGACTCGAGGGCGAGCAAATGCGCCAGAACCTCTCGCCCGGCGCCGGCGAGCTGGCCCAATGGCTTCTCGAGCTCGCCGAGGAGATCCCTTTCCTGGTGAGTTGGCGCAACGCGGTACAGGACTGCCGGCCGGACTGACCGGCAGTGTAGTGGTGTCCTGGCACCTGTCGGTGCCCTGACGACGCTTTCTCGCGCTCCGCGCGGGCTCTGCTAGGCTGCGTCCGACACTTCCCGGAGGCACCGGCATGGAGGCGCCACTGCGCTCCCTGCTCCCGATCCTGGGTCTGCTGGCTGTCCTGGCGGCGGCCATGGTCTGGGTCATGGTGCGGTTCAGCGCCGCCATGGTCGGCGTGCGCCGTGGCGAGGACGGCGCCGCACTGGAGCCTGAGCGCGGCTTGTCCGCCCGCAACCTGGGCATCGTCTACGCGATCCTGTGGGTCGGGATCGTCGCGGTCCTGCTGCGCCTCATGGTCCTCGACGGCCAGCCGCTCGACGCGCGGAACGTCGGGCTGCTGGCGCTGGTGGCCGGTAGCTGGCTGGCCTTCAACGCCGGCTGGATCGCGCTGACCCGGGCGCTGATCCGGGCCAACCTGCGGGACGTCGAGGCGGCGCTGGGCGAGGACCCGGGCGTCGAGGCCGGCGAGGGGGAGGACCCCTTCGGCCGGCTGGCGGCCGAGCAGGTGGCCACCGAGATCCGCCGCGCAGTGCAGCCCACCGAAGAGGAGGTGCTCGAGGCGATAACCGGCACCGCCGCCGCGGCGCGGCCGTGGTGGCGCCGTGCCCTGACCTCGCTCGGCCTGCTGGCCGGCGCGGTGATGATCCTCGCCATCGGCGAGGCGATCCCACCGCTCGAGGCGCTCGAGACCCTGATGGCCGAGCGCCAGAGCGAGCTCCTGGTCCCCGTGATCACGCTGACCGTCTTCGGCTTCGCGCTGTTCATGGGCGGCATCCTGGCCCTGGTCCTGGCCCAGGGCCAGCCGATGAGCCAGCGCGAGATCGAGGAGTTCGCAGCCCGCGGCCTGCTGCCGGCCGGTCCGCGGGTAGGCGGCGGGGGCGCCTACCGGCAGGAGGGCGAAGCGATCGGCGCCGAGGCGGGCGAGCAGTTCACCCTGGGCGAGCTCAAGATCGCCTGGCGCTCGCGCGCCTGGCAGTTCAGCCGCCGCTGGCGCCGGATCTTCGTCATCACCCTGGGCGCCGCGCTCATGTCGCTCGGAATGCTCGGCCTGTTCCTGGTCCTCGCCCCGGCCGGCGTCAAGCTGCTGATCGCGCTGGTGGCGCTCTACGCCGCGGCACACTTCGCGATAGCCTTGGTCCGGGCGTAAGCCACGGACAGAGAGACGGTGAGCCGGGGCATCCTCGAGCGGTTGGCGGAAGGGCCGGTGCTGGGCGACGGCGGCTATCTGCTGGAGCTCGAGAAGCGCGGGTGGGTGCAGGCGGGACCGTTCACCCCGGAGGTCTGCCTGCGCCGCCCGGAAGCGGTCGAGGAGCTGCACCGGGAGTTCCTCGCGGCCGGCGCCGAGGTGCTGACGGCGCTCACCTTCTACGCCAGCGACGACAAGCTGGCGACGGTCGGGCTGGCGGGTCGGGTCGAGGAGATCAACCGGGCGGCGGTGCGGATCGCCCGCCAGGCGGCGGCGGACGGCGACGCGCTGGTGGCCGGCAACCTCAGCCTGACCTGGATGTACGACCCGGCCGACCCGCGCTCGGCCGACCGGGTGCGCGAGCTGTTCGACCGCCAGATCGGCTGGCAGGTCGACGAGGGGGTCGACCTGATCATCGGCGAGACCTTCGGGGCCCTGGGCGAGGCGCTGCTGGCGGTGGAGCGGATCAAGGCCGCCGGCCAGGTGGCGATGGTGACGATGAGCTTCGAGCACCAGCCGCTGTCCCACGACGGTCACGACCCGGCCGACTGCTGCCGCCGGCTGGCCGACGCCGGGGCCGAGATCGTGGGTCTCAACTGCCTGCGCAACCCGGCAACGACCTTGCCGCTGATGCGCGCGATCCGCCGGACGGTCGACGGCTTCGTCGCCTGCCAGCCGACCGCCTACCGCACCCCGGAGAACCAGCACGACTTCACCGCCCTGCCCGAGTTCCCGCACGGCCTCGAGCCGCTGCAGCTCGCGCGGGCCGAGATGGCGGACTACGCGGTCCGCGCCCGTGACCTGGGGATCGACTTCATCGGCTCGTGCTGCGGCTCGGCCGCCGCCCACGTGCGGGCGATGGCCCGCGCCCTCGGCAAGCTGCCGGCGGCGGAGCGGCAGTGGCGCTCCACCAGCGGCAAGGCGATGTCGGCCTACGAGTACTACGGGCACGATAAACGGGACGCGCGCAAGGCCGAGCGCGGCCATTGAGCACTAGCAGTCCCTGGTGGAAGTCGGTCGGCTCGGCTGGCGAGCGCGGCGGGGCCGGATGCCAGACGACGCGAAGCAGGCAATGCCGAGCCATTGTCGAGGAGCGGCAACGCCGCAGACGGCTCCGCCCCGCCGCCAGACGGCCGGGCGGACTTCCACCACGGGCTGCTAGCAGAACACTGCCGGGGCCGGCGGCTTGAAGACCGACTGGCGGGTCATCGTCCTGGGCCTCGGCGGCCTCGGCAGCGGGGCGCTCTACTGGCTGGCCCGGCGGCTCGGCGACGAGGTGCTGGGGGTCGAGCGGTTCACGCTCGGGCACGACCGCGGCGGCTCGCACGACCACTCGCGGATCATCCGCTACTCGTACCACACGCCGGCCTACGTGCGGCTGGCGGCCGCCGCCTACGAGACCTGGGCGGTGGTCGAGGAGGAGGCCGGCGAGCGCCTCGTCCACCGCTGCGGCGGGCTCGACCTGTTCCCGCCCGGCGGGGCGATCCCGATGGACGACTACACCGGGAGCCTGGCGGCCGCGGGAGTGCCGTTCGAGCTGCTGAGCGGGCAAGAGGTCGCGAAGCGCTGGCCGCAGTTCCGGAGGATCGAGGCGGTCACCGGCCTCTACCAGGCGGCGGGCGGCCTGGTGGCGGCGGCGCGGGCCACCGCGGCCCACCAGCGGCTGGCGGCGGCGCACGGTGCGGCGATCGTCGAGGGGGCGGCGGTCGAGAGCGTCCGGCAGGTGGGCGACGAGGTCGAGGTCGCCGTCGGCGGCGCCCGCCACCGGGCCGAGCAGCTCGTCGTCACCGCCGGCGCCTGGACCAACGAGCTGCTGGCCACCTGCGGGCTGCGGCTGCCGCTCGAGGTGACCCAGGAACAGCTCACCTACTTCTCGAGCCCGCGTCTGGATCTCTTCTCCTGCAAGCGGTTCCCGATCTGGATCTGGATGGACGAGCCCTGCTTCTACGGCTTCCCGGTCTTCGGCGAGGAGGCCGTCAAGGTGGCCCAGGACGTCGGCGGGCGGCTGGTGACGGCCGACAGCCGCAGCTTCGAGCCCGACCCGGCGACCCTGGCGCGCACCCGGGCCTTCGTCGAGCGGCACCTGCCGGCGGCCGCCGGCCCGGAGCTCTACACCAGGACCTGTCTCTACACGCTGACCCCCGACCGGGATTTCATCGTCGACCGGCTGCCCGCGGCGCCGCGGGTGTGGCTGGCGATCGGCGCCGGCCACGCCTTCAAGTTCGCCTCGGCGCTGGGGCGCTGCCTGAGCGAGCTGGCCCTCGACGGCGAGACCGCGGCCGATCTCGAGGCCTTCCGCCTGACCCGGCCGATCTTGTGGATGGAAGACCCGCCCCGGGTCTACATGATCTGACGGCGTGACGGTCCGTCCCCAAGCCCGGCGCCGGGTCCAGGGCCTGCCGGTCCGCTGGCGGGTCCTGGCGCTGATCGTCGGGGTGAGCTTCGTCTGCTACGTGCTGCGGACCAACCTGTCGATCGTCGGTCCGGCGATGATCGTCGAGCTGGGTCTCAGCGAGATCCAGCTCGGCGTGGTGCTGTCGGCCTTCGCCCTCGGCTACGCCCTCTTCCAGTTCCCCGGCGGCGTGTTCGGCGACCGGGTCGGCCCGCGTCTGGCGGTGACTTTGATCCTGGCGGCGACCGGCCTGCTGACCCTGGCCACCGGACTGGTCCCCGGCACCGCTGCCGTCGCCGGCGCGGCCGTGGTCGCCGCCCTGGTGGCGGTCCGCTTCCTGGTCGGTCTCGCCCAGGCGCCGGTCTTCCCGGTGATGACCGGCGGCATGGTGGCCAACTGGTTCCCGGTGGCGGCTTGGGGGTGGCCCAACGGCCTCTCCAGCGCCGGGCTGACCCTGGGCGGCGCCGCCACCGGACCGCTGGTGGTGTGGCTGATGGCGGGCGCGGGCTGGCGCGGGTCGTTCCTGCTGACCGCGCCGCTCGCCTTCGTCCTGGCCGGCGTCTGGTGGTGGACGACCCGCGACCACCCCGGCGAGCACCCGGCGGTGGGCGCGCCCGAGCGGGCGCTGATCGAGGCCGGCCGGCAGCCCCCGGTGCCGGCGGCCGAGAGACGCGGCGTCTGGAGACAGGCCCTCCGGAACCGCGAGATCCTGCTGCTGACGATCAGCTACTTCGCGATGAACTACGTCTTCTACCTGTTCTTCAACTGGTTCTTCTACTACCTGGTCGAGGTGCGCGGCTTCGACCAGCGGCAGGCGGCGGCGCTGACCGCTTCGCAGTGGGTCGTCGGCACCGTCGGCGCGGCGCTCGGCGGTCTGGCCTGCGACCGGGCGATGCGCCGGCTGGGTCTGCGGCGTGGTGCACGGCTGGTGCCGGTGGCCGGTCTGGTGGCGGCGGCGCTGCTGCTGGCGGCGGGCGCCCGGGTGGAGGCCGGCGGTCCGGCGGTCGTCCTGCTGGCGGCCTGCTTCGGGTGCATCCAACTCACCGACGCCGGCTACTGGGCGGCCACCATCGCGGTCGGCGACCGCCACGCCGCGTCCGCCACCGGCGTCCTCAACACCGGCGGCAACCTGGTGGGTTTCGCCGGCGCCCTCCTGGTGCCCGCCGTCGCCCGCGTCTTCGGGTGGCCCTGGGCGATGGGCAGCGGCGCCGTGGCCGCGCTGCTGGCCGCCGCCCTCTGGTTCTGGATCCGCGCCGACCGGCCGCTGGCGGAGAGCCCGGATCCCCGTCTTGACCGGGCCAGTCGGGATGGTAGGCTCCCGCCCCAGCAAAGCAGATGATGAAGCAGGTTACCGATCTCTTGAACGTCAAGGGTCGGGAGGTCTGGTCCCTGGCCCCCGACTCGACGGTCTACGACGCCATCGACCTGATGGCGCACAGGGGGATCGGCGCGCTGCTGGTGATGGAGGGCGAGCGGCTGGTGGGCATCGTCTCGGAGCGCGACTACGCTCGCAAGGTGGTCCTCAAGGGCAGATCTTCCCGCGACACCCTGGTCCGCGAGATCATGACCGAGCAGGTGATCTGCATCCGCCCGCAGCTCACCGTCGAGGAGGCGATGGCGCTGATGACCGACAAACGGGTGCGCCACCTGCCGGTGGTGGTCGACAAGAAGGTGGTGGGCGTGATCTCGATCGGCGACGTCGTCCGCGGGATCATCGAGGACCGCGAGTTCGAGATCCAGCAGCTCACCAACTACATCACCGGCGGCTGACCGCGCCGCCCCCGACGAACGGGGTTCAGCCCGGCGGCCGGACGATGCCGTGCTTGCCCAGGCGGTACTGCATGGTGCGGTAGCTCAAGCCGAGCAGCGGCGCCGCCCTGGCGATCACCCAGCCGCTCTTCTCCATCGCCTGGACCAGCAGACGGCGCTCCACCTCGGCCAGGTCGAGGCCGCCGTCGGGCAGCTCGAGGCCGCCGGCCGCACCGGCCGGCGGCCGGTGGGCCAGCACCTCCTGCGGCAGGTCTCCCTCTTCGATGACCCCGCCCTCGGCCAGGATCAGGGCGCGCTCGATGGCCGAGCCGAGCTGGCGCACGTTGCCGGGCCACGGGTAGTCGCAGAGGCGGCGCAGGGCGCCGGCGGTGAGCTCCGGGACCGCCAGTCCCTCGCGCGCCGCGAAGTCGTGGACGAAGTGGTCGACCAGCAGCGGCACGTCGGTCGCCCGCTCGCGCAGCGGCGGAATCTGGATCGGAAAGGTGTTGAGCCGGTAGAAGAGGTCCTGGCGGAAGTCGCCGGCCGCCACCATCGCCGCCAGGTCGCGGTGGCTGGCCGAGATGATGCGCAGGTCGAGCCGGATCAGGGCGCTGCCGCCGAGCCGCAGGATCACCCGCTCCTGAAGCGCCCGCAGCAGCTTGCCCTGGAGCGGCGGCGCCAGGTCGCCCACCTCGTCGAGGAACAGGGTCGAGCCGGAGGCGGCCTCGAGCAGACCCTTCTTGCGGGCGACGGCGCCGGTGAAGGCGCCCCGCTCGTAGCCGAACAGCTCGGACTCCAGCAGACTGTCGGGGATCGAGGCGCAGTTGATGGCGAACATCGGACGCCCCGACCGCGGGCTGAGCTGGTGGATGGCGCGCGCCACCAGCTCTTTGCCGGTGCCGCTCTCGCCGTAGATCATCACCGTGGTGCCGGTCGGGGCCACCTTGCGGATCAGCCGGCGCACCGCGTCCATCGACCCGTGGATGCCGACGATGCTGCCGATCGAGTCGCGCTGGCCGACCTCGAGCCGCAGCAGACTGTTCTCGCGCAGCAGCCGCGCCCGCTCGCTGGCCCGCTGCATGGTCAGCAGCAGCTCCTCGCGCACCAGCGGCCGCGTGACGTAGTGGAAGGCGCCGCTACGCAGCGCCTCGGCCGCCCCCTCCTCGGGCTCGGCCGAAGCCATCAGCACCACCACCTGGCCGGGCCGGATGGCGCGCACCCGCTCGACGAACTCGGCCGGCTCGAGCCCGCGCCGGTGCAGGTCGCACAGCACCACGTCGATGCCGCCGGCCTCGAGCATCTCGAAGCACTGGGCCGGCTCGGCGGCCTCCAGCACCTCGTAGCCGGCGGCGCCGAGGGTCCGCGACAGCCGGCCGGGCTCGCGGATCTCGCCCTCGACCACCAGGATCGAGGCTCTGGTTGCAGTTCCCTCCATCGGCGGCCGCTCCTCCCCGGCCGGACCTTCGACCCTACACGAAATGGGGTAGCTGGGTGGACCTTTTCGTGTGGAAGAACCGCCGGGACCCGGCCGGCGGCAGCCTGGCCCCGCCTAACCGGTTGAACCCAAACCACTTGGGCGACGGCCCGATGCTGGCATTGGAGTTGCTCCAAGCCCACTCTCGACGCTCGGCAACCGGGCGTCGCAATCGGAAAACCGAGGCGGGCGAGTCCCGCCCCGAAAGGCAATCGGAGGAGGCGGTTGGGCCGGGGTCCGACCCCCGCCGCACCGCAACCCCAACCACCAACGTCTCTTGGAATTCAGGAGAACAAACCAGAATGAGACGCCTTCTGCTCACCTTGGCTCTGTGTTCGCTGGCCCTGGTGGCGGCCTGGACGCCGGCCGGCGCCCAGATCGAGGAGCTGACGCCCCTCGGCCCGCTGCCGATCCCCGACTCCGAGTCCCAGCTCGACGAGTCGAGTGCCCTGTGGTTCGTCGAGATGCCGAGCGCGCCGGTGGCCGACGGCGGCAGCCTGACGACCGCGCGGCAGGAGAAGGCCGCCTTCCGGGCCAACGCCGGCTCGGCGCGCATCCGCTACACCGAGCGCTTTGCCTTCGACACCCTGTTCAACGGTCTGTCGATCTCGATCCACCCGGCCGACCTCGGCAAGCTCTACCGGCTGAGCGGCGTCAAGGCGATCTACCCGGTGGGCCTTTTCTGGGCCGACGGTGAGCCCGCCTCCGACGCCGAGCTGGCCAGCGCGCTGGCGATGACCGGCGCCGACGTCGCCCAGAACACCCTCGGCCTGACCGGCGACGGGGTGCGGGTGGCGGTGATGGACACCGGCGTCGACTACCACCACCCGGACCTCGGCGGTTGCTTCGGAACCGGCTGCCGGGTGGAGGTGGGCTGGGACTTCGTGGGAGACGCCTTCAACGCCGACCCCACCTCGCCCTCCTTCAACCCGGTGCCGACGCCCGACGCGGACCCCGACGACTGCAACGGCCACGGCACTCACGTCGCCGGCATCGTCGGCGCCAGCGGCGCCGTGACCGGCGTCGCCCCCGGCGTCACTTTCGGCGCCTACCGGGTCTTC
>JBFGCA010000062.1:0-27632 GCA_041567315.1 Thermoanaerobaculia bacterium | reverse complement strand
GGGTCGGCTGGCGAGCGCGGCGGGGCCGGATGCCAGGCGCCGCGACGCAGGCAATGCCGAGCCATTGTCGAGGAGCGGCAACGCCACAGACGGCTCCGCCCCGCCGCCAGACGGGCCGGTGGACTTCCACCACGGGCTGCTAGGACCGGCTCCCTCCGGCCCGGTCCGGTCACCCTCGCCGGCCGCGCCCGCCCCGGCGTCGGAAGGAGGCCCAGGGGCCGCCCGCCCGCTCTCGATCAGCCGGCCGGCGGCGCGGAGCGCCTGGACCACCGGCCCCGGCTCGCCGTCGTCGAGCAGCGGCCGCAGCAGCTCGAGGTCGCCGCGCCCCCCGACCTCGCCGAGGCCGCGGGCCGCCCAGCCCCGAACCCAGGGATCGCCGTCGGCCAGCAGCCGGCGCAGCGCCGGCGCCGCCTCCGCCACCGCGTCGCGGGCCAGGGCGTAGGCCGCCCGCGCCCGCAGCCGCGCATCGGCGAGCTCGAGACCGCGCTCGGCCCAGGGCAGTGCCGACGACGACGGGAAGGCGAAGAGCGACGGCACCAGCCGCCGCTCCAGCTCGCCGGCAGGGAGTCCGTCGAGCTCTCGAACCACCTCCTCCAACGGGACGCCTAGCCGCGCCAGGGCCTCGACCGCCAGCTCGCCGGTCACCGGGTCGGGGTCGCGTGCCGCCCGCGACAGGGCCCGCGCCGCATCGTCGTCGCCCAGCCGGCCGAGCGCCAGCGCCGCCTCACGGCGTACCTCGACCACCCGGTCGGCGAGCAGCAGCTCGAGGGTCTGGCGGCCGGCCACGTCGCCGGCCCGACCCAGCGCGAGCGCCAGCTCGGCCCTGAGCGCCGGTCCGCCGGCCAGCGCGGCCTCGGCGGTGACCGGCTCGAACAGCCGCTGGTCGGCCAGCAGCAGCAGCAGCGCCCGCCGCGCGTCGTCCGCGGCGGCTCCGGGGGCGGCCGCCGGGGGGCCGACCGGCGGCGGGCCCCCGGCGCAGCCGACCACCAGCAGCACGGCGCCCCACCAGGCGCGCAGCCCGTGGTGGAAGTCGGCCGGGTCGGCTGGCGAGCGCGGCGGGGCCGGATGCCAGGCGCCGCGACGCAGACAATGCCGAGCCATGGTCGAGGAGCGGCAACGCCGCGGACGGCCCCGCCCCGCCGCCAGACGGGCGCGCCGACTTCCACCGCGGGCTGCTAGGCGGCGACGGGTCGGGGACACGGCGGAGGGCGCTCGTCGGCGGCCACCGGCGGGATGCCGGAAGCCGCTTTTTTTGCTAGTCTAGCGGTCCGGGCCGCACGCCGGGACGCGCCAGACCCGCGACGCCGGGCCGGATCACCACGACCCAGAATGAGCCGCAGCACCGAGAGCGGCGCCAGCGCCGCCAACGACGCCTATCGCGGCGACGACCGGGCGGCCGGCGCGGAGTCGCCGCCGCTCAGGTGCCGCCGCCTGGGCCGGCGCTTCGGCCGCCAATGGGCGGTGGCACGAGTGGACCTCGAGGCCGTGCCGGGCGAGGCGGTGCTGCTGGCGGGGGCCAACGGCGCCGGCAAGACCACCCTCCTGCGGCTGGCCGCCGGGCTCTACCGCCCGAGCCACGGCGAGCTCCGCGTCTTCGGGCTGGACCCCACCCGCGACCGGCTGGCGAGCCGGCGCCGGCTGACCCTGGTGGGCCACGACAGCTGCCTCTATCCGCGGCTCACCCCGCTCGAGACCCTCGAGGTCTGGTCGCGTCTCGGCGGCCGGCGGGACGGCCGGCGGCGGCTCGAGGAGCTGCTCGAGGAGGTGTCGCTCACCGCCGCCCGCGACCGGCTGGTGGCCGGCTTCTCGGCCGGCATGAAGAAGCGCTTGAGCCTGCTGCGGGCGCGGCTCGAGGAGCCCCGGCTGCTGCTGCTGGACGAGCCCTTCGCGGCGCTCGACGGCGCCGGCCAGGCGCTGGTCGAGGACTGGATCCGCGACTTCCGGCGCCGCGGCCGCACCGTGCTGCTGGCCTCGCACGACCGCGAGCGCTCGGCCGCGCTGTGCGATCGGGCAGTGCTCATGGACCGCGGGCAGATCCGCTGGCTGGGTCCCGCCGCCGAGCTGGCGGCGGCCACCGACCGGCTGGCGGCGCCGGCGGAGGCGACCTGAGATGGGGATCTTCGGCCAGGCGCTGGCGGTGGTGCGCAAGGACCTGCTGCTCGAGTGGCGGGCGCGTGGCCGCTGGATCTCGGTGCTGCTCTTCGGCTTCACTACCCTGCTGCTGTTCTCGTTCGCGCTGGGGCCGGACACGGCGGCGCTGCAGGCCGCGGCCGGCGGCTTCCTGGTGCTGGCGCTGCTGCTCAGCTCGACCCTGGCGCTTTCCGAGAGCTTCCGGCTCGAGCAGGAAGAGCGGGCGCTGGAGGGGCTGCTGCTGCTGCCGGTCGAGCCGGTGGCGCTGTTCTACGGCAAGGCGGCCAGCAACACCTTCTTCCTGTCGCTGCTGGCGGTGCCGCTGACCCCGGCGGCGCTGGTGCTCTTCGCCGTCGAGACCGACGCCCGCCGGCTGCTGGCGCTGCTCGGACTGTGGCTGCTGTGCGCCGCCGGACTGTCGGCGCCGGGGACGCTCTACGCCTCGATGACCAGCCGGTTGCGCAGCCAGGACGTGCTGCTGCCGCTGCTGCTGTTCCCGCTGGTGGTGCCGGTGCTGGTCGGCGCCGTCAAGGCGATGGGGCTGCTGCTGAGCGGCGACCCGATGGCGCAGCTGCGGTCCTGGACGCTGCTGCTCGCCGGCTTTGCTGTGATCTACTGGAGTCTGGGCGGCGTGCTGTTCGTCTACGCCGTCGAGGAGGGCGCATGAAGACCTGGCACAACCTGTTCGGAATCGGCGCCCTGGCACTGCTGCTGGTGGGCAGCTACTTCGGGCTGTTCGTGGCGCCACCGGAGCGCTACATGGGCGAGGTGCAGCGGATCATGTACGTCCACGTGCCGAGCGCCTGGGTCTCGATGCTCGCCTACACGGTGGCCTTCGGCTTCGCCATTGCCGCCCTGTGGACCGGGCGGCGGCGCTGGGACGCGCTCAACGCCTCGACCATCGAGGTCGGTGTGCTGCTCAACGCGCTGCTGCTGGTCCAGGGCTCGATCTGGGCGCGCGCCACCTGGGGAGTGTGGTGGGACTGGGACGTCCGGCTCACCACCTCGCTGCTGATGCTGCTGCTGTTCGCCGGCGTCCTCGCGCTGCGCGGTTTCGTCGACGACCCGGACCGGCGGGCCACCTGGACCGCAGTGGCGACCATCGTCGCCTACGTCGACGTGCCGCTGGTCTACTTCTGCGTCCGCTGGTGGCGGAGCCTCCATCAGGTGCAGTCGACGCCGGAGACCGTCGACGCGGCGATGGTGCTGCCGCTGCGGCTCAACGCGGTGGGGATGCTGCTGCTGGCGGTCTGGCTGGTGGCGCTGCGCACCCGGCTGGAGATGGGCCGGCGCCGCCGCGAGCTGGTGCCCGAGCCGGCACCGCTGGCCAGCGAGGGAATCTTGCCATGAGTGAAGGGGTTATCGTTGGGGGCTGGGGGTACGTCATCGCGGCGTACTCGATCACCGTGGCGGGCCTGGCGCTCTACGTCTGGAGCCTGGTGGTGCGCCGCCGCCGCATCCCCGAGGAGGAATCGTGAGCCAAGAGCGAGCGCGCCGCCGCATGCTGTTCGCCGCCGCCATCCTGGCCAGCGCCGGAGTGCTGGCCTACTTCGCCTTCGGCGGCCTGGGCGAGAACCTGGTCTACTACTGGAGCCCGTCCGAGCTGCGGGCCTCGGGTGAGCGGGCGGTCGGCGCCACCATCCGGCTGGGCGGGCTGGTCGCCCCCGGCTCGATCGAGCGGGAGACCGACGGTCTGACGCTGCGCTTCGGAGTGACCGACGGCAAGGAGACCGTGCCGGTCACCGCCGAGGCGGTGCCGCCGGCGATGTTCCGCGAGGGCATCGGGGTGGTGGTCGAGGGCACCATGGGGCCCGACGGCAGCTTCCGCACCCGCCGGCTGCTGGTCAAGCACGACAACGAGTACCGGGCGCCGGGCGAAGGCGACATGCCGGACATGGAAAAGCTCATGAAGAGCATGCAGCTCGAGGAGTCCAGCACTTGACGGGACAGCTCGGGCTGGGACTGGTGCTCCTGGCCCTGCTCGCCTGCGCGGTCGGCGCACCGGTGGCCTTTGCCGCCGGGGCGGCCCGCTCGGCCACCGGGCTGGCCTGGTCACGGCGGCTGGCGCTGGCCTTCGCGGCCTCGATGCTGCTCGCCAACCTGGTGATGGAGTACGCGCTCCTGACCCGCGACTTCTCGGTCTCCTACGTCGCCCAGGTTGGCTCGCACGCCACCCCGCTGCACATCACCATCGTCTCGCTGTGGTCGTCGCTCGAGGGGTCGATCCTGTTCTGGGGCCTGGTCCTGGGCGGCTTCACCGCGGCGGTGGCGATCCTCCAGCGGCGCGGGCACGAGGACTACCTGGCCTACACGCTGGGCACGCTGTTCCTGGTCGGGCTGTTCTTCGGCTTCCTGATCGCCGGCCCCGCCAACCCGTTCCGGCCGACCCCGCTGCCGATCCCGCCCGACGGACCCGGTCCCAACCCGCTGCTCCAGAACCACCTGCTGATGATCATCCACCCGCCGATGCTCTATCTGGGCTACGTCGGGATGAGCGTGCCGTTCGCCATGGCGGTGGCGGCGCTGCTCCGCGGCCAGCTCGGCCCCACCTGGCTGCGGCCGCTCCGCAACTGGCTGCTGGTGCCGACGTCGTTCCTCACCCTGGGCATCATGCTCGGCGGCTGGTGGTCCTACGAGGTGCTAGGCTGGGGCGGCTACTGGGCCTGGGACCCGGTCGAGAACGCCTCCTTCCTGCCCTGGCTGACCGCCGTCGCCGCGCTCCACTCGGCGGTGGTACAGCAGCGGCGCGGCAGCCAGAAGGCGTGGACCGTCATCCTGGTGCTGGTCACCTTCCTGCTCACCATCCTGGGCACCTTCCTGACCCGCTCGGGGGTGGTCAACTCGGTCCACTCCTTCACCCAGAGCCCGATCGGCCCGATCTTCCTCGGCTTCCTGGCCGTCTGCCTGGTCGGCGTCGTCGTGCTGCTGGCCATGCGGGTCGACAAGCTGGTCTCCGAGCCCAGCGAGGACCGCCTGGTGGCCCGCGAGGGCGCCATCCTGCTCAACAACCTGCTGCTGGTCGGCCTGATGTTCACGGTGCTGGTGGGGACGCTCTTCCCGATCGTCGCCGAGGCGGTGCGCGGGGTGAAGGTCAGCGTCGGCGAGCCCTACTTCAACCGCATGGCGGTGCCGATCTTCCTGGCCCTGCTGCTGCTGATGGGGGTGGGGCCCGCCCTGCCCTGGGGCCGGGCCGACGCCGCCAAGCTCCGCCGGGCGCTGCTCTGGCCGCTGCCCGCCGCCGCCGCCGGGCTGGCCCTGACGGCGCTGCTGGGGGGTCGCGGCTGGCCGGTGCTGCTCACCGGGGCGCTGGCCGGGTACACCCTGTGGGTGACCCTCGACCAGGGCCTGCGGCCGGCCCGCCAGCGGGCCGGTAAGGGCGAGCGGCTGGGCGCCGCGGTGGGCGCCTCCTTCGCCCGGGCGCCGCGCCGGATCGGCGCCTACGTGGTCCACTTCGGGGTCCTCGTCACCTTCGTAGCGGTGGCCGTCTCGGCCAACTACCAGACCAGCCGCGAAGGCACCCTGGCGGCCGGCGAGCAGCTGACGGTGGGCGGCTACCGGCTCACCCTGGAAAGCGTCGACGAGGTTCGCAAGCCGCACCTGACGGCCCAGCAGGCGACGCTCCGGGTGGAGACCCCGCGCGGCCGCAGCTCGGTGCTGCGACCGGCCCCCAACCAGTACCCCACCCAGCGCGAGCCGATCTCCAGCCCGGCGGTGCGCACCGCCCTCACCCACGACCTCTACCTGACGGTGATGAACGTGGGGGCGGACCGGCGGGTGGGACTGCGGGCGATCGTCACCCCCGCGGTGGTGTGGATCTGGATCGGCACCTTCATCATGGTGGCCGGCACCGGCATCTGTCTGCTGTCGCCGCGGCCGGCCCCCGCCACCGCCACCGTCGCCCGTCTGGAGGCGGCCGCCGGATGAACCGGCTGGCGCTGGCGGTCGGCGCCCTGGTGACGGTGCCGCTGCTGGTCTTCCTCGCCATCTCGTTGCGCTCCGATCCGCGGCGGATCGACTCGCCGCTGATCGGACGGCCGGCCCCGGTCTTTGCGCTGCCCGACCTCGACGGCCAGATCGTCAGCCTCGAGGAGCTGCGCGGCAAGCCGGTGCTGATCAACTTCTGGGCCACCTGGTGCCAGCCCTGTCTGGTCGAGCACCCGGTGCTCCAGGCCGGGGCCGAGCGCTACCGCGACCAGGTCCACTTCCTGGGCGTCGTCTACCAGGACGATCCGCAGGCGATCCGCCGCTTCGTCGAGCGGCGTGGGGCGTGGGGCCCCTCGCTGGTCGACGACGGGGTCAAGGTGGCCCTGGCCTACGGCGTCTACGGCGCCCCGGAGACCTTCTTCATCGACCGCCAGGGCACCATCGTCGACAAGGTCGCCGGCGCCCTCGACCCCGCCGGCCTCAAGCGCCGGCTAGACGCTCTGCTGTGACGGCTCGCAGGCCGCTCGCCGGGGGGATCCTCGCCGTGCTGCTGGCCGGCGCTGCGTCGGTGGGAACGGTGGCGCTGGGCGCCGCGCCGCTGGCGGCCCAGGCCGGGCCGGCCGCGGCCAGCCCCGAGCTGGGACCGCCCCAGGGCCCACCGCTCGGCGGCGAGGCGCTCGAACAGCTGACCGAGGAGGTGGCCGGGCTGATGCGCTGCCCGGTCTGCCAGGGACTGTCGGTCGCCGACTCGCCGACCCTGACCGCCATCGCCATGAAGCGCGAGGTGCGCGACCTGCTGGCGGCCGGTTACAGCCGCGAGCAGGTGCTGGCCCACTTCGAGCGCTCCTACGGCGAGTTCATCCGGCTGGCGCCCGCCGCCCGCGGCTTCAACCTGGTGGTGTGGATCGCCCCCGCCGCCGCCTTGCTGCTGGGGCTG
Organism: Thermoanaerobaculia bacterium; assembly: GCA_041567315.1. Lineage (GTDB taxonomy): Bacteria > Acidobacteriota > Thermoanaerobaculia > Multivoradales > JAHEKO01. Next base: position 20,641 of record JBFGCA010000062.1, on the reverse strand, counting down.
CTCCTGGTCCTGCGCCGCGCCCGCCGCCCGCGGGCGACGCCGGCGGTCGCCGGCGGACCGGCGCTCGACCCCGAGCTCGAGAGCTACCGCCAGCGGGTGCGCCGCGAGGTCGCCGGGTGAACGGCATCTGGCTGCCCGGCCTGGTCGCCCTGGTCGTGGGGCTGGCGGCCGGCGGTTTGCTGGCCTGGCGCCTCAAGCGGCGGGGCGTCCGACCGGCCCCGGCCGCCGGCGGCTCCGGCAGGAAAGCGGCCGCAGAGCCGGCCGCCGATGCCGCGGCGGAGCGGCTCCTGCTGCGCGACCTCGAGGAGCGCCGCGACGACCTCTACCGGCGGCTCCGCGAGGAGGAGCTGGAGCCGGACGAGCGGGCCGCCCTCGAGGAGGCCGCCGCCCGGGTGCTCCGCGACCTCGACCGCGCCGGCGGCGGCCAGGCGGCGAAGCCTGAAGCGCCCGCCCGGGCCCCCGTCGCAACCCCCGCCGCGACCCCGGTTGTTGCGCCGGCCGGCGGCGGGACCGCCGAGGCGGCAGGCCCCCGCCGTCGCGGCGGCCGCTACCAGCAGCTGGTCGGGTTTGCCGCCGGCGCCGCCACCGTGGCGCTGATCGGGCTGCTGGTGACCTGGGCGGAGCGCGACGCCCGGCCGCGCGAGGAGCGGGCGCCGGCGCCGCCCCGGGCCGCGACCGGCGACGAGCCCCCCCACGACGGCGCCGGCCAGCTGTCACCCGAGGCGGCGGCGCGGGTGGCCGAGCTGGAGGCGCGGCTGGCGGCCGCGCCCGAGGACCTGATGGCGCGCAAGGAGCTGGCGCTCATCGAGCTGGCGAGCGGCCGCTTCTTCGAGGCCTTCCGGCAGGCCGAGGAGGTCGTGCGCCGGCAGCCCGAGGATCCGGACGGTCTCTACGTCCAGGGCGTGGTGCGGCTGGCGATGGGCCAGACCGGGCCCGCCATCGAGCTGCTCGACCGGGTGCTGGCCCGCTATCCCGAGCACCTGCAGGCGCTGCTCTACCGGGGGATGGCGCTCTTCCAGCAGGGGGACGTGGCCGGAGCGCAGGACACCTGGGAGGTGGGCCTGGAGCTGGCCGGCGGCTCGCATCCCGACCTCGAGCGCCTGATCGCCATGGCCCGCGAGACGCCCCCGCCGGTGGCGCCCCCGGCCACCGCCGAGGCGGCGCCCGCCGGCCCGGTTGCCGGCGCCCCCGTCCCCGGCGCCCCCGTTCCCGGTGGTCCCGTTCCCGGCGCTCAGGCCTCCGGGGCCCCCGCCGGCGAAGCCCCCCGCCAGACGCCCACCCCGGCCGCCGCCGCCGACCCCGCCGCCTACCAGGTGCGGGTCGAGCTGGCGGCCGGCGCCCAGGCGCCCCCCGGCGCGGCCCTCTTCCTGTTCCTGCGCCCGGCCGGCGGCGGCCCGCCGATCGCCGTCAAGCGGCTGCCGGCTACCGGCTTCCCGCTCGACGCGGCGCTCGGCGCCGAGGACTCGATGATGGGCGCCGAGCTGCCCGGCTCGGGCCTCCTGGTGGCCCGCCTCGACGCCGACGGCAGCGCCTCGACCCGCGGCGAGGGCGACCTCGAGGCCACCGCCGAGGCCACCCGCGGCAGCTCGAGCCGTCTGGTGCTGGGGCGCTAGTGGACCGTAACGGATGCAAGCGCAGTGCCTGATCGGCCCTCGATCATCCACTACGCTTGCATCCGTTACGGTCCACTAGAACCCCAGCGGCAGGCGCTCGGCGAGGATCATCGGCAGGCCGGCGTCGACGATCCGCTCCTGGGCTTCGTCGACCGGGTACTCGACGCGCCGTAGCACCGCCTGCCGGCGCTCGTCGTCGTAGAGCATGTAGGCGGCGCGGGGGTCGCGGTCGCGGGGCTGGCCGACCGAACCCGGGTTGACCAGATAGCGGGCGCCGGGCTCGACGTCGAGCACCGCCTCGTCGCCCTGGAGCACTTCGAGGTCGATGCCCTCGTCGCGCAGGATGAAGGCCGACGGCACGTGGGTGTGGCCGAAGAAGGTGAGCGCCGCCGGGTGGGCCTCGAACGCCTCCCACGCTTCGCCGGTGGACAGCAGGTAGGCGTCCTCGTCGCGCGGCGACCCGTGGCAGATGGTCAGCCCCGCGGTGACCTCCAGCGGTCCGGCCGGCAGCTCCTGGAGATAGCGCAGGTTGGCGGCCGACAGCTCCCCCGCCGTCCAGCGGGCGGCGGCCAGCGCCGTGGCGTTGAAGCTGCCCCCGTCGTCGAGACCGGCCGCCACCTTGTCATGGTTACCGCGAATCGCCTGCAGCGGCGCCGCCAGACCGCGGACCGCCTCGATCACCTGGTTGGGCGAGGCTCCGTAGCCCACCAGGTCGCCGAGCACCAGGACCGCCTCGTAGGAGCGCCCCTCGGCGTCGCGCAGCACTGCCGCCAGCGCCTCCCAGTTGGCGTGCAGGTCGGAGAGGATCAGGTAGCGCACCGCTCGGCCAGCAGCGCTTCGAGGCGCGCCGCCACCTCCTCGGGTTGCTCGTGCGGGCCGACCTCGACCCGCAGGTCCGATCGCCGGTAGCCCGGCAGCCGTCGCCGGTAGAGGGCGGCCGCCTGCCACCCGTCACGGTAGAGCGGCCGCTCGCCGGCGGGGGCACCGAGCCGCCCCAGCAGCGTCTCGACCGGCGGATCGAGCCAGACGCTGACCCCCCGCTCGCGCATCAGCGCCAGGTTGGCGGCCACCGTGGGGACCCCGCCGCCGGTCGCCACCACCGCCTGCTCCGGCGGCAGGCTGGCCAGCGCCTCGTGCTCGAGGCGCCGGAAATAGGCCTCGCCGTGGCGGCGGAAGATCACCGGCACGTCGAGTCCACAGCGCTCCTCGATCCGCCGGTCGAGGTCGACGAAGCCGCAGCCCAGACGGGCGGCGAGCAGCCGGCCCACGGTGCTCTTGCCCGCGCCCATGAACCCTGTCAGGAAGATCTGCACGGCCGGGCCGACGGCACGGGCCTCAGACCCGCCGCTGCTTCTCGCCCTCGCGGCGGACCGCCCGCGTCAGGAAGGTCAGGAAGCCGCCCCACACGAAGGAGCAGACGATCAGCATCACCGCCACCGCCGGGCCGCTCACGACGCCTCCCGGCGGGCGCTCCGCGCCAGCCAGCGGTTGAGTAGCAGCAGCCCGATCAGCGCCACGCCCCACTGGGCGAGCACCGTTCCCACCGATTCCGGGCGCAGCGGGTTGAGCCAGCCCTCGGGGTCCCAGCCGCGCGCCTCCCACAGCCACCAGACCATCAGCACCAGCGCCTCCACCGGCACCACCACCGAGATCAGGAAGCTCCACCAGCGCCCCACCCGGAGGTCCGAGCCGGTAGCGTTGAGCTCTTCCCGGCGCAGCCTCTCGACCCCGAAGCGGCGGGCCCCCAGCGCGAAGAGCAGCCCGGAGAGCATCAGCCCCACCCCCCACACCCAGTCCTGGTTGTGGAGGAAGGCGAGCGACAGCGCCGACGGGGCGCCCAGCCACAACCCGGCGGCCGCCACCAGCCCCAGCGCCCGCTGGCGGGGCATCCCGGCGTCGATCAGGATGCGGGTGGCCAGCTCGATCATCGAGATCAGGCTGGTCAGCGCCGCAAACGAGAGCGCCAGGAAGAACAGCACCATGAAGAAACGTCCCGCCGGCATCTGGGCGAAGAGCTGGGGCATCCAGATGAAGGTCAGCCCCTCGTTGCCCGCTCCGACGATCTCCTGCCGGGCCCCGGGGTTGATGGCGAAGACCGTGCACAACACCATGATGCCGGCCAGCAGCGACACCGTGTTGTTGCCGAAGCCGATCAGGAAGGCGTTGAGCGGCACGTCCTCGCGCGCCCGCATGTAGATCGCGTAGGAGAGGATCAGCCCCCAGCCGGCGCCGGTGTCCCAGGCGTTCTGGGTCAGCGCCTGGAGCCAGATGCGGACGTCGCCCAGCGCCGCCCAGTCGGGGCGGAACAGGAACTCCAGCCCCGCCGACGCCCCGGGCAGGGTGACCGCGCGCAGCGCCAGCGCCACCACCAGCAGGAACAGCAGCGGGATCAGCACCTTGGCCACCCGCTCGATGCCGCGGACCCCGAACCAGACCACGCCCACCGCCAGCGTCAGCGCCGCGGCGTGGGTGAAGAACGCCTCGTGGGTCCCCGCGAAGCCGCCCCAGAAACCGCCCGGCTCGACCCCCTCCAGCTCGCCGCGGACGGCGGCCACCAGATAGCGCAGACACCAGCCGGCGACCACCGAGTAGTAGAACATGATGGCAGTGGCGCAGAGCGCCACCCAGCCGCCCATCCAGGCGGTCCTCTCGCCCGCCAGCCGCGCGAAGGCGCCCACCGTGCCGCGACGCGCCCGCTTGCCGAAGGCGAACTCCACCATCATCAGCGGTATCGACCACAGCAGCAGGAACACCACCCAGGCGATCAGGAAGCTGCCGCCGCCGTTGGTGGCGACGATGCGCGGGAAGCGCCAGATGTTGCCGGTGCCGACCGCCATCCCGAGGGTGGCCAGCACCAGCCCCCAGCGCGAACCGAACTGCTCGCTGGCGCTCACCCCCGGATCCCCGCCGCCGCCAGCAGCCGCCGGCAGGCCGCCCCCAGGTCACCGGCCCGGCAGACCGCGCCCAGCACCGCCGCCGCGTCGGCGCCGGCCTCGAGCACCCGGCCCACGTTGCCGGCGTCGATGCCGCCGATCGCCACCAGCGGCTTGGCGGTCAGCCGCCGGGCCCGGCGCAGACGCTCGATCCCGACCACCGGGTCGGGCGCCGCCTTGCCTGTGGTGGCGAAGATCGGTCCCAGCGCCACGACGTCCACCTCGGGGTCGGCGTCGGCGGCCGCCAGCTGGCCCTCGTCGTGGGTCGACTGACCGACCCAGCGGTCGGGCCCCACCACCCGGCGGGCGGCCGCCGGCGGCAGGTCGCGCTGCCCGACGTGGACTCCGGCCACCGGCAGCAGGGCCGCCAGATCCACCCGGTCGTCGACCCACAGGGCGGCGCCGCTGCCCTCGAGCGAGCGGCAGCAGGCCTCGAGCAGCCGGTAGAGCTCGCCGCCGGCCAGCCGCTTGGCGCGCACCTGGATCCAGCCGAGGCCGGCCGCCGCCATCTCGGCCACCGCCGCCGGCAGCGACCGCGGGGCCAGCGCTTCGGCGTCGGCCAGCACGTAGAGCGGGGGCGGCTGGGGGGTCAACGGCTCAGGCCCCCGCCGCCGCCGGCTTGCGGGCCGCGTCCAGGAACCGCTCCATGAACCGCGTCGACAGGTTGCCGGAGCGGAACTTGGGGTCGCGCATGATCTTCTGATGCAGCGGTATCGAGGTCGCCACCCCCTCGACGACGAAGAAGTCGAGGGCCCGCTCCATGCGGGCGATCGCCTCGGGCCGGTTGCGGCCGTGCGCGATCAGCTTGGCTATCAGCGAGTCGTAGTGCGGCGGGATGACGTAGTCCTCGTAGACGTGGGTGTCGAGGCGGATCCCCGGACCCCCCGGTGGATGGAAGGTCTCCACACGGCCCGGCGAGGGGGTGAAGGTGTCGGGATGCTCGGCGTTGATGCGGCACTCGATGGCGTGGCCGCGCGCCTTGAGCCCGCTCTCGATGGTCAGCGGCTGGCCCGCCGCCAGCTCGATCTGGAGCTTGACCAGGTCGACGCCGGTGACCATCTCGGTGACCGGGTGCTCGACCTGGATGCGGGTGTTCATCTCCATGAAGTAGAAGCGGCCGTCGTGGTCGAGCAGGAACTCGACGGTGCCGGCGTTCTCGTAGCCCACCGCCGCCGCCAGCCTCACCGCCGCCTCGCCCATCTCCTGGCGCAGACGCTCGTCGAGGGCCGGCGAGGGCGCCTCTTCGATCAGCTTCTGGTGGCGCCGCTGGATCGAGCACTCGCGCTCGCCGAGGTGGATGATCTTGCCGAAGCGGTCGCCCAGGATCTGGAACTCGATGTGCCGGGGCTCGACCAGGAAGCGCTCGACATAGATCGACCCGTCGCCAAAGGCCTTGCTGGCCTCCTCGCTGGCGGTCAGGAACTGGTCCTCGAGCGACTCGCGGCGGTGGACGATGCGCATGCCGCGCCCACCGCCACCGGCCGCCGCCTTGAGCATCACCGGGTAGCCCACCTCGGAGGCGATGTGCTCGGCCTCGGCGGCGTCCGCCACCGGCGTCCGGCTTCCCGGCAGCACGGGCACGCCGGCCTCGGCCGCCGTCTGCCGCGCCCGCACCTTGTCGCCCATCAGCCGCATGCTCTCCGGCCGTGGTCCGATCCAGGTCAGGTTGCACTCCCCGAGCACCTCGGCGAAGGCGGCGTTCTCGGCCAGGAACCCGTAGCCGGGGTGCACCGCCTCGGCGCCGGTGATCACCGCCGCCGAGATCAGGCTCGAGACGTGGAGGTAGCTCTCGCTGGAGCGGGCGGGGCCGATGCAGACGTCCTCGTCGGAGTAGGCGACGTGCAGCGAATCGGCGTCCGCCTGGCTGTGGACGCCGACCGTCTTGATCCCCAGCTCACGGCAGGCGTGGATGATGCGCAGGGCGATCTCGCCACGGTTGGCGATGAGGATCTTCTTGAACATCGGCAGGCACCGGCGGCGCGGCGTCCGCGGCGCGCACCAGCGGGCTAGTCCTGGCGGATCGCGAACAGCGGCTCGCCGAACTCCACCGGCTCGGCGTTCTGCGGAAAGATGCGCTCGACGACGCCGTCGGCGTCCGACTCGATCTCGTTCATCAGCTTCATGGCTTCGACGATGCACAGCACCTGTCCGGTCTTGACGCGGTCGCCGATCTCGACGTACGGCTCGGACCCCGGGCTCGGCGACCGGTAGAAGGTGCCGACGATCGGCGACCTCAAGACGTGGGCCTCGGACTCGGCCGGCGCCGGCGCCGCGCTCTCGGCCACCGGAGCGGCCTCCTCCGGCGCCTCGCCCGGCGGCGGCGCCCCGGTGCCCTCGGCGGACGCCGCGGCCGCGGCGGCCGCCACCAACGGCCGTGCCGCCTTGCCGTCGATCCGCACCCGGAAGCCCGAGCGCTCGACCTCCACCGCCTGGAGACCGTGCCGGGCCACCAGCTCGATCAGCTCCTTGATCTGCTCGAAAGTCAGCACACCGTCCTCCGGACCCATCCGAGTCCGCGGCTCAGACCAGGTCCTCCTCGAAGTCGAGCCGCGCCCGGCGCAGCTCGAACCGCGCCCGGCCGTAGGCGCCGCGGGCGCCCAGTACGAGCAGCAGATAGTAGTCCTCGGTCAGCGCGCTGACCAGGATGTCGTAGCGGTCGGTCGAGATCGAGAACTGGCACACCTCCCCGACCCCGAGCTCGCGGTGGTCGTCGGAGATCGCCCGCACCTGGTCCAGGAGCTCGGCCGCCAGCACCTCGAGGTCGGGGCCCCGGTCGTCGGCCTCGCAGGACTCCACGGCGATGCCGTCCGCCGCCACCAGCGACACCGCCAGGGCACCGTCGACGCGGTCCAGGAGCCGCCGGAGCCGCGCTTCAAACATCCTCGTTCCTTGCCTGCCGCAACCGCTGCCGGTAGCGCTCCAGCAGCAGGGCGCGCCGGCGGTGGGGATCGGCCAGTGCCTCCGGGGGCGCCCCGGCCAGCAGCTCGGCGGCGCTCAGGCGGCCGCCCGCGTCCGGCCGGGGCGGCGCCGGCGCCTCGAGGGTGGCCAGCAGCCGCTCGGCCTCCGCATCGCCGGGGGTGCGCTCGAGCACCTCGCGGAGGGTGGCCTCCGCCTCCGTCCGGTGGCCCTGTTCGAGATAGAGCCGGGCCAGGGTGACGGTCGGCCCGCTGGGTGCCGGCGCCGCCGCCGGTAGCGGCGTCTCGGGTTGCCGCGTTTCGGGCTCGAGGGTTTGGGGCTCGAGGGTTTGGGGCTCGAACGTCTCGGGCTCGATGGCCTCGACCTCCGGCGGCTCGGCTTCCGGTGGGGCCGGCGGCTCGACCACCGCCGGCACCGGCCAGCCGAAGATCGCTTCCTCGGCCAGCCGCCGCCAGTAGGTCGTCCCGCCCACCCCGCGCCAAAGCCCGGGGAACGGCTTGTCGCCGCCGGCCGCCGGCCGGCCGTTGCCACCCGGCAGCGGCTCGGCGGCGGGCTCGGTCCGTTCCCGCTCCGGCGGCCGCTCGGAGGCCTCGGCCGGAGCCTGCGGTGGCGGCCCGGGCGGTGCCGGGGCGGCTGCCGAGGCGGGCTCGGATGGGGGCTCAGAGGGGGGCGCGGTACCGCGCTCCACCCGTTCCCGCAGCCGCTCGATCTCCGGGTCGCTGGCGTTGAGCAGGGTGTAGAGGTCGAGCCGGTCGCGGGCCTGCCGCACCACGCCGAGACCGAGGTAGACGTTGACCAGCAGTTTGTTGGCCACCAGGTGGGTGGGATCCTGCTCCACCACCTGCTCGAGCGCCCCGCGCGCCCCCTCGAGCTCACCCAGCTCGACCCGGAAGCGCGCCAGCGCCACCCGCGCCGCCAGGTGGCGGGGGTGGCTCTCGAGCGCTTTCTCGAGCACCTCGACCGCCTGCGCGGGCCGGCCGTGGCGCCGGTACTCCTCCGCCAGCTGCAGCGACAGCTGGGGAGTGGGCTCGCCCTCCCAACGCCGGCGCAGCCCCTCCAGGCCCGCCCGCTCGGATCGTCCTTCGTTCATAGAAAAAAGGGGCGCAGTGGCTGAGACACTCCGCCCGCAAGTCCTTGAGCCGGCTGGAAGTATACCAGGGGACCCGGCCGGTAGACGGCCGGGCGGACTTCCGCCGCGGAGCCGCCAGGGCTATACCGCGGGCTGCTAGGGCTGCGGGGTGACGGTCTTGGTGGCCAGGCCGACGCCGAACTCGTTGGAGACGGTCAGGGTGACGCTGCGGGCGGTGCCGTCGGCGTACTGGTGCTCGACCACCACCTGGTCCTCGCCCTCGACGATCGGCGACTGGTCGCCGAAGTCCCAGCGGTAGATCAGCGGCGGCTCGCCGGTGGTCAGGCTGGCGTCGAAGACCACCACGAAGTCGGGCAGCAGCGTGAAGATGAAGTTGGCCTTGGGAATGGTGGCCTGGATGCGGACGTCGAAGGTGGCCTCCAGCTGGGTGCCGTCGGAGGCCACGGTGCGGGCCCGCACCTGGAAGCTGGTGGTGGTCAGCGAGCCGATCTGGCCGGCGGTCACGGTCAGGGTGTCGATGGCCTCGCCGTTGAGGTCGGTCCGCCGGATGCCGCCGCCCGAGTCGAGGGTGCCCACCTCGGTGATGAAGTTGACGGCGACGCCGTCGAGCGGCTCGCCGTTGTCGTCCTGGACCAGGGCCCGCAGCTCGGTCGAGCCGCCGGTCTCGCGGATCGAGGCCGGGGTGGCCTGCAGCGACAGGAACTCGGCGCCACCGGCGACGTCGACCTCGGCGTCCACCTGCAGCAGTCCGCCCCCGGCGGCGGAGGCGAAGGCGCTGACCAGGAAGAAGACGTCCTGCAGGAAGTCGAGGTCCGCCTCGGTCACCGTCAGCAGATCGCAGGCCACCCCCGGCGACCCGGTGCCCCCCGGGTCGTCGGGGCAGGGTGTGTTGGTCAGCACCGTGCCGCCGGCTGAAGACAGGCTGCCGACCTCGGCCTCGAAGTTGACCCCGAACTCGTTGAGCAACCGGCCCTCGTCGTCGCGCACCGTCGCCACCAGCTTGATCACCTGGGGCTCGCTGAAGCTCCGGGGCAACGACGAGGGGGTCGCCACCAGGGTCAGCGAGTCGGCCAGCGAGCCGATCCGCACCTCGGCGGTGGCGTCGGCGGCGGCCCCCGAGCTGGCGGTCACCGTCGCCATGCCCACCTGCCCGGCGCCGCGCAGGACGGTCTCGGCGAGGCCGCGGTCGTCGGTGGGCACCGGGGTGGTCTCGATCACCCCGAGGCTGGTGGAGAAGTTGACCTCGGTGCCGGGATTGACCGGCGAGCCGTTGTCGCGCCGCACGATGGCGGTCACCGTCGCCTGCTCGCCCTGGGCGGCGATGCTGGTGGGGTTGACGCTGAGGGTGATGGTGGTGCCGGTCGGCGCCACCGGCGTGGCCTTGTCGCAGACCACGGAGCCGAGCAGCAGCAGGGCCAGGAGACCGGCGGAGCGGCGGCGCATCACTCGATGCAGTATACGCACCCCGGCCGCGGCGCGTCTAGCAGCGAGCGACCGTAGAGGCCCGGCCGCCCTGCAGCGGGAGAATGTGAAGCCCACGGCAAAGGCGCGGCCGGCGGCCCGAGGCGGGCCGCCGGCTGCCGGTCGTGGCGCCCGGGATCAGTCGCCGATGCAGGCGCCCGGGAAGTCGGCCAGATAGGTGAAGCCGTTCTGCAAGGAGTCCGACTGACCGTCCTGCAGCTCGACGCTCACCAGCACCGGGGTGTCGAACGTCTTGAGACCGATGATGCCGTCGCCGTCGTCGTCGCACTCCTGGAGCTCCAGGTCGCCCGGCGGCGTGATGGCGTTGATCCGCGTCGAGGTCGAAGAGGTGATGGTCGCCAGCTTGTTCTGGAAGAACAGCCGCAGCGGGCGCCGGAAGTTGCGCCCCGTCAGCACCACCGCGGTGCCGCCCTCGTCGGGTCCGGTGTTGGGCTCGACGCTGAGGATGAAAGGAGCCCCCGGCGGCTCGGGGTCTTCGGGCGGCTCGCGGCAGAAGGGGTCGGACGGCAGATAGGTGAAGCCGCTGGACAGGCCCGCCGTGGTCACCGTGCCCTCGCGCATGACGATCTCGATGTCGGAGCGGGTGGGCAGCTTGCGCTCGCCGTCCTCCTCGCCGTCACCATCGGCGTCGCAGGCCTCGACCTCGAAGAAGGCGTCGGGGTTGAACACCGGCGGCGACTGCACCCGCACGAAGGTGCCGTTGCGGGCCACCCGCTCCACCGGCGCCGGGACCGACTCGCCCAGGTTGAAGAACACCTGCAGCGGCTCGGTGAAGCCGGTGCCGTTGATGGTCACCCGGGTTCCCCCGACCTGGGAGCCGGTGAGCGGCGTGATGGCGGTGATGAACAGCGTCTCTTCGTCGCGGACGGTGATCGCCGCCTGGCCGACGCTGCCTTCGAGCTGGGCGGTGACCACCCCGTTGCCGGTGATGCTGCTGGGGAACATCAGCACCTGGGCGTCGCCCGCCAGCAGCGAGAGCACCGCCGACTGGAAGCCGCTGCCCAGGGTCTCGAACTCACCCAGCGAGGTGGTCAGCACGACGGTCGTGCCGTTGGGGGGTGGCTCACCGCTCCCCGCCCGCCGGACCCTGACGATCACCGTCGACGGCTCGATCAGGCTCGAGTTGGCGGAGAACACCAGCACCGCCGGCCGAACGTTGACCGTGATGTTCCAGGCCCCGCCCGGTGCGGGCGGCGGCGGCGGCACCTGGTCCGGCTCGGTCGGCGAGTCGGTCGAGCAGGACAGAGCCAGCGCCAGGACCGGCACCGCGACCGCCAGGCCCAGCAGGAATCGTTGTTTGCGCGATCGGCTCATGACCACCCTCCGCCAGCCTTAGGGCACGAAGTCAATGGTGAAAAACGCCGGGGCCGTCTGTACCGCGTCGCCGGACAGCGTCCGCCCGAAGAAGATGAGGCGGCAGTTGAGGACGACGCGGGCCGTCCCGGTCTCCTTGTCGAAACCGCCGTTGGCGAACAGCAGGTCCTCCAGCGGCGGCTGGTCGAACTGATCGGGACCCAGCACCGGCAGGCCCTCGATCATCAGGGTGCCGGCTACCGGCGCCACCCCGAACAGACCGCGGGTGAACGTGGTCGGCACCCGGGTCCCGCGGTCGGCCCGTGTGAAGCTGACCTCGTAGGAGCGGATCTCCACGTTCATCAGATCGCTGGTCACCCCGGTGGGGTCCTTGGGCACGTTCTCGATCTCGATCTCGTCGATCGACACGAAGCCGCCGAGGGCCACCGTCGTGTTGACGCTCACCCCGACCGGTAGACCGTCGAAGTCGGTGATCGAGAGCAGGACCCCGCCGCCGTCGGTCTTGTCGGTGCGGGCCTCGCAGCCCGCCACCAGCGCCACCAGCGCCAGCGCGATCAGAATCTTGCCGAGTGCACGCATAGCCGGCTCCTCCAGCTCAGAGCTTGACCACCCGGGGGGTGATGAAGATCAGCAGCTCCTCGTTCTCGTCGTTGCGCCGCCGGTTCTTGAACAGGTGCTTGATCACCGGGATGTTGGACAGACCCGGCACCCGGTCCTCGCCCTGGTCGGACGAGACCTCGTAGATGCCGCCGATGACCGCCGTCCCGCCGTCGCGCACGATCACCCGGGTGCGGGCGTCGCGGGTGGCGATCGGGGCGTTGGTCGCCCCCACCACGGCGAAGGCCAGCTGCGGCTCGCGCTTCTGGATGTTGATGTCCATCAACACGGTGCCCTCGGCGGTGACGTGGGGAGTGACGTCGAGCCGCAGGGTGGCGTTGACGAACTGCACGCTGACCGTGTTGTTGGCCACCGTCTGGATGGGGATCTGCAAACCGCTCTGGATCGACGCCCGCTCGTTGTTGAGGGTGGTGATGCGCGGTGCCGAGAGGATGTTGATCAGACCTTCGTTCTCCGCCGCCTGCAGGGTGGCGTCGAGGGTGAAGGTGTTGAGCACGTTGCCGAGCATGATGTCGAGGAAGCCGTTGCTGCCACCGGTCAAAAGCGAGACCCCGCCGTCGATGGTGCCGTTGTTGGGGAACTCGAGATCGGTGGTGTTGCCGTGGGCGGCGTCGGCCACACCAGCGAACGCCCACTGGATGCCCAGCGAACGGCTGAAACGCTTGGTGGTCTCGATGATCCGCGCCTCGATCATCACCTGGGGCTCCGGGGTGTCGAGGTTCTCGATCACCGCGATCACCGTGTCCATGAAGGTCGGCAGCTCCTTGATGATCAGCGTGTTGGTGCGGGGATCGACGACCACCGAGCCACGCTGGCTCATCAGGCTGGCGCCGCCGCCGCTCTGCAGCAGGCTGGCGACCTGGCGGGCGTCGGCGTAGCTGACCCGCTTGATGACGGTGCGCAGCGGGATCGACAGCGCCTGGGCCTGGCGCAGCCGCTGCTGCTCCTCGGCCTCGGCCCGCAGCTGGGTGACCGGCGCGATCCGCATGATGTTGCCCTCGAGCTGGTAGTCGAGGCTGTTGATCTTGAGGATCTGCTCGAGCGCCTGGTCCCAGGGCACGTTGGTGAGCTCGACGGTGACGGTTCCCGACACCCCGGGCTGGACGACCACGTTGAGGCCGCTGATCTGCGCGAAGGAGCGCAGGACGTCCTTGATGTCGGCGTCCTTGAGACTCATCGTCATCGGCTCGCCCTGGTAGGTCTTGGCGCCACCGCCCACCGTCTGGCTGTCGAAGACCGAGACCCCGGTCTGCGGCGCCGGGTAGCCGGCCGCCGCGGTCAGCTCGGACGCCGCTGCCGCGAGATCCTCCGGATAGTCGGGCCCGTTCATCGGCTCCGGACTCGGCTGGAGCAGCGGCTCGGGCTCGTAGAGCGGCGAGCCGCCCGCCGCCGGCGGGACCGGCTCGGCGATCGCGGCCTTCACCTCCGGCAGGTCGTAGGTGCCCACCGTGGCGTTCTCCGCCGCCCCCATGCCCTCGGCCGGCGGCTCCGGCGCCCACGGCGCCTCCTCCGGCTCGACCGCCGCCATCGCCGGCTCCGGCTCGGGCGCCAGACCGGCCGCCACGTCGTCGGCCAGGGTGGTGACCTCGGCCGCCGCGAAGCGGAGCACCAGACCGTCCGGCAGGCGCTCCACCGCGGCCTCGGCCGGCCGCCGGAGGTCGACCACCACCCGCGAGACCAGCTCGGGACGGGGCTTGAACTGCGCCACCCGCACCCGCTCGACGAGGTCGCTGTCGACCGGGATGCTGGACAGCGGCGCGGTGTTGACGACGCCGATCAGGTCGACCACGAAGCGGTCGGGCGACTGCAGGGTGAAGGTGGAGTAGTAGAAGTCGCCGTCGCCCAGGATCCGCACCGTGGTGTCCAGCAGGTCCGCCTCCACCTCGACGTTCTGCACCCGGGTGGCGGGCACCCCCTCCACCTCCTGGCCGGCCGCCGCCGCCTCCCACGCCGGCTGCCCGGCCGGCTCGGCGACGGCCTCCTCCGGCCCGGCGGGCTGCACGGCGCTCTCCGCCGCGGGCTCCTCGGCGGCCGCCGGCGGCCAGGCGGGCTCGGCGGCCGGCGCCAGCTCGGCCACCTCCAGGTCGGCCTCGGCCAGCTCGGCCTCGTCCGCCGCCACCCACTCGTCCCCGGCGGAGATCATCTCCACCCGCAGCTGTCCGCCCTCGGCCACCACCGAGTGCTCGGAGGGGCCGCGGGTGTTGATCACCAGCCGGCTGAGCGGACGCTCGCCGCTCTGCTCCACCTCCCGCGCGACCGCCGCCACCAGCCCGGCGGACGCCTCGACCCCGCCAACGCCGGGGGCCGGCCGGCTGTCCGGAAGCTCGATCACCAGCTTCTCCTCGCCGTCGCGATAGGTGGTCCAGACCAGCGCGCCGCGGGTGGTGACCTCGACCACCGCGCCCGGCGCACCCTCGCGAAGCTCGATCCCCAGGATCTCCATCCCGGAGGCCGGCGCAGCGGCCCCCGCAGCGGCGGCGGCGGCCGGGGTTCCGGCGGCGGGCCCGGCGGCAGGGGTGGGCGTTTCGGCCGGCGGCGGAGGGGCCGAGGCGCAGGCCGCCAGCAGCAGCGCCAGCGCCAGCCCGCAGGCCGTCCCCGCCACCACCGTCGCGGCCCTCTTCCTTTGCCTGTTAGCGATCGTCAGCATGGCGCTCGCCTCCCTCCCGCGGTCCTCGGACGGCTCACGGGTTGAGCTTCTTGACCACCTCACGGAACGGCTTCAACGCCGTCGGGTCGTCCACGATCTGCTTGAACACAACCTCGTTGTCCGCGATGCTCACCACGTCGCCGTCGTAGAGCTGGTCGCCGACCCGCACCAGATAGCTCTCGCCACGGTCCGCCGCCCGCACCTGGGCCACGGGCCCCTCCAGGGTCACGAAGATCCCGGTCAGATCGGTCTCGTCGATCAGCAGCCCGGGGATGCCCTCGGGGCGGGGGCCGCGCAGCATCGGCCCCTCCCGCGCCTCCAGCAGCGACTTGAAGGGGTCGCGGCGGCTGCCGGGGTCGTAGGTGTAGCCGCCCCCGGCGAGCACCGTTTCGTCGTCCTCGAGCAGGGCGTCGATCTCCAGGTCGCCGGCGACCTCGCCTTCGAAGAGTCCCGGCTCACCCGCCGTCTCCTGTCCCTGCTCGGCCTCGGGCTCGGTGCCCGGCTCGCCCTGCGCCCGCACCGCCGGCGCCCACGGGCCGCCCAGCAGCAGCAGAACCGCCAGGAGGGCGGCCGCGAGTCCGGCGCGGTGCGCTCGCCAGCCGCTCAAGGCTGGGCCTCCTCGCCGCCGTCCAGGCTCTCCAGGTCGCGATAGATGAAGGTCTTGGCCGTGAAGCTGGCGTCGATGGTGTGGAGGGTGTCGGCGGTCGCCTTCTTGACCGACTCGATCCGCAGACCCTCGACGTTGATCACCCGCGAGAAGCGCGAGATGCGGTCGAAGAGCATCGCCAGGTTGTGGTAGGTGCCGGCGAGGCTGATCGAGATCGGCCACTCGCTGTAGAAGTCCTGGTCCACGAAGTTGCCGGGGGTGAAGCGGCGCAGGTTGAAGTCGCCCTGTTCGGTCAGCGCGCGGATCCGCCGCAGCAGGTCGGGGGTGTTGCGGCGGGCGGGCAGCACCCGCAGCAGGCGATCGAGCTGCAGCTCGAGCTTGCGCACCTCCTCGCGGAACCGCGGCAGCTGCTGGCGGGCGGCCCGTCCCTCCTGGATCCTGGTCTGCAGGTTGGCCAGCCGGCCCTCGAGCTGTACCAGGCTCTCCTGGCGCGGCTTGAGCAGCCACATCTGGGCGCCCATGTAGACCAGCACCCCCAGCACCAGCCCGAGGAGGGCGGCCACGTACCACGGCTTGCCTTCGAGTCCGGTGCGGAACTCCATCGGCTCAGCCTCCGGCCGTGACCGCGGGGTCCTCTCCGGCCTCCGCGGCGGGCGGGGCGGCGTACGAGTAGTTGAAGGCGATCACGAAGGTGTAGATCTGTTCCTGTTGGGCGGTGTCCCGCAGGATCGGCTCCTGGAACTCGGGCACCCGGTCCAGATTCTCGATGAAATTGGCCACCGCGTTGGTGTTGAAGGCCTCGCCGGCGACGGTGATCGTCGTGGCGCTGACCTCCAGCCGATTGAGCCACAGCAGCTCGGGCAGCGCCCGGGACACCTCGTCCATGATCCGCACCGGGCCGTGCTGGTTGGCTTTGAGGTCGTTGATCACCGAGACCTTGCGCTCCAGCTCCGCCTTCTTGGCCTTGAACTCCTCCACCTCCTGGATGAACGGGGCCAGCTCGTCGACCTCTTTCTGGGCCTCGGCGACCTGCTGCTGCTTGGTGCTGACCCGGCTGTTGAGCAGCAGCAGGTGACCCCCAGCCACCAGGGCGCCCAACAGCACGAGCCCGGCCAGCCACCACAGAGCGGGGTCGCCGGCCGGCTTGAGCCCGGTCAGACGCGGGGTCTTGGCGGCGACCGGCCGCCGGCCTTCGGCGATGAGGTTGATCCTGATCATCGAACCGCCACGGGCTTCCTAGTCCCCCATCTTGCGCACCGCCAGACCCACCGCCACCGCCAGCATCGGGCCGATGGAGTCGAGCCAGTGGACGTCGAAGTCGCTTTCCCGGAAGTGGATGCGGCGCAACGGGTTGAGCAGCTCGGCCGGCACCCCGAACCGCTCCTGCAGCACGGCCCGCAGATTGGGGGTCTGGGCACAGCCGCCCGAGAGCATCAGCTCGTCGACCGCGTCCTGGGAGGCGGTGGCGGCGAAGAAGTCGAAGGTCTTCTGGATCTCGGCCGCCATCTCGGCCGACACCGCGTCGAGCACCGCCCGCGCCTCGGCCGGCGTACAGCCTTCCACCTGCTCGCCGCGCTTGGCGCGCTCGGCCTGATCGAAGGACAGGTTGTACTCGCGCTGCAGGGCCTCGCTGAACTGGTTGCCGCCGAACGAGATGTCGCGCCAGAAGACGGTGGCGCCGTGGGCCAGGATGTTGATCGTGGTGACGCCGGCGCCCATGTTGACCAGCGCCACCACCTTACCGGGGTCGAGGTCGTAGTTGATCTCGTAGGCGTTCTGGACGGCGAAGGCGTCGAGGTCCACCACCACCGGGGTCTTGCCGCACTGGCTGATCACCGACACGTAGTCGTTGACCTTGTCACGCTTGACCGCCACCAGCAGCACTTCCATGCTGTCGCGGCCACTCTCGCCCTCCGACAGCACCACGTAGTCGAGCCGCACGTCGTTGATGTCGAAGGGGATGTACTGCTCGGCCTCCCACTGGATCGACTCCTCCAGCTCGTCGGGCGGCATCGCCGGCACCTGGATCTTCTTGATGATGACCGAGTGCCCGGAGACGGAGGTCGCGAAGTTCGGCGAGCGGGCGCCGGTCTCGTCGGCCAGCTTCTGGATGGCGTCGACGACCAGCGAGGAATCCATGATGGAGCCGTCGACGATGGCCTCGGGGGAGAGCGGCTCGAGGCCCACCCGCTGAAGGTGGAACTCGCCCGACCGGCGCTCCTTGAGCTCCACCAGCTTGACGGCGGAGCTGCCGATGTCGAGCCCCACAACCCCACGCGAACGCCCGAAAATCACGGCCTCAGGATCCCCCTGAAAACATCGTGTTTATGCTACTTTGAGCCCAGGTCCTTAAAGCAACACTGTAAACTAGCCCACGGCTTCGCGGTCTGTCAAGGCCGGGCTCCACGGCCGCCCGGCCGCGCGCCCCCGTTCTTGCCGGCCGGTCTTGGCAGATCCGTCACCGTTTGCTAACGTAAGCAGCTCGTTTTGGAGATGTCAAGGAGATCCCTCACATGGCCAAGAAGTGCGCCCTCTGCGGCAAGAAGACGGTCACCGGGCGGAGCGTCAGCCACGCCCACAACGTGACCTCGCGGACCTGGGTCCCGAACCTCCAGCGGGTGCGGGCGGTGATCGACGGCGTTGCCCAGCGAGTCTGGGTGTGCACCCGCTGCATCCGCAGCGGCCGCGTCCACAAGCCCGCCCCCCGCACCTGGCGTCCGGAAGCCACCGAGGCCCAGTCCTAACCCGACGATCCTCCAGCCCCGCCCCACCGCCCGGCCGCCGGGCCTCCCCGGGAGGGAGGTCAGACCCAAAAACTACTCGGGTAGTTGTCCGGGCTCGACGCCCGCCATCCGGCGGTCCACCCCCAGCACCCCGGAGACCGCCCTCAGGCTCTGCCGCAGCTTCTCCAGGTGCTTGCGGTTGCGGACCTCGACGACCACTTCGATCAGCCCCCGCCCGGTGTCGGTGGCGGCCTCGAACTGGCGGATGTTGGAGTTGTGCTTGGCGATCGCCTCGGTGAGGCGGGCCAGCAGCCCCGGATGGTCCTCGGTCTCGATGACCAGCACCACCGGGTAGACCTCGTCGCCCTGACGGGCCCACTCGACCTCGATCTCGCGCTCCGGGTTGTAGAGCAGGTTCTTGACGTTGGGGCACTCCGCCGAGTGGACCGAGACGCCGCGGCCCCGGGTGATGAAGCCGACGATGTTCTCGCCGGGGACCGGCCGGCAGCACTTGGCCAGATAGGCCAGCAGATCGTCGTGACCCTTGACGCTGATGCCGCCGCCGCCGAACGGCAGCACCCGGGCCACCGCCCGCCGCAGCGGCCCGGGGGCGGCGGCCGGCTCCAGCTCCTCGTCGCCGGCCAGCCGGTCGAGCACCTGGCGGGCGGTGGTCTTGCCAAAGCCGATGGTGCTGTGGAGGTCCTCCAGCTTGGAGAGCCCCTCGGCCTTGAGGTAGGCCTCCAGGGCCGGGCTCTCCAGCACCTGCTTGAGCGGGGTCTTGAACTTCCTGACCTCGCGCTCGAACAGCCGCCGGCCGATCTCGGTGGCGCGCTTCTTCTGCTCGGTGTTGAGCCACTGGCGGATCTTGCTCTTGGCCCGCGAGGTGACCACGAACCCCAGCCAGTCGCGGCTCGGGTGGCGGCCCGGGTTGGTCAGGATCTCCACCATGTCGCCGTTCTGGAGCGGGGTGCGCAGCGGCACCAGCCGGCCGCTGACCCGGGCGCCCACACAGTGGTGGCCGACGTCGGTGTGGATGCGGTAGGCGAAGTCGAGCGGCGTGGCGCCGCGGGGGAACGAGAAGACGTCTCCCTTGGGGCTGAACACGTAGACCTCGTCGGGGTAGAGGTCGATCTTCAGCGCGTTGAGGAAGGTGCGCGGGTCCTCCACTTCCTGCTGCCACTCCAGCAGCTGCCGCAGCCAGCGCAGGTTGGGGTCGGTGGGCGAGGTCGCCTGCCGTCCCTCCTTGTAGCGCCAGTGGGCGGCGATCCCCTCCTCGGCCACCAGGTCCATCTCGCGGGTGCGGATCTGGACCTCGAACGGCTGCCCGCTCGAGCCCACCAGCGTCGTGTGGAGCGACTGGTAGAGGTTTGGCTTGGGCATGGCGATGTAGTCCTTGAAGCGGCCGGGGATCGGCCGCCAGGCCTGGTGCGCCACCCCCAGCGCCGCGTAGCAGTCGCGAACGCTGCCGGTGACGATGCGGAATGCCAGGTAGTCGTAGAGCTGCGAGATGTCGATGCCGCGGCGCTTCAGCTTGCGGTAGATCGAGAAGTAGCGCTTGACCCGTGAGCTGATCTGGGCGTCGATCTCGGCCTCGGCCAGCAGTTGCTCGAAGCGCAGCCGGAGGCGCTCGGTGGTCCCCTTGTCGACCTTGAGCTTCTGGGCCAGGGCCTCGTGGAGCTCCCCGAACTCGGCCCGGTGCAGGTGGTAGAAGGCGAGGTCCTCGAGCTCCCCCTGCACCCTCGACATCCCCAGCCGGTGGGCGGTGGGAGCGTAGATCTCCAGGGTCTCCTGGGCGATTCGCTGCCGCGACTCCTCGTCGAGGTGCTCGAGGGTCATCATGTTGTGGAGGCGGTCGGCGAGCTTGACGACGATCACCCGGATGTCCTTGGCGGAGGCCAGGATCAGCTTGCGGAAGGTCTCGGCCTGCGCCTCGTCGCGCCGCACGTAGGAGTGCTGGCCGATCTTGGTGACGCCGTCCACCAGCTCGGCCAGCTCCTCCCCGAACCGCTCGCCGAGCGCCTCCCGGGAGCTCAGGGTGTCCTCGAGCACGTCGTGGAGCAGGGCCACCGCCACGCAGGTCTCGTCGAACCCCAGCTCGGCCAGGATGTAGGCGACCTGGAGCGGGTGGGTCAGGTAGGGCTCGCCCGAGCGCCGCACCTGATCGGCGTGCATCTCGCGGGAAAAGGCGTAGGCCTCTTCGAGCAGCCGGCGGTCGATCAGGCGACCGCCGTCGCGCAGCCTCTCGACCACGTCCTCGAAGGAGACCCCCGGGCGCGGCACCACCGGCGGCGGGACGCGATCCTGGGCGGCGCGGCGGGGCGTGGGCATCGGCGGCACCGGCCCGGCCGCCCGCGGCCCGAGGTGGCGCCCGCGGCGAGCCGGGGCCGATCTCTCAGTCTACAGGAGTCGGGGCGCCCGCCGGACGGGGCCGGCCGGGGCGGCTAGCAGCTAGTGTCCCGTGCGGTAAGTTCGTTGTCACACCGAGAGCGGCGAAGCGCCCGCTGGGCAAGGCGCGACGATTGAGCGTATCGGGCTATACGTGACCGAGGAGCAACGCCGCCCAGCGGGACGCAGCGTCGCTCGAGTGGAAAGGTACCTGCCGCAGGGGCACTAGCCTGACCTTCTCACCGGCTCTCGTAGCGAGCCGGCTTAGGTGCTTGAAGATGTGCGGCGTACCGCCAGAGGGCACCCGGGCCGG
>JBFGCA010000061.1:0-27957 GCA_041567315.1 Thermoanaerobaculia bacterium | reverse complement strand
TTGAGCGGCCGGTTGTTGGAGCCCTTGAGCACGCGGCCGCGGCGGCCGTTGTCGAACAGCGCGTCGACCGCCTCCTGCAGCATCCGCTTCTCGTTGCGCACGATGACCTCGGGGGCGCGCAGCTCGAGCAGCTTCTTGAGCCGGTTGTTGCGGTTGATCACCCGGCGGTAGAGGTCGTTGAGGTCGCTGGTGGCGAAGCGGCCGCCGTCGAGCGGCACCAGCGGGCGCAGCTCGGGGGGGATGACCGGGATGACGTCGAGGATCATCCACTCCGGCCGGTGGCCGCTGTTGCGGAAGGCGTCGACCACCTTGAGCCGCTTGGCGGCCTTGAGCCGCCGGATCTGGCTGGTCTCGGTCTTCATGGCGATGCGGAGCTCTTCGGCCAGCTCGTCGATGTCGATGCGCCGCATCAGCTCCTTGATCGCCTCGGCGCCCATGCGGGCGTCGAAGCCGTCCTCGCCGTACTCGTCACGCAGCTCGCGGTAGCGCTCCTCGGAGAGCAGCTCCTTCTCCTGGAGGTCGGTCTCGCCGGGGTCGACCAACACGTAGCTCTCGAAGTAGAGGATGCGCTCGAGATCGCGCAGCCCGAGGTCTACCAGGTGCCCGATGCGGCTCGGCAGCCCCTTGAAGAACCAGACGTGGGAGACCGGGCTGGCCAGCTCGATGTGGCCCATGCGCTCGCGGCGGACCCGCGACCGAGTCACCTCGACGCCGCACTTGTCGCAGACCACGCCGCGGTGCTTCATCCGCTTGTACTTACCGCACAGGCACTCCCAGTCGGTGATCGGACCGAAGATCTTGGCGCAGAAGAGACCGTCCCGCTCCGGCTTGAAGGTCCGGTAGTTGATGGTCTCCGCCTTGGTCACCTCGCCGTGACTCCACGAGCGGATCTTCTCCGGCGAGGCGATCGAGATCTTGATCGCGTTGAAATCTTTGAGCGTCTGGGGCTTGTCGTAGCTGCGAAGAGGGTGCACTGGCGTTCCTCCTGGCGTTGACCTGTCGCTCCTACTCGGTGTCGAGCAGTTCGACGTCGAGACAGAGACTCTGGAGCTCGCGGACCAGCACGTTGAACGACTCGGGCAGGCCCGGGTCCTCGGGCACGTCGCCCTTGACCAGGGCTTCGTAGACCCGGCTCCGGCCCTCGACGTCGTCGCTCTTGACGGTGAGCAGTTCCTGGAGGGTATAGGCGGCACCGTAGGCCTCGAGCGCCCAGACCTCCATCTCGCCGAACCGCTGGCCGCCGAACTGCGCCTTGCCGCCCAGCGGCTGCTGGGTGATCAGCGAGTAGGGGCCGATCGAGCGGGCGTGGATCTTGTCGTCCACCAGATGGGACAGCTTGAGCATGTAGATGAAGCCGACGGTGACCTCCTGCTCGAAGGCCTCGCCGGTCATGCCGTCGAACAGGACACTCTTGCCCGAGCCGGGCAGCTCGGCCTGGTCGAGCAGCTCCTTGAGGTCGGCCTCGCCGGCGCCGTCGAAGACCGGGGTGGCGAACTTGAGCCCCAGCACCCGCCCGGCCCAGCCGAGGTGGGTCTCGAGGATCTGGCCGACGTTCATGCGGCTGG
The DNA here is from genome assembly GCA_041567315.1 of Thermoanaerobaculia bacterium. Taxonomy (GTDB): domain Bacteria; phylum Acidobacteriota; class Thermoanaerobaculia; order Multivoradales; family JAHEKO01. The sequence continues at coordinate 26,392 of JBFGCA010000061.1, read as the reverse complement.
GCACGCCCAGCGGGTTGAGGACGATGTCCACCGGGGTGCCGTCGGGCAGAGAGGGCATGTCCTCCTCGGGCAGCACCCGCGAGATCACGCCCTTGTTGCCGTGGCGGCCGGCCATCTTGTCGCCGACCTGTAGCTTGCGCTTCATGGCGACGTAGACCTTGACCAGCTTGATGACGCCGGGCGGCAGCTCGTCGCCCTTCTGCAGCAGCTGGATGCGCTCCTCGTTGACCTTGTGGAGGACCTCGATGTAGGAGTCGGTCTTGCGGTAGATCTCCTCGACGGTCTCGAGCGCGGCGCGCTCGGCCACCGGCAACCGCAGGATCTCCTCCCGGGTCAGGGTCTCGAGCACCGGGTGGGTGATCTTGCCGCCCTTGGCCAGCAGCTTGTCGCCGCCCCGGCTGGTCACCGCGGCGGTGACCTTGGTGCCGGCCAGCAGGTCGCGGATCTTTTTGTTGCGCTCCTCGGTCAGGATGCGGACCTGGTCGCGGATGTTCTTCTCCAGCCGCGAGATCTCGATCTGCTCGATCTCCTGCGCCCGCTGGTCCTTGTCGACGCCCTTGCGCGAGAAGATGTTGACGTCGACCACCGTGCCCTCGATGCCCGGCGGCACCTTGAGGCTGGCGTCGCGCACGTCGCCGGCCTTCTCGCCGAAGATGGCGCGCAGCAGCTTCTCCTCGGGGGTGAGCTGGGTCTCGCCCTTGGGGGTCACCTTGCCGACCAGGATGTCGCCCGGCTTGGCGGTGGCGCCGATGCGGACGATGCCGCTCTCGTCGAGGTCCTTGAGCGCCGCCTCGGAGACGTTGGGGATGTCGCGGGTGATCTCCTCCGGGCCCAGCTTGGTGTCGCGCGCCTCGATCTCGAACTCTTCGATGTGGATCGAGGTGAAGTAGTCGTCGCGCACCAGCCGCTCGGAGACCAGGATGGCGTCCTCGAAGTTGTAGCCCCGCCACGGCATGAAGGCGACCAGCACGTTGCGGCCCAGCGCCAGCTCGCCGTGGTCGGTCGACGGACCGTCGGCCAGGATGTCGCCCTTGCGCACCCGGATGCCCTCCCCGACCACCGGCTTCTGGTTGACGCAGGTGTTCTGGTTGGAGCGCCGGAACTTGGTGAGCTGGTAGATGTCGGCGCCGAACTCCTTGGACTCGCCGGTCTCGACGTCCTCGCCCTCGACGCGGACGATGACCCGCTCGGAGTCGACCGAGTCGACTACGCCGCCCCGCTTGCACAGCACCACTGCACCGGAGTCACGGGCGACGATCGACTCCAGACCGGTGCCGACGATCGGCGACTCGCTGCGCAGCAGCGGCACCGCCTGGCGTTGCATGTTGGAGCCCATCAGCGCGCGGTTGGCGTCGTCGTGCTCGAGGAACGGGATCAGCGCCGCCGCCACCGACACCAGCTGCTTGGGGCTGATGTCCATGTAGTCCACCTGCTGGCGCTCGACGGTGACGAAGTCGCCGCCGGCGCGGGCGATCACCCGGTCGTCCACCAGATGGCCCTTGTCGTCGACCTCGGCGTTGGCCTGGGCGATGATGTATTTCTCCTCCTCCCAGGCGGTGAGATACCAGGCGTGGGCCTCGGCCTCGACCAGCCGCTTGCGGCCACGGCGCAGCTTGGCGTTGGCCCCCTCCAGCTCGTCGCCGGTGATGATCTGACCGAGGGTGAAGGGACCGTCGCCGATCCGCACCACCCAGTAGTGGTCGATGACCCGCCCGTCTTCGACCTTCTTGTAGGGGCTCTCGATGAAGCCGTACTTGTTGATCCGGGCGTAGGTGGCGAGCGACGAGATGAGCCCGATGTTGGGACCCTCGGGGGTCTCGATCGGGCAGATCCGGCCGTAGTGCGAGGCGTGCACGTCGCGCACCTCGAAGCCGGCCCGCTCGCGCGACAGGCCGCCGGGACCCAGCGCCGAGAGCCGCCGCTTGTGGGTGACCTCGGACAGCGGGTTGGTCTGGTCCATGAACTGCGACAGCTGGGAGGAGCCGAAGAACTCCTTGATGGCGGCGATCACCGGCTTGGAGTTGATTAGGTCGTGGGGCATCGCCGAGTCGATGTCCTGATGGACCGACATCTTTTCCTTGATCGCCCGCTCCATCCTCACCAGCCCCACCCGGAACTGGTTCTCCAGCAGCTCGCCCACGGTCCGCACCCGGCGGTTGCCGAGGTTGTCGATGTCGTCCACCCGGCCGATGTCGCGGTGCAGCCGCAGCAGGTACTCGACCACCCGGTAGAAGTCGTCGGCCGACAGCGTCTTCTGGTCCACCGGCACCTCGGTGTCGAGCTTGATGTTGAACTTGAAGCGGCCGACCCGCGAGAAGTCGTAGCGCTTGGCGTCGAAGAACATGCCGTAGAACAGCGAGCGGGCGCTCTCCAGCGTCGGCGGGTCGCCGGGACGCATCCGCCGGTAGATCTCGATCAGCGCCTCCTTGGCGTTGGAAGTGGGGTCCTTGGCCAGGGTGTTGCTGAGGATGTTGCCGGTCAGCTCCCAGTCGGGGAAGTAGAGCTCGAGGTCGGTGTGCTGCCGCCCCGCCAGGCGCTCGTGGAGGTCCTCGGGCACCAGCTCGTTGGCCTCCATCAGCACCTCTCCGGTGTCGAGGTCGACGACGTCGGAGACGAACAGGGCGCGGTCGAGCTGGGCCAGCCGCACCGTAGTCTCGACCGGCTCGCCGGCCTCGAGGGCGGCGATCCGCTCCTTGGTCAGCTTGACGCCGGCGAACACCGAATAGGTGTCGCGGGTGCCACGGGTGTGGCGGTCCTTGAGCCGCTCCTGTTCGAGCACCGCCGGCGGGATGGTCAGCTTGACCTTGGTCTTGCCGTCGAGCGCCGCGGCGACCGGGACGTGAAACTGGCGGATGATCTGCTCGTCGCTCTCCAGGCCGAGGGCGCGCAGGAAGACGGTGGCCTGGATCTTCCGCTTGCGGTCGATGCGAATGTTGAGGACCTCTTTCTGGTCGTACTCGAACTCCACCCACGAGCCGCGGTAGGGGATGATCTTGGCCAGGAACGAGCGCGGCCCCTGCTTGGTGAAGAACACCCCCGGGCTGCGGTGGAGCTGGCTGACGATCACCCGCTCGGTGCCGTTGATGACGAAGGTGCCGTTGTCGGTCATCAGCGGGATGTCGCCGAAGTAGACCTCCTCCTCCTTGGCGTCGCGCATCATCCGCGCCCCGGTCTCGGGGTCCTTGTCGTAGACGAACAGCCGGAAGGTGACCCGCAGCGGCACGGCGTGGGACATGCCGCGCTCCTGGCACTCCGAGATCGAGTAGGTCTGCTGCAGATCGACCGGGTTGCCGCAGGTATTGCACTTGGTGACCAGGTTCTTGTTGACCGCCCCGCAGCCGGTGCAGGTGACGGTCTCCTCGTGCGGATGCTCGGTCATGATCTTGGCGCCGCAGTTGGCGCAGGTCATGCGCAGATACTCGAGCCCCTCGAGCTCGCCGCACTTGCACTGCCAGTCACCGATGGTGTACTTGACGAAGTCCAGCGAGCAGGTCTCCCGGAAGTCGGAGAACGGGAAGATGCTGGTGAACACCGCCTGCAGCCCCCGTTTGGCGCGCTCGTCCGGCAGCAGATTCATCTGCAGGAAGCGCTCGTAGGAGCTGCGCTGGACGTCGATCAGGTTGGGGATCGACAGCGTCGTCCGGATTCGCGAGAAGTTCCGGCGCTCCGGGGTCTGAACCTGTGCTTTGTTTTGCATCGAACGATCCTCAGCTTGGGATGCGGGTCGAAGGTCTCAGGACGGCATGCCGGCCGCCGGCCGCATCGAAACGGTGCCGGACTGCGGGCCGACGGCTGCGGCCCGGCTTGACGGCAGTCGCGTCGATTGCCACCGGACGCCTGCTCGAGTTCTGCGTGAACTCCACTACTCGGCTCGACTGCTTCGGCTCGATCACTTGAGCTCGGCTATTTGAGCTCGACCTGGGCTCCCGCCTCTTCGAACTTCTTCTTGATCTCTTCGGCCTCGTCCTTGGCGACCGCCTCCTTGATGGTCGCCGGCGCCGACTCCACCAGCTCCTTGGCGTCCTTGAGCCCCAGGCTGGTGACCTCGCGCACCGCTTTGATGACGTTGATCTTCTTGTCACCTATGGCGGTCAACACCACGTCGAACTCGGTCTGCTCGGCGGCCGCCGCCTCGGCGCCGCCGGCGGCCCCGGGCATTGCCGCCATCGGCATCGCCGCCGCCGCCGCCGACACCCCGTAGTGCTCCTCCAGCGCTTTGACGAGGTTGGCGAGATCGAGCACGCTCATCTCGTCGATCTGCTTGATGAAATCTTCGGTCGCAATGGCCATTGTTCGTCTCCCTTGCACTGCTCGACCGGCGCCCGCCGATCGGTTGAAGTCATGAAACCGGGTCAGCTACCGCTCGTCTCCCGCTGGCGGCGGACCTGATCGAGAGCCACCACCAGGTGCCGCGGCAGCGCCGCCAGCACCCGGGCCAGGCCCTCGATGGGCGCCCGCAGCAGGCCCAGCAACTGGGCGATGAGCTGCTCGCGGCCCGGCAGCTGGGCGATGCGCTCCACCTCCTCGGCAGCTACCGGCTGGCCCGCCAGGAGGCCGCCCTTGAACTTGAGGGTGGGGACCTCCTTGGCGAAGTCGGACAGCACCTTGGCCAGCGCCACCGGGTCCTCCGGCGAGTAGGCCAGGGCGGTGGCGCCGCTGAACCCGTCGCGGACGCCGCCGAGCGCGGCGCCCTCGACGGCGCGCAGCACCAGCCGGTTCTTGACCACCTCGTAGCGCCCGCCCACCTCGCGGATGCGCGAACGCAACTGGGTGACCTGGGGCACGGTGACGCCGGTGAAGTCGACCAGGAAGACGTGGGGCGCCGCTTCCAGCTCCTGGCTGTAATGCTCGGCCAGCGCCTGCTTCTTGGCGTAGGTGAGGGGCATCCTCGGGTTCCTCCTCAGGCCTCGGCGCCGATCGCCGCCGGGTCCAGGCGGATGCCTGGTCCCAGGGTGGTGCTCAGGCTCACCGACATCAGATAGCGGCCCTTGGCGGCCGCCGGCCTGGCGCGCAGGATCGCGCGCAGCAGCTCCTCGGCGTTCTCGCGCAAGGCGTCGGGCGGGAACGAGGCCCTGCCGAACGGGGCGTGGATGATCCCCGCCTTGTCGACGCGGAACTCGATCCGGCCGGCCTTGATCTGGCGCACCGCCTCGCCGACGTCGAAGGTCACGGTGCCGGTCTTGGGGTTGGGCATCATGCCGCGGGGGCCGAGGATGCGGCCCAGGCGACCGGCGATCTTCATCATGTCGGGGGTCGCCACCACGGCGTCGAACTCGAGCCAGCCGTCGCTGATCTTCTGGGCCAGCTCCTCGCCGCCTACGTAGTCGGCGCCCGCCTCTTCGGCCTCTTTCATCTTCTCGCCGGTGGCGAACACCAGGACCCGGAGCTGCTTGCCGGTGCCGTGGGGCAGCGCCACCGTGCCCCGCACCATCTGATCGGCATGACGGGGATCGACGCCGAGCCGCACCGCCAGCTCGAAGGTCTCGTCGAAGCTGCCGAAGGCGACCTCCTTGGCCAGCGCCACCGCCTCGCCCAGCTCGTAGGGCCGCGGCTCGATCTTCTCCGACGCCTGCCGGAACTTCTTCCCTCGCTTGCTCACCGCGCCTCCTCGGCCTCGACCTCGATGCCCATCGAGCGCGCCGTGCCCTCGATGATCCGCATCGCCGCCTCCAGGCTGGCGGCGTTGAGGTCCGGCATCTTGGTGTCGGCGATCTCCGCCACCTGGCTGCGGGTCACCGTCGCCACCTTGGTGCGATTGGGCTCGCCCGACCCCTTCTCGATGCCGGCCGCCTTGCGCAGCAGCACCGCCGCCGGCGGGGTCTTGGTGATGAACGTGTAGCTGCGGTCGGCGTAGACGGTGATCACCGCCGGGATGATCAGCCCGCTCTGGTCCTGGGTGCGAGCGTTGAACGCCTTGCAGAAGTCCATGATGTTGACCCCGGCCTGGCCGAGCGCCGGACCCACCGGCGGCGCCGGGCTGGCCTGCCCCGCCGGGATCTGCAGCTTGATCTGTCCGATGACTTTCTTGGCCATCCGTCTACCGCCTCCTGGAGACCTTCGCTACCGTCGGCCGCCGCTCGTGCCGGCGCCTACAGCTTCTGGACCTGCCGGAAGTCCAGCTCGACCGGCGTCTGCCGGCCGAAGATGGTGACCATCACCTTGAGGGTGTTGCGATCGAGGTTGACCTCCTCGACCACCCCGGTGAAGTTGTTGAACGGTCCATCGATGATCTTGACCGGCTCGGACTTTTCGAAGATGTACTTCGGCTTGGGCTTCTCGCGGGCGCTCATCACCTGCTGCAGGATCTGGTCGACCTCCTCCTGGGTGAGGGGGGTCGGCTTCTTGCCGCTGCCCACGAACCCGGTCACCTTGGGGGTGTTCTTGACCACGTGCCAGGCCTTGTCCGACATCTCCATCTGCACCAGGATGTAGCCCGGGAAGAACTTGCGGGTGGTCTCCTTCTTCTTGCCGCCCCGGTACTCCACCACCTTCTCGGTGGGAATGTGGATCTCGCCGAAGGCGCCACCCATCTCGAGCGCCTCGGCCCGCTGGCGCAGGGTCTCCTTGACCCGGTCCTCGAACCCCGAGTAGGTGTGGACGATGTACCACTTCATGTTCGAGCGGCCCTCGCCCGGCGGCGTCTGCTGCCGCTCGTCTCCCGCTGCCGTCGTCGTCATCCGAACACCCGCCTATCCGAACACCTTGTAGATCTGCTCGTAGACCTTGACGATCGCCAGGTCCGAGAGCCACAGATAGAACGCGAAGATGAAGCTGGCGATCAGCACCACGACGGTCGTCGAGATCACCTCCTCGCGGGACGGGAAGGTCACCTTCTTGAGCTCCGACCGGGTCTCGGTCAGAAAGCTCCGCAACCGCTTCAGGCTGTCGCCGATCGAGATCATTCGCTAGTCCTGGACCTCCGGGGCGGCCGCAGTGGCAGGCCAGGAGGGATTCGAACCCCCAACCCTCGGTTTTGGAGACCGATGCTCTACCGTTGGAGCTACTGGCCTGTGGTTCGTTTCCGTCGTCCGCGGCTCCGTCCGCCTACTCGAGGATGTCGGTGACGGTGCCGGCGCCGACGGTGCGACCGCCCTCGCGGATGGCGAACCGCACCCCCTTCTCCATGGCGATCGGCGCGATCAGCTCGACCTCCAGGTTCACGTTGTCCCCCGGCATCACCATCTCGGTCCCCTCCGGCAGCTGCGCCGAGCCCGTCACGTCGGTGGTCCGGAAGTAGAACTGTGGACGGTAACCGTCGAAGAACGGCGTGTGCCGGCCGCCCTCCTCCTTCGTCAACACGTACACCTCGCCCCGAAACTTGGTGTGCGGCGTGATCGAGCCCGGCTTCGCCAGCACCTGACCCCGCTCCACCTCCGTCTTCTTCGTCCCCCGCAGCAGCACCCCGATGTTGTCCCCCGCCTCCCCGCGGTCCAGCAGCTTGCGGAACATCTCCACACCCGTCACCACCGTCTTCGACGTCGGCCGGATGCCGACGATCTCCACCTCGTCCCCCACCTTCACGATCCCCCGCTCCACGCGGCCCGTCACTACCGTCCCCCGGCCCGAGATCGAGAAGATGTCCTCGATCGGCATCAGAAAGTCCTTCTCGATCTCACGCTCCGGCTGCGGGATGTAGCCGTCCACCGCCTCCATCAGCTCCATGATCGACCGGCCCCAATCCGACTCCGGATCCCCGCTGTCCAGCGCCTTGAGCGCCGAACCCCGGATGATCGGCGTGTCATCGCCCGGGAACTCGTACTTCGACAACAGCTCCCGGACCTCCAGCTCCACCAGGTCCAGAAGCTCCTCGTCGTCCACCATGTCGCACTTGTTCAGGTAGACCACGATCGCCGGCACCCCCACCTGACGCGCCAGCAGGATGTGCTCCCGCGTCTGCGGCATCGGACCGTCCGCCGCCGACACCACCAGGATCGCGCCGTCCATCTGTGCCGCTCCCGTGATCATGTTCTTGATGTAGTCGGCGTGTCCCGGACAGTCCACGTGCGCGTAGTGACGGTTCTGGGTCTGGTACTCCACGTGTGCCGTCGCGATCGTGATCCCCCGCTCCTTCTCCTCCGGTGCCTTGTCGATCGCGTCGAACTCCACGTAGTCCGCCAAACCCGCCTTCGACAGCACCAGCGTGATCGCCGCCGTCAACGTCGTCTTGCCGTGATCCACGTGACCGATCGTGCCCACGTTCACGTGCGGCTTCGTCCGCTCGAACTTCTCCTTCGCCATGATCGATCAAGCTCCTCCTGTGAGTGTGAGGGCCTTGCGGCAGGTGCAGCGGCTCGACCGCGCTTTCCGCCCCGATGGAGCCCACGACCGGATTTGAACCGGTGACCCCTTCCTTACCAAGGAAGTGCTCTACCCCTGAGCCACGTGGGCCCTGGACAGACCGTACAAAACACCCCCGGCCGGCCGTCCAGCAGACGCCGGCTGGCGGAATGGGGAAGTATACCCCCTCACCGTCGGCCTGTAAACCCCCCTTCGCCGGGGCCTCCGCCCGGTCACCGGCCACCTGCCGGCCTGCCGAGCCGAGCCCAAGCCCCGCCGGCAACGCAATCCTGCCAGAAGGCGGCCCGAAGCGCTAGCCTGGGCCTCACGCTCACAGCCTGGGCGGGTCTGTCACGCAGCGACGGGATCGGCCGGAGCCAGGACCGACGGCTGCCAAGAAAGGGCAGCGGGCGCGGAGCCCGCTGCCATCGACCTACAAGGTCTCGGCTCGCCTACTTCCCGGCCGACGCGCAAGAAACACACTGACACACCGACATCTTGCCCTGGACGGTGGTCCACCACCCGCCGTCCCACTTGCCGCCGGCCTTGTCGCAGGTAGCGGGGCACTTCCTCTGGGCGTCGTTGTTGTCCCAGATCGGACCGGCCTCGATCGCCTTCGTCTCGTGCTTGCAGCAGTTGCCACAGCACTGGCACACCGACATCTTGCCCTCGACGGTGGTCCACCACTGGCCGTTCCAGACGCCGCCGGCCTTGCCGCAGGTTGCCGGGCATTTCTTGGCGGCGTCTTCCTGGTTCCAGATAGGTCCCGCCTCGAGGTTGCCGCAGCAGGTGCTGCACTCACAGACCGACATCTTGCCCCAGACCGTCGTCCACCAGCCCCCGTCCCAGGTGCCGTCATTTTTTTCGCACACCTGAGGGCACTTGCCCTGGGCGTCTTCGTTGTCCCAGATCGGTCCCGCCTCGAAGGCGGCCTTTCCAGGACTACACTCGTAGGCCGTCGCGGGCGAGGCGAACAGGCCGAGGATGCTGAGGGCACCCAAGCACCGGAACAGGCCCTTGCTACACATGCAAACCTCCTCTGGCTTGATGGAGGCCGGCTTCTTTGCCAGCCTCCGGATACCCGCGGCGCACCGCCCGGACGGGCGGTCGAGCACGTCACCCGGTCTCGCCGGTTTCGCCTCGCGAGACCTGGCCACGACGGCGCTCTGTCAAAGTTGTCGGAAACCTGCAAAGGCTGTAGCACAGGTGCTGAGTTCGCAGAGACCTTCGGCCAAGGCCCCGCGCGGTGGGGCGGCCCAACCAAGGGCAAAGGCGCCGCCGGGCCGGCAGCCGGCGGGCGCCGTGGGACCCGACCAGGAGCCTCGGTGGTCGAATTTGGACCGCCCGAGAGGGCGTTCACCCCGTAGCGCTTGACGGGCTGCGGGGCACGCGGACTAACGGCGCCGGGACGAAAGTGGAGCGGGAGACGGGAATCGAACCCGCGACCAACGGCTTGGAAGGCCGAGACTCTACCACTGAGTTACTCCCGCTCGAGGGTGGATGGGGATGGTGGAGGCGGATGGATTCGAACCACCGTAGGGCTTAGCCCGCCAGATTTACAGTCTGGTGCATTTGACCGCTCTGCCACGCCTCCACTCGGGTCTCGGCGACGCCCCGCCGGTTTTGGAGCCGGCACCCGGATTCGAACCGGGGACCTGCTGTTTACAAGACAGCTGCTCTGCCGCTGAGCTATGCCGGCGGCGGTCCGCCGGCTTCTGCGCCGGCCGGCCCGCGGCGGCGCGCGCCTCGCCGGGTGAAAGTCTAGCTACTGGAGCGCCTCGGTGGCAAGCTCCGGCGGGCCGGGGCCCGCCCTCCGGGGGCCGGGCTCAGCCGGAGCGCTGGCGGACCGCTTCGTAGAGCAGGGCGGCGGCGGCGCTGGCGACGTTGAGCGACTCCAGCCGGCCGCGCATCGGCAGGCCCACCAGCCCGTCGCAGAGGCCGCGGGTGCGGGCCCGGAGGCCGCGCTCCTCGCCGCCCAGGCAGAGCATCAGCTTGCCGGTGAGGTCCACCTCCCACGGCGGCCGGCCGGCGGGGTCGGCGCCCCACACCCAGAAGCCGGCGTCCTTCAATTCGCCGAGCGAGCGGGCCGGGTTGGTGATCCGCTCCACCGCCAGCCACTCGGCGGCGCCGGCCGAGGCGCGGACCGCCGCCGGGCTGAGCGGCGCGGTGCCGCGGTCGCGGAGCAGCACCCGGCCGACGCCGGCCCCTTCGCAGGCGCGCAGCAGCGCCCCCAGGTTGCGCGGGTCCCGGACATCCTCGACCAGGACCAGCAGCTCGGGGTCGGCCGGTGGGACGGCGGCGGCGGCCGGCCCCGCCAGCTCGGCCACGAAGCCGTTGTGCACCCCGGCCGCCAGCTCGCGCAGCCGCGACTCGGGGGCCGGCTCGCGGGTCACCCCGTGGCGGTCGCAGAGCGCCTCGATCTCGCGGCGGCGGGCGCCGCCCCGACCCCGCCCGATCAGCACCCTGAGGACCCGGTGGGGGCGGTGCCTGAGCGCCTCGCGCACCGGGTGGAAGCCGTAGACGACCATCGGTCGGCGGTCCCGGCCGCCTACACCTGGAGGATGTCCTTCTCCTTGTTGTCCAGGGCCTTCTGGATCTCGGCGATGTAGTGGTCGTGGAGCTTCTGGTGCTCCTGCTGGCCGCGGTGCTCGTCGTCCTGGCCGATCTCCTTGTCGCGCTCCATCTGCTTGAGATGGTCGTTGCCCTCGCGCCGCGCCTGGCGGACGGCGTTGCGGGCGTTCTCGGCCTGGTCGTGCGCCATGCGAACGATCTCCTTGCGGCGCTCCTCGGTGAGCTGCGGCACCGGGACGCGGATCGCTTTGCCGTCGTTGGACGGGTTGAGACCCAGGTTGGCCTGCAGGATGGCCCGCTCGATGGCCGCGATCAGCGACGGGTCGTAGGGCTGGACCACGATCAGGGTGGCGTCGGGCACCGCCAGGTTGGCGACCTGGTTGACCGGCGTCGGCGCCCCGTAGTAGTCGACCATCACGCCGTCCAGCATGGCCAGCGAAGCGCGGCCGGTGCGCAGGTGCTTGAGCTCTTCGTGGAAGTGGTCCAGAGCCCCCTTCATTTTCAGCTCGATCTCGCGAAACAGCTCCTTCATGACCCCTCCTCGCCGGGCTTGGCGGCGCCGCCCGTGCTCCTTTCCACCGCCACCGGGCGGCGGCGGCCGCGACGGCGGGGACCGGGCTCGACCCGCGAGCCCACCGGCTCGCCACAGACCACCCGCCGGACGTTGCCGGGCTCCATCAGCCGAAAGACGACGATCGGGATGCCGTTGTCGCGGCACAGGCTGATCGCCGCGGTGTCCATCACCTGGAGGTCCTGCTCGAGGATCTGCTGGTAGGTCAGCGTGTCGAGCCTGGTGGCCCCGGGGTCGAGCCGCGGGTCCGCGGTGTAGACGCCGTCCACCGAGGTCGCCTTGAGCAGCACCTCGGCGTGGATCTCGTTGGCCCGCAGCGCCGCCGCGCTGTCGGTGGTGAAGTAGGGGTTGCCGGTGCCGGCGGCGAAGATGACCACCCGCCCCTTCTCGAGGTGGCGGATGGCCCGCCGGCGGATGAACGGCTCGGCCACGTCGCGGATCTCGATCGCGGTCTGCACCCGGGTGGTGACCCCACGCTTCTCCAGCGCGTCCTGGAGAGCCAGGGCGTTGATCACCGTGGCCAGCATGCCCATGTAGTCGCCGGTCACCCGGTCGATGCCGCGGTGGCTGGCCGCCAGCCCGCGGATGATGTTGCCACCGCCGATGACGACGGCGGTCTGGACGCCGAGCTCCCAGACCTGCTGGATCTGGCCAGCCACCTGCGCCACCACCGGCTCGTCGATGCCGAACGGCTGCGAGCCCATCAGGGCCTCGCCCGACAGCTTGAGCAGGATGCGGCGATAGGCGGGCTTGCGGGCGGCGGTCACGGTGGCGATGAGATGAGAGCGCTCGGATGGGGGGTGCTCGGCTGGGGGGCCCTCAGTTGGTGGCCGGCGCCGGCTCCTCGGCCTCCGCGCCCGCCCCCGCGGCGTTCTCGCCCAGCTTGAAGCGCGCGAAGCGGCTGACCCGGATGTTCTCGCCCAGCTTGGCGATCTTCTCGGTGACCAGCTGCTCGACGGTGCGGTCGGGGTCCTTGACGAAAGGCTGCTCGAGCAGCGCGTTGTCGGCAAAGAAGCGCTTGAGCTTGCCCTCGACGACGCGCTCGACGATCTCCGGCGGCTTGCCGGAGCCGCTCACCTGCTCGCGGTAGATCTCGCGCTCGCGCTCGAGCAGATCGGGGGGCGCGTCTTCGCGGCTCACGAAGCTGGGATCGGAGGCCGCCACCTGCATCGCCAGATCCTTGACCAGCTCCTGGAACTCGTCGGTGCGGGCCACGAAGTCGGTCTCGCAGTTGACCTCGATGAGCACGCCGATGCGGCCGCCGGCGTGGATGTAGGAGCCCACCAGGCCCTCGGCGGTGGCCCGGCCGGCCTTCCTGGCCGCCGCCGCCACGCCGCGCTTGCGGAGCACGTCGACGGCCCGGTCCTGATCGCCCTCGGTCTCGAGAAGGGCGCGCTTGCAGTCCATCATCGGCGCCCCGGTGCGGTCCCGGAGCTCCCTCACCATCTGTGCGGTGACCTGCATGAAAACTCTCCTCTGAGGTCGGTCGCGGGCCGCCGCGGCGCCGCTGCACGCTGGAAACGCCGGCAGCGGCGAGCGGGCCGGCGGGGCCCCGCCGCCCGCCGGGGGGGAAGGTTACTGGCTCGACGCCGCGCTCTCGGCGACCGGCGAGGCCTCGGGCGCCGGCACCGCCGCCTCCCCGGCCTCCTCCTCCTTGCTCTCGACCTCGAGCTGGCGCCGCGTCTCGGCCGCTCCCTCCATGTAGGCGTCGGCGATCTTCGAGGTCAGCAGACGGATGGTGCGGATGGCGTCGTCGTTGCCGGGGATGACGTACTCGATCTCCTCCGGATCGCAGTTGGTGTCGACGATGGCGATCACCGGGATCCCCAGCTTGTTGGCCTCGGCGACCGCGATGTGCTCCTTCTTCGGATCGACCACGAAGATGGCGTCGGGCAGCCTCTCGAGGTCGCGGATGCCTTCGAGGTTGCGGGTCATCTTGAGGCGCTCGCGCTCCAGCCGCAGCAGCTCCTTCTTGGTCAGCGGGCTGTCCGGGTCGCCGAGCCGCTGCTCGATGTCCTTGAGCCGCTCCACCGAGGCCCGAATGGTGATGAAGTTGGTCAGGGTGCCGCCCAGCCAGCGGTGGGTGACGAAGTACTGGCTGCAGCGCCGGGCCTCGTCGGCGATCACCGACTGCGCCTGGCGCTTGGTGCCCACGAACAGCAGCCGCCGGCCGTCGCGGCCGAGCCGGCGCGCGAACTCGCAGGCCTCCTCGATGAGGGCCAGCGTCATCTGGAGGTCGATGATGTAGATGCCGTTGCGCTTGCCGAAGATGTAGCGCTTCATCTTCGGGTTCCAGCGCCGCGTCTGGTGCCCGAAGTGGACCCCCGCTTCGAGCAGCTCCTTCATGCTGATGGCTTCCACAGACAACCTCCTTGTCCTCCCTGTCGCGCCGGCTACCGCTTGCTGAACTGGAAGCGGGCGCGGGCGCCCTTCTGACCGTACTTCTTGCGCTCCTTCTGCCGCGGGTCCCGGGTCAGCAGGCCGGCGCCCTTGAGGCGCTCCCGTAGCTCGGCGTTGTACTGCAGCAGGGCTCGGGAGATGCCGTGGCGCACCGCGCCGGCCTGGCCGGCGGCGCCGCCACCGCGGACGGTGGCGTGGATGTCGAATTTGTCGGCGGTCTCGGTCAGCAGCAGGGGCTGGCGCACCATCATCCGCAGCACCTTGTTGGGGAAGAAGGTCTCCAGCTCGCGGCCGTTGATCGCCACTCCGCCGCTGCCCGGTCGCAGGAAGACACGGGCGGCGGCGTCCTTGCGACGGCCGGTCCCGTAGTACTGAAGATCGCTCACCGATGACTCCTTGGATGGTTTGCGGAACCGCTCAGCCCACCGGCATCGCCGTCGGCCTCTGCGCCTGGTGCGGGTGCTCCGGCCCGGCGTAGACCTTGAGCTTGCGGAGCTGCCGCCGGCCGAGCCGGTTCTTGGGCAGCATCCCGCGCACGGCGCGCTCGACCAGCCGCTCCGGACGGCGCTGGCGTAGCGCCGCGGCGCTCTCCGCCTTGAGACCGCCCGGATGCTGGCTGTGCCGGTAGTAGACCTTCTGGTCCTCCTTGCGCCCGGTGAGCACCGTCTTGTCGGCGTTGATCACGATGACGAAGTCGCCGGTGTCCACGTGGGGCGCCCAGACCGGCTTGTGCTTGCCGGTGAGCAGGCGGGCGGCCGCCGACGAGACCCGGCCCAGCGGCAGGTTGTCGGCGTCGAGGACGTACCACGTACGCTCCACTTCCCCCGGCTTGGGGCTGTAGGTCCTGAACATCTCGTTGCCCTGTTATCGATACGCCAGAGATTGGCGAAAATCTCCCTGCCCCTTGCAAGGCAAGAAGGATGATCATAAGAGCGCGCCGCGCGGGCTGTCAAGGGCTGGAGGGTCGTGGCGCGGGTCAGCTTGCAAGGTCGGTGCGGGAGCCGCCCGGGGCGCCTCTTCCGGGCGCTGGCCGAGCTGACCCGCTCCAGAGATCGCCGCCGCGGGCAGGCTACACTAACGAATATGGTGTCGGCGAGCGCGGGGCTGGACAAGAGCGCCGCCCGCATCCGCGACATGTTCGCGGCGGTGGCCCCGCGCTACGACCTGCTGAACCGTCTGCTGTCGGCGCGGCGCGACGTCGCCTGGCGGCGGCTGGCGGCGGCGGCGCTCGAGCTGGCGCCCGGCAGCCGCGCGCTCGACCTGTGCTGCGGGACCGGCGACCAGGCGCTGGCCCTGTGGCGGCGCGGCCTGCGGGTGGCGGCGGCGGACTTCTGCCTGCCGATGCTGGCCCTGGCCAGGAACAAGTACCGGCGGGCCCACTCGCCGCCCGGGTGCCGGCCGGCCGGTCTGGCCGCCGACGCGCTGGCGCTGCCGCTGTCCGCGGGCAGCGTCGACGGCCTCACCGTCGCCTTCGGCCTGCGCAACGTCTCCGGCCTGGACGCCGCGCTCTCCGAGATCGCCCGGGTCCTCGGCCCGGGGGGCCGGGTCGCCATCCTCGAGTTCGCGCTGCCCCGCTTGCGGCCGCTGCGGGCGCTCTACCTGTTCTACTTCCGGCGGCTGCTGCCGCGCATCGGCGCCCTGCTCTCCCCCAGCGGGTCGGCCTACTCCTACCTGCGGGACTCGGTGCTGGAGTTCCCGCAGCGCGAGCAGTTCGTCGAGCGGATGCACCGGGCGGGGTTTTGCGACGGGCGCTGGCGCGACCTGTCGGCCGGCGTCGTCTGCCTGTACACGGGCGTCGCGACGGGTCGCTCTGCGGGCGGGGGGTCGTGAGCGCCCGCCTGCTGGATGGCCGGGCGGTGGCGGCCGAGCTGCGCGCCGAGGTGGCGGCCGGAGTCGAGGAGCTGGGCCGGGCGGGCGCCCGCGCGCCGGGTCTGGCCGCCATGCTGGTCGGCAACGACCCGGCTTCGGCGGTCTACGTCCGCAACAAGGCCCGGGCCTGCGAAGAGGTGGGGATCCGCAGCCGCACTCTCGAGCTGCCGGCCGCGGCGTCCGAGTCCGAGCTGCTGGCCCTCCTCGACCGGCTCAACGAGGACCCCGAGGTGGACGGCATCCTGGTCCAGCTGCCGCTGCCCCCCGGTCTGGCGGCCGACCGCTGTCTCGCGCGCGTCCGTCCCGACAAGGACGTCGACGGCTTCCACCCCGAGAACGTCGGACGGCTGTGGCTCGGGCAGCCGGGCTTCGCGCCCGCCACCCCCGGCGGCATCCTCGAGCTGCTGCGGCGCTGCAAGATCCCGCTCCAGGGCCGCCACGCGGTGATCGTCGGCCGCAGCGCGATCGTCGGCAAGCCGCTGGCCGCGCTGCTGCTGGCCGCGCACGCCACCGTGACCCTCTGTCACTCGCGGACCGCCGGGCTCGAGGAGCACTGCCGGCGGGCCGATCTGCTGGTCGCCGCCATCGGCCGGCCGGGGTTCTTCGGGCCGGAGCACGTCCAGCCGGGCGCTGTGGTGATCGACGTCGGGATCAACCGGATCGCCGACCCCGAGCTGCTCGAGCGGCTGTTTCCTGGCGACGCCAAGCGGCGGGCGGGCTTCGAGAGCCGCGGCTGGGCGCTGGCCGGCGACGTCGACTTCCACCGCGTGGCGCCGCGGGTGGCGGCGATCACCCCGGTGCCGGGCGGCGTCGGCCCGCTGACCGTCGCCATGCTGCTGGTCAACACGCTGACCGCCTGCCGCCGCCGTCTCGGACTGCCGGTCCCGGCCGCCGCCGCACCATGAGCAGCTCCCAGCGCCGCCGGGCGAGCGCCGCCGCATGACGGCGCTGCGCGTGGCGCTGACCGGCGGTCTGGCGGCCGGCAAGTCGACGGTCGCCGGCTGGCTGCGCGAGGCCGGGCTGACGGTGCTCGACGCCGACCGGGTGGTGGCCGAGCTGTACGCCCCGGATGGCGCCGGCGCGGCGGCGGTGCGCGCGCTGTTCGGCGCGGGGTTTCTCGACCCGGAAGGGGCGGTCGATCACCGGCGGCTCGCCGCCCGGGTGTTCGGCGACCCGGCCGCGCGACGGCGGCTCGAGGCGGCGGTCCACCCGCTGGTGCGGGCGCGGCTCGACGAGCTGGCTTTCGACCGGGACGGACCCGTGGTGGTCGAAGTGCCGCTGCTGGTCGAGGCCGGGATGACCGGCGACTTCGACTACGTGGTCACCGTGGAGGCCAACCCGGAAGTGCGGGTGCGGCGCGCCGTGGCGCGCGGTCTCGACACCGCGGAGGCCCGCCGCCGGCTGGACGCCCAGGCGCCGGAGGCCGAGCGGGTGGCGGCGGCCGATCACGTGCTACGCAACGACGGCTCGCTCGACGAGCTGCGCCGGCAGTTCGAGGAGCTGCTGGCCGAGCTGCGCCGGAGGTCGGTTGACGCCGGCTGAAGGCCGGACGGACGGCCGCTCCGGGCCGCCGCACGGGGGGCCCGCCGACCGGGCCTCCGAACCGGAGCTGCCGCCGGTCCTCGCCGGCAGCGTGCTGGTGACCGGCAACCCCGGCAAGCTGGCGGAGGCCCGCCGCCTGTGCGGCGCCGCCCTGGAGGCGATCGAGCTCGAGCTGCCCGAGATCCAGTCCCTGGACCTCCACGAGGTGCTCCGGGCCAAGGCGGCGACCGCTCTCGAGAGGCTCGGGAGCCTGCCCGGCCGGCCGCTGGTGGTCGAAGAGACCGGACTCGAGCTGACGGCGCTAGGCGGCTTTCCCGGACCGCTGGTCAGGTGGATGCTGGCGGCGGTCGGGGCGGACGGGATCGCGCGCACCGCCGTGACCCTGGACGACCCGACCGCGACCGCGCGGTGCGCGCTGCTGTGGACCGACGGCGCCGCTACCGTGATCGCCGAGGGCGTCACCGCCGGGCGCCTGGTGCTGCCACCCCGCGGCGACGGCGGCTTCGGCTGGGACCCGGTCTTCGAGCCGCAGGGACATTCCCTGACCTACGCCGAAATGCCGCCGGAGGTCAAAGACCAAGTCGGGCACCGCGGCCGCGCCTGGCGCGAGCTGGCCGGTCGCCTCGCCGAGCGAGCCCGCTGACCCCGCCTCCTGATGGCTGCGGTCGCTGGTAGAGTCGCCGCGGCTGCTCCGATGCCCGGCGACGCCTCCCCGCAGAACCCCCTCTACGAGCGCTACGCCTCTCCGCAGATGGCGCGGATCTTCTCCGCCGCCCACCGCTACGCGCTGTGGCGCGAGCTGTGGATCGCGCTCGCCGAGTGCCAGCAGGAGCTGGGCCTGCCGATCGCCGACGCCCAGCTCGAAGCCCTGCGAAGGGCGGCGCCGGGGCTCGACCTCGCCCGGGTGGCGGAGATCGAGCGCCAGACCCGCCACGACGTGGTCTCCCACCTGCGCCACTTCGCCGAGCAGGCCGGCGACGGCGGCCGCATCCTCCACCTGGGAGCCACCAGCGCCTTCGTCACCGACAACGCAGACGGCCTGCTGGTCCGCGAGGCGCTGGAGCTGCTGGCCACCCGCCTTGCGGCGGTGATCGGCGAGCTGGCGGCGTTCGCGCGCCGGACCCGCGACCTGCCGACCCTGGCCTACACCCATCTGCAGCCCGCCCAGCTCACCACCGTCGGCAAGCGCGCCTGTCTGTGGCTGCAGGACTTCGTGAGCGATCTGGAGGAGGTCCGGCGGCTGGCGAGCGGGCTGCGCTGCCGCGGCGTCAAAGGCACCACCGGCACCCAGGCCAGCTATCTCGAGCTGTTCGGCGGCGACCACTCGAAGGTGCGCGAGCTCGACCGCCGGTTCGCGGCCCGCCTGGGCTTTGCCAGGAGCTGGCCGGTAACCGGCCAGACCTATCCCCGCAAACAGGACTCGCGGTTGCTGGCGGTGCTGGCCGGGATCGGCGAGTCGGCCCACAAGATGGGCACCGACCTGCGGCTGCTCCAGGGCATGGGCGAGCTGGCCGAGCCGTTCGGCGCCGCCCAGGTGGGCTCCTCGGCGATGGCCTACAAGCGCAACCCGATCCGCTCCGAGCGGCTCTGCGGCCTCGCGCGTCGGCTGCTGACCGACGCGCTCAACGGCGGCCTCACCGCCGCCACCCAGTGGCTCGAGCGCAGCCTGGACGACTCGGCCAACCGGCGGCTGGTGCTGACCGACTCCTTCCTGACCGCCGACGCGGTGCTGGTGCTGGCGGCCTCGATCACCGCCGGACTGACGGTGAACGAGCGGCAGATCGCCCACCGGGTGAGACGCGAGCTGCCGTTCATGGCCACCGAGCCGATCCTGGTCGAGGCCACGGTGCGCGGCGGCGACCGCCAGCAGCTCCACGAGCGGCTGCGGGCCTACAGCCTCGAGGCCCACGAGGCGGTGGCCGGCGGCGCCGCCAACCCCCTGCTCCAGCGCATCGCCGCCGACCCCGACTTCCGGATGCCCGCCGAAGCGATCGAGAAGCTGCTCGATCCGCAGCGCTTCACCGGCCGCTCCGCGGCCCAGGTCGAGGAGTTCCTGGACGAGGTGGTGGCCCCGGCGCGGGCCGGGGTCGAGGCGGCGCCGGTGGTGGAGCCCGACGTCTGACCGCGCTCGAGGTTCGTTTCAAACATCGAGACCAGCCGGCCTCCGTCGTGCCAGCCGCCTCGCGAGCCGCCGTCCCCGCCCGCCGTCCGGGCCCCCACCAGGCGCGACGCCGGGCGCGAGGCCGGGGGCCGTTGCGGCCGGCGCCCCAGCTGGTGGCCCTGGCTCTGCTCGTCCTCACCGCCATCGGCTGCGCCGGCGGGCCGCGCCCCCGGCCGCTGCCCGGCGAGCGCGAGCGCGGCCTGGCCTCCTGGTACGGCCCCGGGTTCCAGGGCCGGCCCACCGCCAGCGGCGAGATCTACGACATGCACGAGCTGACCGCCGCCCACCGCACCCTGCCTTTCGACACCCGGGTCGAGGTCCGCAACCGTCACAACGGCAAGAGCGTGACGGTGAGGATCAACGACCGCGGGCCGTTCGTCCGCGGCCGGGTCATCGATCTCTCCTACGCCGCCGCCCAGAGCATCGACCTGGTCGGACCCGGGGTGGCACCGGTCGAGATCCGGGTGCTGGGCGCGGCGGCGACCGGCTGGGTGGTACAGGTCGGCGCCTTCCGCGAGCCCGAGCGGGCGGCACTGCTGGCCGACCGCCTGCGGGGCCGCGGCGACCCCGTGCGGGTGACGGCCGGCGAGGACGGCTGGCACCGCGTTCAGGTGGGCCCCTTCGAGCGCCACAAGCGCGCCCGGAAGCTGCAGCGCAAGCTCCAGCGCCGCGGCTACGCGGCACTGATCCGGGGCGGGTGAGAGGCCGCCGGGCGCTCAGCCCGACGCCGGCTTCTCCGCCGGCTTCGGCGCGGGCTCCGGGGGCACCGGCCCCAGGTCCACCAGCCGCACCTGGCTGATCTCGGGCAGCGCCGCCAGCCGCTCCAGGGTGCCGGCGGCGGGCTCCTGGTCGAGCCGCAGCACCGCCACCGCGTCGCCGGTGCCCGGGGTGGTGCGGGCGAGGTGGATCTCTGCGATGTTGGTGCCGGCCTCGCCGAGCAGGGTGCCGACCTTGCCGACCACGCCCGGCACGTCGCGGTTGCGCAGCACCAGCAGCCGGCCGGCGGGCCGGAACTCCAGCCGGTAGCCCTCGAACCGCACCACCCGGGGATCGCGCTCGGCGAACACCGTACCGGCCAGCTCGACGGCGCCCGCCGAACCCCGCAGCCGGACCTCGACCAGCGCCGGGTACTCGCCGGCGTGGTGATGGACGGCACGCACCACCCGGACGCCACGGCCCTCGGCCACGCGCTCGGCGTTGACGAAGTTGACCGCCTCGCCCAGGAAGGGGGTGAGCGCCCCCTTGACCACCGCCACCGTCACCGGTACCCGCGCCCCCTCGTCGATCCCCCACAGATGGACCTCGAGGTCGTGGGCGCTGCTGCCCAGCAGCGAGCTGGCCAGCCGGCCGAGCTGCTCGCCCAGCGACAGGAAGGCGTCGCTGCGGGCGCCGGCCGGCGCGAACGGCAGGTTGACCGCGGTCACCGCCAGCGAGCCGTCGAGCGCCGCCAGCACCATGCGGGCGGTCTCGGTGGCCACCCGCTGCTGCGCCTCGCGGGTCTGGGCGCCGATGTGCGGGGTCGCCACCACCCGTGGATGGCCCACCAGCGGCGAGTCGACCGGCGGCTCGCGGGCGAAGACGTCGAGCGCCGCCCCGGCCAGCCGCTCGGCGTCGAGGGCCTCGCGCAGCGCCTCCTCGTCGACGATGCCGCCGCGCGCGCAGTTGACCAGCAGCGCGCCCCGCTTCATGGCCTCGATGCGGCGGCGGTCGAGCAGACCTCGGGTCTGCTCGGTCAGCGGCGTGTGGAGCGTCACCACGTCGGCCCGCGCCAGCAGCTCCTCGAGCGGCAGCAGCTCGACCTCCAGCCGCCGCGCCACCCCCTCGTCCAGGAACGGATCGTGGGCGACGATCTCCATCCCGAAGGCGCGGGCACGGTCGGCGACGCTCTGCCCGATGCGGCCAAGCCCCACCACGCCCAGCGTCTTGCCGTTCAGCTCGCGGCCCAGGAACCGCTTGCGCTCCCACTCGCCGGCGCGCAGCGAGCGGTCGGCGGCGGGGACGTTCCTGGCCAGCGCCAGCAGCAGCGCGAAGGTGTGCTCGGTGGCCGACACCAGGTTGGCCGTCGGGGCGTTGACCACCAGGATCCCCAGCTCGGTGGCGGTGGCGACGTCGACGTTGTCGACGCCGATGCCGGCCCGGCCCACCACCCGCAGCCGGCGCCCGGCGCGCAGCAGCGCGGCGTCCACCTTGGTGCCGCTGCGCACCACCAGGGCGTCGAACCCGGCCACCAGCCGGATCAGCTCCGGGCGCTCCTCGGCGGTCAGCTGATGGATCTCGCAGCCGCTCTTCTGGAACAGGCGCAGACCCGCCCGCTGCAGCGGATCGGTGATCAGGATGCGATGCATGGGGAGGGAACGCCCGCCCCCGGTGCGCGTTGCGCAGCCGGACGGCTAGACCGCGACCAGCTCCTCGTCGACCGCGGCCAGCAGCCGGTCGAGGTCGCGCCGGCGCACCTCGCCCATGTGACCGATGCGGAAGCTGGTCGGCTTCCAGGCGCCGTAGCCGCCGCCGACCTTGAAGCCGCGCGCGGCCAGCCGCGCCACCAGCTCGGGGGCCTCGATCCCGGCCGGCGGCTTGACGCAGCTGACCGTCGGCGAGCGCGCCCCGGCCACCGCCGCCATGCCGAAGCCCGCCGCCGACGCCCACCCGGCGGTGGCGTCGCGGAGCTCCAGATGCCGCCGCCAGCGCTCCTCCATCCCCTCCTCCAGGATGCGGTCGAGCTGTCGGTCGAGCGCCCGCAGGGTGGCGATCGCCGGCGTGGTGATGGTGCCGCCGGCCCGGTGCTTGTCGCGGTAGCGCAGCAGATCGGTGTAGAAGCCGCGGTGGGGAATCGCCGCGGCGCGCTCCGCCGCCCGCTCGGAGAGCGTGAAGAAGGCCAGCCCGGGCGGCGTCGCCAGCGCCTTCTGCGAGCCCGCCAGCACCACGTCGAGGCCCCAGGCGTCGGTCTCCAGCCGCGCGCCGCCCAGCGAGGAGACCGCGTCGACCAGCACCAGGGCGTCGCTCTCCTTGCGGATCGCGCCGGCGATCTCCTCGAGCGGGTTGATCACCGCGGTCGAGGTCTCGTTGTGGGTGACGGTGACCGCTTCGTAGCGCTTGCGGCGTAGCGCCCGGCGCACCAGGTCCGGATCGATTGCCTCTCCCCACGGCACCGACACGGCGTCGGCCTGCCGCCCCACCGCCCGACAGATCTGGTGCCAGCGCTCCGAGAAGGCACCGCAGGTCAGGTTGAGCACCGTCGAGCCGACGGTCGAGAGCACCGCGCTCTCCATCACCAGCGTCGAGCTGGAGGTGGCGACCATGACGTCGCCGGCGGTGCGAAACACCTTCTGCAAGCGCCGCCCGAAGGTCGCGTAGAGCGCTTTGAACTCGGGCGAGCGGTGCCCGATCATCTGCTCGGTCTGGGCGGCCAGGGCGTCGGGGTGGACCCAGGTGGGGCCCGGTAGAAAGAAGCGGATCGAGTCGTCTTGCCGCATGGCGGCATTGTCGCACCGCAGCGCGGCGACGGTCAACGCGCAGGGCAGCGCGCGCGGAGTCGTGGCCGGACCGGCGGTCGGTGGCCTGGAATGTCTGGGGGGCGCGAGCCGTGGGTCGGCTGGAGGACTGGCGGCGAAAGCCGACCGGGGCGGGGCCCGCCTGGGGACGGAGCCGGCCCGGAGAACTTCACGGGCAGGGCCGGCCCCTCCTGTCCGCCAAGCGCTGGACGGTCCGTTGATCTGCGATGGCCTGCGCAAGCGCTCGGCTCCAGGCCCCTGTCGCACCCCACCCCGGCCGGCTCCAGCGCGCTCATCGCGGGCCGACCCATGACCCGCGCCGCGGACCGCCGATGTCCGCGGTCGGACGCTGGCAGGCGGCCCAAGAGCACCGTGGGCGGCCCCCGCTAGCTCACGGCAGATAAGACTTGCAGCCAGGACGCCGATTCGAGAGGTAACCACAGCGGCGATCCGCGTGGAGCTAAACCCGCCCTTCCGAACCTCTACCTGGAAACTCGACTGCCGTCGGAGGCGAGAACCGGGCGGTCTCGCCGATCGCGAAACCCAGTCGGCCGGGGGCCGAGCCCCGTCAGCCAACACCCGGAAGGCCGGGGCGGCGGAGGGCGGCGAGGAGCTGGTCGGTGGTGAAGGTGCGGGGCGGGCCGCCCGGGGGCGTGAGGCGCCAACCGCCGGCGTCGGGCTCGAGGCCGGGGAGGGTGTCGTCGCCGGTGACCAGGACCAGGCGGCAGCCGAGGAAGTGCTCGCGGAGGAGGTCGTCGAGCACCGCGGGGCCGCGGAGGGGTTTGACCGAGACCGTCAGCTCGCCGCCGGCGGCGACCGCGCGGAGCGCGCCGGCGGCGGCGGCCTGTTCGAGGGCCGGGGGAAGCGACGGGAGCGCTGCGGCCAGCTCGAGCCAGCCGATCCGCAGGGAGGCGCGGCGCGCGGCAGCGACGAGCGGCGCGTAGGCCGGCGGCGGCTGAGACGCAGCGAGCAGGTGCGGCCGCTTCATGCGGCGGGCTCGGGGTAGAGCAGCCACTCGCGGCGGGCGGCGCGGAAGGCCTCCTCGTCGGCCGGCCAGGTGGCGATCCACTCGGCGGGCTCCTGGTCCCGCTCGAGGGCGGTGCGGAGCGCCGGGGACCCGGCCAGCAGATCGATCGCCGGGACCTCGGCGACGAACTCGTAGGGTTGCCGGCGCCAGGCGAAACGGTCGCCGGCCGCGCGCTTGAGGCCGGTGAGCAGCTCGACGCCCAGCCGGTAGGGGCGCAGCCGGGCGGCATCGGTGACCACCAGCTCCACCCCGCCGCAGACCTCGCCCTGGTGCTTCTGGTACTGGGGCCGGAAGTAGGTCGGCAAGAAGGCGACGCCCGGCAGGCGGCGGCCGGCGAGCTCCCGGGTCAGCGCCAGCGGATCGAGGCCGGGCGCCCCGACCAGCCGGAATGGACGGGTGGTGCCGCGCCCTTCGGACAGCTCGGTGGCCTCGACGAGGCAGAGGCCCGGATAGAGCTGGACCGCCCCGACGCTGGGCAGATTGGGCGACGGCGCGATCCACGGCCGCCCGGTCTCGGGCCAGGTCGTCTCGCGGCGCCAGCCGGTCACCGTCCACACCTCGAGCGCCTCCTCCCAGCCGCGGCGCCGGGCCTCGCGCGTCAGCAGCTCGCCCAGGGTCAGACCGTGTCGCACCGGCACCGCGAAGGCGCCGACAAAAGACTCCAGGCCCTCGTCCCGCAGATTGCCCTCCACCTCGACGCCCCCCAGCGGGTTGGGCCGGTCGAGCACCCACACCGCGCAGCCCGCGGTAGCGGCCGCTTCGGCCGCCCAGGCGGCGGTGGCGGCGTAGGTGTAGTAGCGGGCGCCCACGTCCTGGAGGTCGACAAGCAGCAGGTCGAGGCCCGCGAACGTCTCCGGCGCGGGCCGCAGCGAGGCGGCGTCGCAGCCGTAAAGCGAAACCACCGGCGTCCCGGTCCAGGGATCGGCGCCGCCGGCCGCTGCCACCATGTCCTGCTCGACGCCCCAGTAGCCGTGCTCCGGGGCGAGCAGCAGCGCCGGCCGACCGGCGCCCGCGCGCTCGAGGGCGAGGTGGGCGGGCACCAGGTCGGCGCTGACCGACGCCGCGTGGGCCAGCAGCGCCCAGCGCCGGCCGGCGAGCGCCTCGCCACGCTCCAGCAGGCGGTCCAGGCCGGTGCGGATCATCCCGGCCGCTGGTAGACGCCCCTGCGGCCGCCGCTCTTGTGCTCGAGCCGGAGATCGGTCACCACCGCACTGCGCTCCGAGGACTTGACCATGTCGTAGAGCGCCAGCGCGGCGGTCGCGCAGGCCACCAGGGCCTCCATCTCGGCGCCGGTGCGGGCGTTGACCACCACCCGGCTGCGCACCTCGACGCCATCGGCCACCGGCACCAGCTCGACGTCCACCTGGTCGAGGACCAGCGGATGGGCGAGCGGGACGAGCTGCGCGGTCTGCTTGGCGCCCTGGATCCCGGCCAGCTTGGCGACCGCGTAGGCGTCGCCCTTGGGCAGGGTGGAGAGGCCGAGCACCGTCTGGGGCGAGATCTTCACCAGACAGGAGGCTTCGGCGACCCGCCGGGTGACCTGCTTGCCCGAGACGTCCACCATCCGCGCCCGGCCCAGGTCGTCGAGGTGGCTGAACGGGGATCGCGGGCTCATGCCGGAGAGGTACCGCCCGCTATGTTAGCGTGACTCGCAGCCACCAGGCCCCTCGATCCAGCCCGTGCGCACTGTGTCCCGCGGTGGAAGTCCGGACGGCAGCCGGCTGGCAGTGGTCGTCCCGACCCTCGACGAGGAGGCGGCGCTGGCACGAAACCTGGCGGCGGTGCTGGCCCTCGGCGCCGAGTTGGTGGTGAGCGACGGCGGCAGCGCGGACGGCACGGTGGAGCTGGCGCGCTCGCTGGGCGTGCGGGTGGTCGCCGGAGCCCCGGGCCGCGGCGCCCAGCTCAACCGCGGCGCCGCCGCTACCGCGGCCGAGGTGCTGCTCTTCCTCCACGCCGACACCGCGCTGCCGCCGGCGGCCGCCGGGCAGATCCACGGCGCGGTGGCCGCCGGGTTCTGCGGCGGCGGCTTCCAGGTGCGCTTCGACGGCGGCGGGCGGCTGATGCGGATGGGCTCGCGGCTGGTCAACCTGCGCACCCGGCTCACCCGGCTGCCGCTCGGCGACCAGGCGCAGTTCGTCACCCGCCGCGCCTTCGCCGACCTCGGCGGCTACCGCGAATGGCCGATCCTCGAGGATCTGGACTTCATGCGGCGCCTCAAGCGCCACGGCCGGGTGGCGGTGCTGCCCGGGCGGGTGTCGACTTCGGCACGGCGTTTCGTGGCCCGCGGGATCGCGACCACGGTGGCGACCAACTGGCTGATCTGGGGTCTCTACTTCGCCGGCGTGTCGCCGCACCGGCTGGCTGCCCTCTACCGCAAGATCCGATAGTGTTCCGTGCGGTAAGTTCCTTGTCACATCGAGAGCGGCGAAGCGCCCGCTGGGCAAGGCGCGACGAGCGAGCATATCGAGGCCATATGCGACCGA
>JBFGCA010000060.1:0-28041 GCA_041567315.1 Thermoanaerobaculia bacterium | reverse complement strand
CGAAGAAGAAGGCCACCAAGAAGAAGGCCACCAAGAGGAAGGCCACCAAGAAGAAGGCCACCAAGAGGAAGGCCAAGAAGAAGGCTACGAAGAAGAAGGCCGCCAAGAAGACTGCTCGCAAGACGGCGCGCAAGACCAAGACCGCGCGCAAGACGGCGGGCATGGCGCCGCCGCCGCCGGCTGGCAGCTAGGTTCTTTCGAGCCGGGCTCGCCGCTCCGCCTTCCCAAGGCCTGCCGCTTGGGCTAAGCTGCCGGGGTGAGTGGGAGTGTCTCTACCCCGGTGGAGCGATCGGTTCTGCGGGGATTGTCAACGGCGGCGGCGCTGGGCCTCTTGCTCGTGGCCTGTGCCCGACCCGACGCCGCCGCCGCCCCCGAGCCGGGCTTCGAGGCGGCGCCCGATTTCGAGCTGGCGTCGCTCGACGGCGGTCGGGTGAGCCTTGCCGATTTCTCCGGACGGGTGCTGCTGGTGGAGTTCTGGGCCACCTGGTGTGCCCCCTGCCACGTCCAGCGCGAGATCCTCGAGCCCCTGTACCGGCAGCACGCCGGTTCCGGGGTCGAGTTCCTGGCGGTCAGCCTCGGCGAGCCGGAGGCGATCGTGCGGGAGTTCGCCGGCCGCCGGCCGTTCCCCTATCCCGTGCTGCTCGACCCGAACGAGGAGCTGGGGGAGGCGCTCCGGATCTTCGCCCTGCCGACGGTGATGATCGTCGATCGTCAGGGCCGGATCGCCTATCTACGGCCGGGGATCTCGGACGGCGAGACCCTCGATCGCGAGCTCCGCGCGGCCGCGGCTGCGGCGGCGCCGGCGGCGAGCGACCGGGCGGCCGCCTGATCGCGGGCCTGGCCCGCTCCGGCGACCCCCTGCCGGTCTTCCGATGTCAGGGATCAACATCCGCAACCTGTCGGTCAAGTGCGGCAACTGCCAGACCTACCAGACGTTGTGCCACTTCCAGCGTGCCGGAGAGTGGCACGTCTACACCTACGAATGCGAGAACCAGATCTGCGACCCGGAGGTGACCCGGACGCTGGTCGAGGTCCCCAGGGAGCTCGACGAGTTCGCGCGCCGCGACCCCGAGTGGCGAGGCGGTGGCCGGCACGGCGCCGAGGGGCCGCGGGCCGGCAACGGGGGATAGCGGCCGGGGCGCGGCCGGGGCGGCGCCGAGGCCCGCGCCGGGCCGCCGGCGGACGAGGCGACAACAGATGAAACGAATCGTGCACGTTGTAGGGACCGGCACCATCGGCGAACCGCTGATCGGTCTGTTCACCGACTTCCGCGATCGGATGGGCGTCGACGAGGTGACCTTCCACAAGCGAACGCCGCTGGCCTCCGACCGGTCGCGGCTCAACCACCTGATGGACCGCGGGGCGCTGCTGGCCGTCGACCAGGACCGCACCGACTCCTTCGAGCAGCTCGGGCACAAGGTCAGCTTCGAGGCCGAAGAGGCGCTCGAGCGGGCCACCGTGGTCATCGACTGCACCCCGGCCGGCAACCAGAACAAGGACCGCTACTACTCGAAGACCAGCGGGCCGCAGGGCTTTCTCGCTCAGGGCAGCGAGTTCGGCTTCGGCAAGCCGTACGCCCGCGGCGTCAACGACGAAGCGCTCGATGCCGAGGACGACCGTTACGTGCAGGTCGTCTCCTGCAACACCCACAACATCACTACCCTGGTCAAGACCATCAGCGACGACGGCAACGGCTACTGTCTCGAGCGGGGCACCTTCGTCTGCATGCGGCGGGCGAACGACATCACCCAGGTCGACAAGTTCATCCCCGCGCCCAGCGTCGGCAAGCACGACGACGCCGAGTTCGGCACCCACCACGCCCGCGACGCCCACTCGCTGTTCAAGACCGTGGGCAAGGACCTCGACCTGTTCTCGAGCGCCGTCAAGCTCAACACCCAGTACATGCACTCAATCTGGTTCCAGCTGGCGCTCAACCGCGACACCACCGTCGAGGAGGTCCTGCAGCGGCTGACCGCCAACCACCGGGTGGCGGTGACCCACAAGCGGGAGGCCAACCAGATCTTCAGCTTCGGCCGCGACCACGGCTACTACGGGCGCATCCTGTCGCAGACGGTGGTGGTGGTGCCGACCCTGGCGGTGCGCCGCAAGCGCGAGGTGGTCGGCTTCTGCTTCACCCCGCAGGACGGCAATTCGCTGCTCTCCTCGGTGGCGGGGGCCCTGTGGGTCATCGAGCCCGACTGGCAGACCGTCTCCAAGCGCCTCGACCCCATCCGTCGCTGGCTCTACAGGGAGATCTAGTGGCCTGTAACACTCGAGTCGGTGGTGAATGAGCGAGCCATCGCGGCCGAGCTCCAGGCGCGTCGACGCAGTCATAGCGG
This sequence comes from Thermoanaerobaculia bacterium, assembly GCA_041567315.1. GTDB lineage: Bacteria > Acidobacteriota > Thermoanaerobaculia > Multivoradales > JAHEKO01. The sequence goes on along the minus strand of JBFGCA010000060.1, from coordinate 25,702 downwards.
GGACTATGGCGAGGAGGCGCAACGCCGAGATCGGCTGTGAGGGCCGCTCAGGCACTGCGATTTCATCCGTTACGGTCCACTAGCCCGGTCCGCCGGGCCGGCGGCGGCGCCGTGGCCACGACCAGCCTGCGCTTTCCGGACCTCACCCTCGAGGGTGAGTCGCGGGCCGGCGAGGGGACCTGGTTCCGGGTCCATCCCCCCGGACTGGCCTTCGACGCCGGCCGCGGGGCGCCGGCACTGGCGGGCGCGGCCGACCTCTTCCTGACCCATGGCCATCTCGACCACGCGCTGGGGGCGCCCTGGGCGCTGTCGCAGCGTGCCCTCCAGCAGGCCGGTCCCACCCGGCTGGGCTGCCCGGCGGCCATCGCCGGCGAGCTGCGGGCGCTGGTCGAGTCGGCGGCGCGGCTGGCGGACGAGACCTTCAGCTTCGAGATCCTGCCGCTCGAGCCGGGGGCGCGGGTGCCGGTGGGGCGCGACCTCACGGTCGAGGCCTTTGCGACCGACCACGTGGTGCCGTCGCTGGGCTATCACCTGTGCCGCCGCCGCCGCCGGCTGGCGCCCGCCTACCGGGGCCTGCCGGGCGCCCGGCTGGCCGAGCTGCGCGCCGCCGGGCACCGGCTCGAAGAGGAGCTCGAGGAGCTGGCGCTCTCCTACTGCGGGGACACCGGTCCGGGGGTCTTCGAGACCGAGCCCCGGCTCTACGAGACCGGCGTGCTGCTGATCGAGTGCACCTTCCTGGGACCGCGACAGCGGCGGCACGGCGACCGCTACAAGCACATCCATCTGGACGACCTGGTCGAACGGGTGGACCACTTCGCCAACCGGGCGCTGGTGCTGCACCACCTGAGCCGCCGGCACGCGACCGCCGAGCTGGCCGCCGAGGTCAAGCACCGGCTGCCGGGGCTGGCCGAGCGGGTCCGGGTTTTCGGGGAGTGAGAGGGTGAGGCGCGAGCAGCGGGCGGGCGCCCGCCTGGCCGGGGTCGAGGAGCTGGAGCTGGTGATAGAGAAGCTGGTCGCCGGCGGCGAGGGCCTGGGCCGCTTCGAGGGGATCCCGATCTTCGTGCCGCGCTCGGCGCCGGGCGACCGCCTGCGGGTGCGGCTGAGCGAGCGCCGGCCGGACTACGGCCGGGCCGAGATCCTGGAGATCCTCGAGCCGGGACCCGGCCGGCGGACCCCACCGTGCCGCTACTTCGCGGAGTGCGGCGGCTGCGACCTCCAGCACCTGGAGGACGAGCTGCAGCCGGGCCTCAAGGCCGCGGCGCTGCTCGAGACCCTGGTCCGCCTCGGCGGGGTCGACCCGGTGCCCCCGGTGGAGCTGGTCACCGGCGCCGCCTGGGGCTACCGGCTGCGGACCCAGCTTCACACCGCCGCCGCCGGCGGTCGGCCGGTGGTCGGCTACTTCGCGCGAGGCAGCCACCGGCTGGTCGCGGTCGAGGGCTGCCCGATCCTGGTGCCCGAGCTCGAGGCGCTGCTCCCCGGGCTGTCCCGTCTGCTACCGGCCGAGCCGCCGCGGCGGATCGACCTGGCGGCGGGCGACCCCGCCGGGAGCGACGCGGCGGGGGGCGACCCCGGGCAGACCACGCCGCCGGCGGCCACCCGGGCCGCGCTGTCGGCCGCGCCGGCGGTCGGCGAGCTGCCGCGCGGCGAGATCGAGCTGACGGTGGGGCGCTATCGCTACCGGTTCGACGCCCGCTGCTTCTTCCAGACCCACCGCGGACTGCTGGGCGAGCTGGTGGCGGCGACGGTCGGCGAGGCGAGCGGCGAGCTGGCGGTGGACCTCTACGCCGGCGTCGGTCTGTTCACCCTGCCGCTGGCGGGCCGCTACGCGCGGGTGGTGGCGGTCGAGGGCGACCGGGTGGCCGCCCGCTACGCCCGCCGCAACGCCGAGCGGCACCGCCTGGGCAATGTCGAGGTCGTGACGCAGGCGGTCGAGAGCTGGGCGGCCGAGCTACCGGCGGCGGACCGGGTGGTGGTGGATCCGCCCCGCGCCGGGCTGCCGCCGGTGCTGGTGGAGGCGCTGACCCGGCGACGCCCGGCGCGGCTCACCTACGTCTCCTGTCACGCCGGGGCGCTGGCTCGCGACCTGCGGCGTCTGGCATCGGCCTACCGGTGCGAGCGGCTGACGCTGCTCGATCTGTTTCCCCAGACCGGGCATATGGAGGCGGTGGCGCAGCTCGACGCGCGCTAGAGCCGAATTCCGGGGCCGCCGCCGGATGCGCGCTAGCCGGCCAGTGCGGCGGCCAACTGGTCTTCGACCTCGCCGGGCTCGGGAAAACGGCCGGTGGCTTTTTTCGAGTACAGCAGCTCGCCGTCGAGGGCAACCTCGAAGACGCCGTCGCGACCTTTGACCAGACGTGGTTTGATACCCACCTTTTCCTTGATGGCGTCTGCCAGACCGGCAGCTCGCGGGCGGTAGTTTCAGACCACGCAGTATTCGATCGTGATGCTCGCCATCGGCGTCCTCCACCGTCAGTATATCCGAGCCCGACCAGCGGCAGCGGCGCGAGTCGCGACCGGGGCCATGGGATAAGATCGCCCGTCCGGCGCCGAGGTGTAGGGTCGAAGGAGGACAGGCGATGACGATCGACAGTGCGCTGGTCGCCCCCCCGGACCAGCTGAGCGAGGAAGAGAGCCGCCAGCTGGCGAGGATCGCCGGCCACGTGCGCGGCATCCTCGACGCCCTGGGGCTCGACCTCGACGACCCCAACCTGCGCGACACCGACCAGCGGGTGGCGCGGATGTACCTCGAGATGTTCCACGGCCTCAAGGAGGGCGCCGAGCCGGAGGTCACCACCTTCCCCAACGACGAGAACTACCGGCACATGGTGATGGAGCGCGACATCCCGTTCTACTCGATGTGCGCCCACCACCTGGTGCCGTTCTACGGCCACGCCCACATCGCCTACATCCCCAACGAGCGGATCCTGGGGCTCTCCAAGTTCGCTCGCATCCTGGAGTTCTACGCCAAGCGCCCGCAGCTCCAGGAGCGGGTCACCGAGCAGGTGGTTGACTTCCTGGAGGAGAAGGCCCATCCCCAGGGCTCGATGGTGGTCATCGAGGCCCGCCATCTGTGCGTCGAGATGCGGGGGGTCAAGAAGCCCGGAGCGCTCACCGTGACCTCCGCGATCCGCGGGGTCTTCCATCAGCGACCGGTCCGTGAAGAGTTTCTGGATCTGCTGCGGCATCGCTAGCCTGGCCCTGACGCCGCCGCCGGCGGCCGCCAAGGACAAGCCGCGGAGCGCCGCCGAGCTGACCAACGTGTTCCTGTCGCCGGCCTACTCGCAGTGGCTGGTCGGGCCCATCGCCCAGCTCGCCACCCCGGCCGAGGTCGACGCCTATCTGGCCCTCGGCGGCGACGCCGAGGCGGAGAGCTTCATCGCCGACTTCTGGGAGCGCCGCGGCGGCGAGGCCGAGTGGCCGGCGGTGAGCCTCAAGCAGCGCTTCGAGGAGCGCGCCGCGGAGGCCGACCGGCGGTTCAGCGAGGGGGCGGTGCTCGGCCGCCGCACCGCCCGCGGCACCGTGTTCGTGATCTACGGGCCGCCGACCGAGACCCGCTACGAGGTGGTCACCCGGCCGCGCGAGCAGACCCTCGAGGTCTGGGAGTACGGCAAGCGGGCCGAGGACGGCCTCGACGGCTCGCGCCCGCGGCGGCTCTATCGCTTCGTGCGGCAGGGTGACCTCACCGTGCTCTATCAGGGACCCACGCCCCGGGAAGTCCGGCCGGGCCGGCTGCCCGGCTGAGCGGCCGAGAAAGCAAGACCATGCCATCAACGAGAGCCCTGCTGGTGGGGAGCGGGATCGCCATTCCTCCGCTCCAGGTCGACAACGACATGCTGGCCCGGATCATGGACACCGACGACCAGTGGATCCGCGAGCGCAGCGGCATCGCCACCCGCTACTACGCTGAGCCGGGCGTCGGCTCGGCCGACCTCGGCGCCGAGGCGGCGCGCGGGGCGCTGGCCGACGCCGGCCTGGAGGCCGCCGAGATCGACTACATCGTCTGCGCCACCATGACCCCGGATCACTACTTTCCCGGCTCGGGGACGCTGATCCAGCAGCGGCTGGGCATCGGCGCGCTGCCGGCGCTCGACATCCGCCAGCAGTGCGCCGGCTTCGCCTATGGGCTGCAGCTGGTGGACGCCCTGATCCGCAGTGGCGAGGCCCGCACCGTGCTGCTGGTGGGCGCCGACGTCCACACCGCGCTGATGCCCTTCACCGAGCAGACCTGGGACGTGCTCTACGGCCGCGCCGAAGGTCCGCTGCCGCCCGAGGTCGAGGCCTTCAACTCGCGCTTCCGGCACCTGCTGGTGCTGTTCGGGGACGGCGCCGGCGCGATGGTGTTCCGCGCCCATCGCGGGGAGGACGGCCGCGGCATCCTCGGCGGCGTGCTGCGTGGCGACGGCGCCCACAAGGACATCCTGTTCGTGCCGGGGGCGGGGTCGGCCTACCGCCCGTGGCTGGACGCGGCGATGGTGGAGCGCGGGGACACCGTGCCGGTGATGGACGGCCGCCAGGTCTTCAAGCTGGCGGTCACCCGCATGCCCGCGGTCACCCGCGAGGCGCTGGAGAAGCACGAGCTGGGTCTGGACGACCTGGATCTGCTGATCATGCACCAGGCCAATCTGCGGATCAACGAGGCCGCCCAGAAGGCGCTGGGTCTGGACGACCGGCGGGTCCACAACAACATCCAGACCTACGGCAACACCACCTCCGGGACGCTGCCGATCTGCTTCCACGAGGCGCGCGAGCTGGGCAAGGCGCCGGAGGGCGCCATGGTCGCCTTCACCGCCCTCGGCGCCGGCCTCCACTGGGGCTCGGTGCTGATGCGGGTCTAGCCTGCACTTCTCACCGGCTCACTGCTGCGCGGGCGGAGGCGCCTGAATCTGCGGGACTTACCTCGGTCGGGCATCCTCGACGTACTTCGAGGACCCCTGTGGTGCCCTCGGTCGGTAAGCCCGCATCTTCCAGCGCCTACGCCCGCTCGCCGAGCGACCCGGTGAGAAGTGCAGGCTCCCGCCCCGGCGCTCAGCCGCCGCGGGTGGTGAGCTGCACGGCCACCTGGCGGAAGAAGGCCTCGCTGCGCTCCTGCCAGGCGGCCGGGGTGAAGGCTCCGGCCGGCGCCGACAGCGACACCAGCCCCTTGCCCTCGGCGTCGTTGGTGATCTTGATCCGCATGTCGGCCCAGACCAGCGCCCAGTCGGCGGTCACCTCGACCAGCCGGTGCCGGCCGGCGAGCCGGAGCGCGTCGACCACCGCCTCCAGCAGCCGCCCGTCGGAGTCCGAGTAGGCCATCTCGTAGCGGCGCTCGGCGCGGTGCGCCTCGGGGGGCGGCCGGTAGCCGTCGGTTGCGAGCAGCTCCTGGAAGCGGGGGTGGCTGGCCAGCGCCGAGAAGTTGGGGTCGGTGCGGGCCCTGAGCCGCACCCGCTCGTCGAGGGCGATGGCCCGCCCCAGCGGCTGGAGCGCCAGACCGGTGTAGCCCGCCATGGCGTAGTTGGTGGCCACCAGGTAGTGCGCCTCGGCCGCCGCCGGCAGCCGCGCCAGGTAGGCGCCGAAGAGCCGGGTCGCCGCCTCGAGATCGCCCTGCAGGAGCTTGACGACTCCCACGTTGAGGTCGTTCTCCGGCGCCGCCGGGTCGAGCTCGCGGGCCCGCTCGAAGGCGGCCAGCGCCTCGGCGTAGCGCTGCTCGGAGAGATCCAGCGCCGCGCGGTTGAGCCACCCCTGCCGCAGCCCGGGGTCGAGCTCCAGCGCACGGTCGAGATCGCGACGCCCGCGCTCGACGTCGCCGGTCATGAATCGCCCGGTGCTGAGCAGCAGCAGCGCCTGGGGGTCCGCCCGCCGCCCCCTGGCCAGCGGCTCGAGCAGCGCGATCGCCTCCTCCGCCCGTCCCCCGTCCAGCAGCTCCTGCGCCCGCGCCAGCACCTCCCCCGGCGCCTGGGCCCAAGCCGGCGCCACCAGCAGCAGGAGTCCAATCAAAGCGGGTCCGAGGAGCGCCCGAGCCATGGACCCGAATCTAACAGTCTGTTTCGGAGCACGCTGTCGAAGTGGGCACAGCGCCGCAGTCCGCTTTTCGCAGGGTCCACCTGTCATTTCGGGCGGCGGGTCCGAGGAGTTTCCAGGTAAGAGTCCAAGCCGGGGAGGGCTGCGGCGCCGTCGCGGGAGGCGCTGGTTATCCGTAGGTCGTGGGTCGGTTCCCGGAGAGTTCGAGCCGGCCGGGGCGGGGTGCGACAGGGGCCTGGAGCCGCGCGCTCGCGCGGAGCTTCGAAGGTCACCACCGTGCAGGCGCGTCGGCGGACAGGAGGAGCCGGTCCCCCCCGTGAAGTTCTCTGGGCCGGCTCCGGTCCCAGGCGGGCCCCGCCCCGGCCGGCCCCTCGCCACTGTCCCTCCAACCGACCCACGACCGGCTACGACCACTGCCCGCCGGTCCTCGCCCCTGCCCCGCAACCTCTCCGCCACCGGCGACCGCCGCCCGCGCCGTACAATGGCGCCGATGTCGCGGCGCGTTGCCGAGCCGGGGGAGGTTGCCGAGGCCCTGCACAAGAGGGTGGTCGGGCAGGAGGAGGCGGTGCGGGAGCTGGCGGTGGTGCTGGCCAAGCGGTTGGGCGGGCTGCCGGCCGGCAACGTGCTGCTGATCGGCTCGTCGGGAACCGGCAAGACGACCCTGATGCGGGCGGCCGAGGAGTATCTGGCGGGCTTCCCGGCCGAGGTCTCGCCCTGCCTGGTGCGGATCCACGCCAACCTGCTGGCCGAGCGGGCCGAGGGTGGGCGGGCCGGGGAGGTGCTGCTGCGGCGTCTGCTGGAGCGGGCGCGCGAGACGCTGGGAGCGGAGGCGGGGGCCGAGGCCCTGGTCGAGGCGGCGGCCGGCGGCGTCGTGCTGGTCGACGAGATCGACAAGATCCGGGCGGCGGTGGGGGGCCAGCCGCACCTGCCGGGGATCCGGGCGCAGGAGGCGCTGCTGACCCTGATCGAGAACGAGGCGGTGCCGCTCGAGCTGCCGGCCTGGGCCGGCGGCGGCAGGGTGACGATCGACGCAAGCGGCCTGCTGTTCGTCGGCGCCGGGGCGTTCGAGGGCCTCTACGACGCGGTCTACGACCGGGTGACGGTGGGCCGCGACCGGGGGGCGCTGCAGGCGGTGAGCGTGGTCGACGGGGGCACCGTGCGCCAGGAGGTGCGGTTCGCGCTGCGCGAGTGGCTGCGCGAGGAGGACCTCTTCGAGTACGGCATGACGCCGCAGTTCCTCTCGCGCTTCGACGCGGTGGTGCTGCTCGACGATCTGGGGACCGAGGAGCTGGTCCGCATCTTCCTGGACAGTCCCGACTCGGGTCTCGCCCAGGCGCGCGAGTACTTCGAGGCGCACGGGGTGCGGCTGGCGGTGTCGCCGGCGGCGGTGCGGCGGATCGCGGCCGAGGCCGCCCGCCAGCCGCGGCTCGGGGCGCGCGCCCTCAAGGAGGTCTTCCGCCGGGTGATCCGCGACTACGAGTTCGCGCCGCGGGCGCGGCTCACCGGCGACGCCCTGCTGCTCGACCTGCCCGAGGTCGAGGCGGCGTTGCAGCCGCCCGGTTAGCTTGGCCCGCCGGCCGCCTCCCGGTCAGCCGGGCGGCGCGCCTTCGCCGCTGCCGGCCGCCGCGCCGGCGTCGGGCCGCCGCCGCTGCCAGAGGCGGGGCAGCGAGGTCGCGAAGGTGAGCAGCAGGCCGAGGAGCAGCAGACCGCCCAGGGTGCGGGCGACGGCGGGCAGGTCCTCGGTGGCGACGGTGACCAGCGCGTAGCCGAAGTAGGTGTAGAGCACCAGCGAGGGGGCCATGCCGATCGCGGTCGCCGACAGGAAGGGCGCCAGCCGCACGCCGACCAGGGCGGCGGCGAAGTTGACCGCGGCGAACGGCAGCGGCACGAAGCGCACCCGCACCAGGGTCCAGAAGCCGTAGCGGTCGAGCAGCTTCTCGACCCGCTGGACCAGCGCCTCGGGGGCGACGTGGGTGACCAGCCCGCGGCCCAGCGCCGCCGCCAGCCAGAAGCTCGCCGCCGCCCCCAGCAGCAGGCCGACGAAGTTGTAGAGCCATCCCCAGCCGACCCCGAAGGCGGCGCCGCCGGCGAAGACCAGCGGGCTGACCGGCAGCCCGCTGGGCGAGATCACCACCAGCAGCCCGATCAGCGCCAGCGGCGCCCACCAGGCGCCGCGCAGTGCCAGCAGGGCAGAGACCACCCGCTCGCGGTCGAGCTCGCGGCCCAGCGGGGTCAGGTGGAAGAGCAGGTAGGCGCCGGCCAGCAGCGCGGCGAACAGCAGGAAGCGGAGCACGGCGCGGCGCGGCGGCGGCCGCCGCCCGACCGCCGTCTCCGCCTCACTCTCCGGCGGCTGGCGCATCCAGGCAGAGGAAGTCGCGCATCTGCTGGACGAGGACCTTGCCGGCCCGCGGGTCCATGAAGTTGAGCCGCAGCTCGTTGATCACCATCACCTCGGCGCCCTGCCACTCCTGCCAGCAACGAGCGCAGACCTTGGCGCGGATCTCCTCGCCCAGGGCGCCGGGCTGCGGCGGGCCGGCCAGCGCCGGCCGCAGCTCCCGGCAGCGCGCGCAGTGGACCTCGGCGCTCACCGGCTCAGCGCTCCCCCGGCAGCACGATGCGGCTGTCGGCGCGCTGCTCGACCTCGCCCGGGATCCGCACCAGCAGCAGGGTGTCGCCGCCCTGGCGCTTGCCGCGCAGACCCTTGACCAGCTCGTCCGGGACCGCCAGCTTGACATAGGCGGGCCGCTTCTCGTTGCGCCGGGCGCTGTCCATCACCAGCTCGGCGAGCGGGATCAGCTCGACCTTTTCGGGGTAGTTCTGGAGCGCGAAGGCGAGCTTTCTCCGGGGATCGTCCATGGCTCAATTTTCCTCGGCGGCGGGGGCCTCGGTGGCGGCGGCCGCGGCCGGCGCCGGCCGCCCGGCGCGCTGCCCGGTGACGTCCGGGCCGAGCCGCCGGAAGTACTCGATCGTCTTGGCGAGGCCCTCGTCGAGCGGCACCCGCGGCTCCCAGCCCAGCGCGACGCGGGCCAGCGTGATGTCCGGCTGCCGGATCTTGGGGTCGTCCTCGGGCAGCGGCCGGTGGACGATGCGGCTGGCGCTGCCGGTCAGCCGCACGATGCGCCGGCCGAACTCGAGGATGGTCATCTCGTGGGGGTTGCCCAGGTTGACCGGGTCCGACAGCGAGCTGTTGAGCAGCCGCCAGATGCCCTCGATCAGGTCGTCGACGTAGCAGAAGGAGCGGGTCTGGCTGCCGTCGCCGAAGACGGTCAGCGGCTCGCCGGCCAGCGCCTGCTGGATGAAGGCCGGCACCACCCGACCGTCGCGCGGCCGCATCCGTGGCCCGTAGGTGTTGAAGATGCGCACGATGCGGGTGTCGAGGCGGTGGTAGCGGTGGTAGGCCATGACCATCGCCTCGGCGAAGCGCTTGGCCTCGTCGTAGACCCCGCGCGGACCGACCGGGTTGACGTTGCCCCAGTAGCTCTCGGGCTGGGGGTGGACCAGCGGGTCGCCGTAGACCTCCGAGGTCGAGGCCAGCAGGTAACGGGCGCCCTTGGCCTTGGCCAGACCGAGGGTGTTGTGGGTGCCCAGAGAGCCGACCTTGAGGGTCTGGATCGGCAGCTCCAGGTAGTCGATGGGGCTGGCCGGCGAGGCGAAGTGGAGGACGTCGTCGACCGCCGGGCCGACCTCGAAGGGGCGGGTCACGTCGTGCTCGATGAGCTCGAAGCCGGGCCGCTCGCGCAGGTGCTCGATGTTGGCCGGCTTGCCGGTCGAGAAGTTGTCGACACAGATCACCCGGTGACCCTCGGCCAGCAGCCGCTCGCACAGGTGCGAGCCCAGAAAACCGGCGGCGCCGGTGACCACCGAGGTCCTCATCCCACCTTGACCCTGGGGCGGGCGCCGGCCCGCACCTCGCGCCGTCCCACCGAGACGTAGCGGAAACCGGCCGCCCGCATCTTGGCCGGGTCGTAGATGTTGCGCAGGTCGACCACCAGCGGCCGCGTGAGCAGCCCGTGCAGCCGCTTGAGCTCGAGCGCCCGGAACTGGTTCCACTCGGTGACGATGACCAGTCCGTCGGCGCCCTCGGCGGCGTCATAGGGGTTGTCGCCGAAGTGCACCTGCGGCCAGCGCGGGCGGCACTCGGGCATGGCCGCGGGGTCGAAGGCGCGCACCCGGGCGCCGGCCGCCAGCAGCCCGTCGACGATGTCGAGCGCCGGCGACTCGCGGACGTCGTCGGTCTCGGGCTTGAAGGACAGCCCCAGCACCCCCACCGTGCGGCCGGCGAGGCCGCCGAAGGCGCGCTCGATCTTCTCCAGCATCCGCCGTTTGGTGACCTCGTTGACCTCGAGCACCGCCTCCATGATCTGGAAGCGCCCGCCGGTCTCGCGGGCGATCCGGGCCACCGCCCGGGCGTCCTTCGGAAAGCAGGAGCCGCCGAAACCGGGACCCGGATGCAGGAACTTGGGACCGATGCGGTCGTCAAGACCCATGCCGCGGGCCACCGTCTCGACGTCCGCACCCAGCGCCTCGCTGATTGCCGCCACCTCGTTGATGAAGGAGATCTTGGTGGCCAGGAAGCCGTTGGAGGCGTACTTGATCAGCTCGGCGCTCTCCACGTCGGTGATGACGAACGGCACGTCGGCGACCCGCAGCGGCGAGTAGATGTCGAGCATCACCTCGACCGCCCGGCGATCGCGGCTGCCGATGACCACCCGATCGGGCCGCATGAAGTCCTCGATCGCCGAGCCCTCGCGCAGGAACTCGGGGTTGCTCACCACCGAGAACTTGTGGCGGCCCCGGTTTTCGGCGTTGACCGTTTGCTCGATCATCTGGCTGGTGCCGATCGGCACCGTGCTCTTGGTGACGATCACCTTGTAGCCGTTGAGATGGCGGCCGATCGAGGTCGCCACCTCGCGTATGAAGCTCAGGTCGGCCGAGCCGTCGGCCAGCGACGGAGTGCCGACGGCGATGAAGATCGCCTGCGCCTCCTCGACCGCCGGCCCCACCTCGGTGGTGAAGCGCAACCGCCCCTCGCTCATGTTCTTGCGCACCAGGGTGGCCAGCCCCGGCTCGTAGATCGGGATCTCGCAGCGCTCCAGGGCGGCGATCTTGGCGGCGTCCTTGTCGACGCCGACGACCACCATGCCGAAATCCGCCAGGCAGGCGCCCGACACCAATCCGACGTAACCCGAGCCGACGACGCAGATTCTCATTGCGGTCGGGGAGGCCTAGCCGGCGCTCGAGCGGTACCACGCGACGAAGCGCCGCAGACCGTCCCGGATGGGGACCTTTGGGGAGTATCCCAGCAGGCGGTCGGCCTTTCCGACGTCGGCGTAGGTGATCGGCACATCGCCCGGCTGGTCGGGAAGGTACTGGATGCGGGCTTCCACCGCAAGCTCCTCGGCGATCCAGCGTACCAGGTCGGCGAGGGCGGTGGTCTCGGCGCCGCCGAGGTTGATGATCTCGAACGGCGGCGCCAGGTCGAGGGCGGCCACCACTCCGTCGAGGATGTCGTCGACGTAGGTGTAGTCGCGCCGGCTGCGGCCGTCGCCGAACATCGGCACCGGCTCGCCGCGGGCCAGCAGATCGGTGAACTTGTGGATCGCCATCTCCGGCCGCTGGCGCGGACCGTAGACGGTGAAGAAGCGCAGGCAGGCGACGTTGAGGGCGTACAGGTGATGATAGTTGAAGCACATCAGCTCGCCCGCCCGCTTGGTGGTGGCGTAGGGGCTGATCGGCTGATCCACGGGGTCGTCCTCGGCGAAGGGGACCTTCCGGTTGATGCCGTAGACCGACGACGACGAGCCGAAGATGAAGGTGCCGGGTCCGTGGTGACGCGCCGCCTCGAGCAGCCGCAGGGTGCCGATGCAGTTGGTGTCCTCGTAGAGCACCGGCTCCCTGAGACTGGGGCGCACCCCGGCCCGCGCCGCCAGGTGGACGACGGCGTCGAAGCCGCTGGCTTCGAACAGCTTGTCGACCAGCCGCGCGTCGCGGATGTCGCCCTCGACCAGCCGGAACCCGCCGCGGCCCTCGAAGCGGGCCACGTTGGACCGCTTGCGGGCCGGATCGTAGAAGTCGTTGAAGTCGTCGAGGACGGTGACCCGGTCGCTGCGGTCGAGCAGGCGGCCGGTCAGATGGCTGCCGATGAAGCCGGCGCCCCCGGTGACCAGGACGTGACTGCTCATCGAAGCGGCGCTCGTCGGGACCGATGGGTCGGGAGAGGGTCGGCCGGCGGCTGCGCCGGCGGCATCAGGGTGGGGTCGGAGCTGGCGGCCGCCGCTCCTCTCGATAGCGTTTCTTGATGCCTGCTTTCTGCCGGTTGCGGATCAGCCACCGCAACAGCTTAGACTCGTCGATGCCGACGATAACATCGTTGAGTGCCTCGTAGACCGAGGGGTCGTTGATCAGCTGGCCGAGGGTGCCGTCCCCCTGCTCCAGCTTGCCGGAGAGCTTGTTGAGGTTGTTGAGCAGCTGCTTGAGGTCGCGGCTCACCTCCTCGCCGTAGGCCTCGTCGGTCAGCAGCTTGGCGAGCAGACCCTCGCCGCCGCTGAGGCCCTCGACGGTGGCCGATAGCTCGGTGGAGGCGTCGCTCAGCCCGGTCAGGATCTGATCCAACCGGGTGCGGGTCTCGGGGTCGTTGAGCAGCGCCGGCAGGGCGCCCTCGCCGGTGTCGATCTTGGCGAGCACGGCCTCCACCCGGTCGACCGTCTGCGCCATGCGGTCGGCCAGCGCCGGATCGTTGATCAGGCTGGCCAGGGTGCCCTCGCCGCTCTCGATCTTGCCGGCGATCCGCCGCAGCGAGCCCATGATGTCGAGCATCGACTCCTTGGCCACGCGGCCGGCTTCGCTGTCGGTGGTCAGCTCGCCGAGGATGCCTTCGCCGGCCTCCATGCGCCCCAGGATGTTGCGCAGCGAGTAGGAGATCGCCACCACGTTCTCCACCACGTCGCCGCCGGTGGCGATCAGCTTGTCGACGTCGGTGGCCGGGGCGGCGGTGATCTCCCCGCCGTCGGCGATCTCGGGGGCGCCGGGCGAGCCCGAGGACAGCTCGATGTACTTGTCGCCCAGCAGGCCCAGGGTCTTGATCTTGGCCTCGGAGTCGGTGCGCACGCGCTCGGCGTAGCGGCGGTCGACGGTGATCCACACGGTCAGCAGCTCCTCCTCCACGTCGACCGGCAGCACCACGCTCTCCACCTGGCCGACGTTGACGCCGTTGAGCTGCACCGGGTTGCCGGCGGCCAGGCCGCTGACCGTCTCGAAGCGCACGAAGTAGCGGTTCTTGCGGGCGAACAGGTTGTTCCTCTCGCCGACCAGGAAGACGCCGGCGCCGAGCACCGCCAGGGCGGCGAGCACCAGCAGCCCGACCTTGACCTCACGCAGCATCTTCTTCCTCCTCTTGGCCGGCCAGGAAGCGGGCGAACAGCGGGTCGTCGGTGCGATCGGCCTCTTCCCAGGTGCCCAGGAAGCGGAACCGGCCGCCGTCCAGGAAGGCGACGCGATCGCCCACGTGCCGCGCCAGCGGGATGTCGTGGGTCACCACCACCGAGGTGGTCTCGAGGTTCTGCTGGGTCGAGCGGATGAGGCGGGCGATGGTCGCCGAGGTCATCGGGTCGAGCCCGGTGGTGGGCTCGTCGAAGAGCACCACCTCGGGATCGAGGGCCAGCGAGCGGGCCAGCGCCACCCGCTTCTTCATGCCGCCGGAGAGCGCCGCCGGGAAGCGGTCCTCGACCCCTTCGAGGCCGACCAGCGCCAGCTTCTCGGCCACCTTCCGGCGCACCTCGGCCGCCGCCAGGGAGGTGTGCTCGTGCAGCGGGAAGGCGACGTTCTCGAGCACGCTCATCGAGTCGAACAGCGCCCCGCCCTGGAACAGCATGGCGATCCGGCGGCGGACCGGGAACAGCTCGCGCTCCTCGAGGGCGGTGATCTCGATGCCGTCGAAGACCACGCTGCCGGCGTCGGGCCGCTCGAGACCGTTGAGCTGGCGCAGGGTGACGCTCTTGCCCGAGCCCGAGCGCCCCAGCACCACCAGCGACTCGCCGCGCACGACCTCGAAGTCGAGCCCGCCGAGAACGGTCTTGGGCCCGTACTGCTTGCGCAGGCCGCGGACAATGAATAGAGGTTCGCTCATCGGCGTGACGGCGGCGCCCGATTCAGAACAGCAGGTAGAACAGCTTGGTCAGGAAGAAGTCGGAAACCAGCACCAGGATGGAGGCGAGGACCACGGTGTTGGTGGTCGCGCGTCCGACTCCGTCGGCGCCCCCGCGGGCGTTCAAGCCATTGTAACAGCCGACGATGGCGATGAAGAAGGCGAAGACGAACGACTTGCCGAGTCCGTTGAACAGGTCTTCGAGGGTCAGCGAGGTCAGCACGTCGTTGACGTAGAAACCGGCGGTGAGCTGCATCTGATAGACCGAGATCACCAGCCCGCCGAGGATCCCCAGCAGCACCCCCACCACGGTCAGCGCCGGCAGCATGACCAGGGTGGCGAGCAGCTTGGGCGCCACCAGCTTCTTGACCGGGTCGGCGGCCATCGAGCGCAGGGCATCGATCTGCTCGGTCACCTTCATGGTGCCCAGCTCGGCGGTCATCCCGGCGCCGATGCGGCCGCCGACGATGAGCGCCGTCAGCACCGGTCCCAGCTCGCGCACCAGCGACTTGGAGACCACCGTGCCGATGTAGTACTTGACCCCCAGGCTGGGCAGGCTGTAGGCGGTCTGGAGCGCCAGCACCATGCCGGTGAAGACGGTGGTGATCCCCGCCACGCCCAGCGAGCGGACCCCGATCTGCTCCATCTCGCGCACCCACTGGCGCACCTCGTAGGGCGGCGCCAGCATGGCGCTCAGCGCGTGGGCGCTGAGCAGGGCGAGCCGTCCCGCCTCTTCGGCCGGACGCAGCACGGCGGCGGCGAGGGTCACGGCCGCAACCGTCGGGCGTGCGGGATCCGGCGCATGGCGAGGGGATTGTAGTCCAGGGCCCCCCAGTGGCCACTAGACTTGGTCTCGTGGAGCGGGTGGATTCGGACGACTCCGGCGAGCGCCGCCGGTCGCCGGCGGGCCGGCTGGCCAGCGCCGTGGCGACGGTCACCGGCAACCTCTACCTGTTGCTGGGGACCCTGTTCTGGGGCTCGCTGGCGGTGCTGGGCGGCTGGCTGCCGCGGCGCGGCGCCTGGGTGTTCTGGATGGCCCGGTGGTGGAGCCGCGGTCTGCTGCTCTTTTCGGGGGTGCGGCTCGACACGTCGTACGAGCGGCCGCTCGAGCCCGGCCGGCGCTATGTCTTCATGGCCAACCACCAGAGCCTCTACGACATCCCGGCGCTGCTCGCGACCCTGCCCGAGGAGACCCGCTTCCTGGCCAAGCGCAGCCTGTTCCGCATCCCGGTGTTCGGTCAGGCGATCCGGCTGGGCGGGTTCGTCAGCGTCGACCGCGACGACAGAAGCGGCGCGCCGCGCAGCTTCGCCGATGCCGTCGCCGGGCTCGCCGCCGGCGCCTCGGTGCTGATCTTCCCCGAGGGCACCCGCTCGTTCGACGGCCGCCTGCTGCCCTTCGAGCGGGGCGGTTTCCTGCTGGCGCTCAAGAGCGGTCTGCCGGTGGTGCCGGTGGGCATCGCGGGCAGCCTGGCGGTCAGGCGGCGCGGCAGCCGGCGGGTGCGGCCGGGGGTCGTCCGGGTGCGCTACGGCGGACCGCTCGAGACCGCGGGCTACGGCATCCGCCGCAAGCAGGAGCTGATCGACGAGGTGCGGCGGCAGATCGCGCGCCTGGCCGCACCCGCGGGGTAGCGCAAAAAAACTTTACGGTAGTATCGGCCGGAAATGAGCCGAGATCTCGAGCGTCAGGTCTGGGAGGTGCTGGGCAAGGTGCGGTTCCCGGGCATGAGCCGCGACCTGGTCTCCTTCGGTTTCGTCGACCGGGTGACGGTCGGGGGCGGCGACGGCGCGGCCGGGGTCAAGGTGGAGCTGGCGATCGCCACCCGCCAGCGCGAGCAGGCCGAGCAGGCCAGGGCCGACGCCCAGGCGGCGCTCGAGGCCGCCCTCCCCGGTCGGCCGGTCGAGGTCGGGCTCCGTCTGCTGGCGCCGCCGGCGCCGGCCCACGAGGGGGTGGCCCAGGACCTGCGGCTGATCCCGCAGGTACAGCACGTGGTGGCGGTGGCCAGCGGCAAGGGCGGCGTCGGCAAGTCGACGGTGGCCTCCAACCTGGCGGTCCGCATGGGCCAGCTCGGCTACCGGACCGGGCTGCTCGACGCCGACATCTACGGTCCTTCGATCCCCATGATGTTCGGCATCCAGGAGCGGCCGATGGTGGAGGGCAACCGGCTCCAGCCGTTCGAGCGCTACGGCATCCGGCTGATGTCGCTGGGCTTCATCCTCGAGATCGACACGCCGGTCATCTGGCGCGGTCCGATGGTGGTCAAGGCTATCGAGCAGCTGCTGGGCGACGTCGACTGGGGACCGCTCGACTATCTGATCGTCGATCTGCCGCCGGGCACCGGCGACGCCCAGTTGACCATCAGCCAGAAGGTGCCGATGTCGGGGGCGGTGATCGTCACCACGCCGCAGGACATCGCGTTGATCGACGCCCGCAAGGGGCTGGCGATGTTCCGCAAGGTCAACGTGCCGGTGGTGGGCATCATCGAGAACATGTCGAGCTTCGTGTGTCCGAGCTGTGGCGCCGAGACCGACATCTTCAAGAAGGGGGGCGGCGAGCGGACGGCCGAGATACTGGGTTGCCCGTTCCTGGGCAGCGTGCCGCTCGACCCGGCGGTGGTCGAGGGCGGCGACGCCGGCCGGCCGATCGTGGTCTCGCAGCCCGAGGGTGTCCACGGCCGGGCGTTCGGCAAGCTGGCCGAGGCGGTGGTCCAGGAGGTCAGCCGGCACCACCTTGGCAAGGTCTCCATCGTCTGAGCGGATGGCCGGCTGGGTCGCCGTGCGGGCCGGATGCCGGTAGCGGTCCTCGCCGACGCCCACATCGGCGGCCCCGGCGGCGCCGCCGGGCCGCTGGTGCGGCAGCTGGAGGCGCTCGGCGGCGGCTGCGAGCGGCTGGTCGTGCTCGGCGACCTGTTCCACGTCTGGGTGGCCAGCCCGCGCTACGAGACTGCCGACATCCGGGCGGTGCTCGGCGCCCTCGCCGCACTCAGGTCCCGCGGGGTGCGGCTCGACTACGTCGAGGGCAACCGCGACTTCTTCCTCGCCGGCAGCGCCTACGCCGGCCTCTTCGAGCGGGTCGGCCGTGAGACCAGCTTCGCAGCCGGCGGCCGGCGCTATCTGGCGGTGCACGGCGACGGCCTCAACCCGCGCGACCGCAAGTACCTGTTCTGGCGCTGGCTCTCGAAAAGCGCCCCCAGCCGCTTCGTGATGCTCCACCTGCCGCGGGTGGCGGTGGGACCGATCGTCCACGGCACCGAGCGCCGGCTGGCGCAGACCAACTTCGAGCACAAGACCCACATCCCGGAGCCGGTGATCCTCGATTACGCCGAGCGCCGGCTGCAGGGGGCCTACGACGTGCTGCTGCTCGGCCACTACCACCAGCCGCGGCGCTGGCGGGTGACGGGGGGCGAGGTGCTGCTGCTCGACGCCTGGTATCGCTGCCGCCGGATCGAGCTGTTCGGGGCCAACGGCCAGGGGCCGACCGACGGCCACCCGGGTGGCGAGGAGCCGAACGGCGCGGCGCCGGGGGCCGGCGGTGGTTGAGGGGGTGGCGCCGCTGGCCGCCGGCCCCGGCCCGCTGGCCGTCCCGGCCGGCGCCCGCGTCGAGGGCCGGCTCCGCCTGCCGCCGTCGAAGAGCCTCACCCAGCGGTATCTCAACCTGGCGCTGCTGGCGCGAGCGTCGGTCGAGATCGAATCGCCGCTGCTGGCCGACGACACCCGGCATTTCCTCACCGCTCTCGAGCGCCTGGGCTGGGGCGTGGTGCTCGGCACGCAGGCCGCACGGCTGACCCCGGGCCCCCCGCCGGCGGTCGCGGAGCTCGACTGCGGCGACGGCGGCACCATGCTGCGCTTCCTGCTGGCCACGCTGACGACGGTTCCCGGGCGCTGGCAGCTCGACGGGTCGGCGCGCCTCCGCGAACGCCCGGTCGCACCCCTGGTCGCGGCCCTGCGTGGCCTTGGAGCCCGGGTCCGTTGCCTGGAGCAAGAAGGCTTCGCGCCGCTGGAGATCGAAGGCGGGACGCTCGCCGGCGGCCGGATCGAGCTCGATGCAGCGCGGTCCAGCCAGTACGCATCGGCGCTGCTGATGGCGGCCACCCGCGCCACCTCGGAGGTCGAGCTGCACGTCGCCGCCCTCACCTCGAGGCCCTACCTCGAGCTGACGCTGCAAACCCTGTCCGAGTTCGGCGGCGAGGTCGGGCGGGAGGGCAGCGACCACTTCCGGGTCCGGCCTCGGCCGCTGGCCGGTGGCCGCTACCGGGTGGAGGGCGACCTGTCGGCCGCCGCCTATCCGGCGGCGGCGGCGGTCCTGACCGGCGGCCGCGTGCTTCTGGAGGGGGCCGGCTCGGGCTCGGTCCAGGGGGATCGCCGCTTCTTCGAAGTGCTGGCCAGAATGGGTGGCGAGGTGGCGTGGCGGCCGGACGGCGTCGAGGTACGCGGCACCGGCCGCCTGCAAGCGGTGGACGAGGACCTTTCCGACCTGCCCGACCAGGTCCCGACCCTGGCGGCCCTGGCCTCCTTCGCGCGCGGCACCACCCGCATCCGCAACGTCCCCCACCTGCGGCTCAAGGAGAGCGACCGGCTGGCCGCCATGGCCCGCGAGCTGACCCGGCTCGGCGCCACCGTCCGCGAGCGCCGGGACGGGCTGGAGATCGACGGTACCTGGGCCGCCGGGCCGCCGCCGGCCGCCGAGGTGGTGGTCGACAGCTGGGGCGATCACCGCATCGCCATGAGCCTGGCCCTGGTCGGACTGCGGCGCCCGGGGGTCGCGATCTCCCGGCCGCAGGTGGTGTCCAAGTCGTACCCGGACTTCTGGCGCGACCTGGAGCGGCTGACCGGGAGGCCGCTCGAAGAAAAACAGGGGGCTCGCGGCGGGTGAGGCCGGCCGCCGCCCCGCCCCGGCACGAAGCGCTGTGCGCCGGGCACGGCCGCCGGCCGTCGGCGGCGCGGCTGACCGACCGCCAGCGGCTGGCGGTCGTGCTGCAGGCGGCCGGCCTGCTCTCCCACCTGGAGCACGCCGGCTGGCGGCTGCGGCGCGGTTGGACGGGGGCCGAGGTCGACGAGCGGGGACGGTTGTGCTCGGTGGCGGCGGCGCCGGGCCGGCCGGCGGCGCCCCCGCAGAGCCGGCTGCGCGAGCTGCTGCTGGCGCTGTTCGGCGGAACGCGCTCGGTGGCCGGCCGCGGTCAGGCGCGGCGCGCGGCCCGCCGGCTGCTGGAGGACTGGGCGCAGGAGCTGACCGCGCTGCCGGTCGACCGGGCGCTGCGGCAGGTCTTCGAGGCGGCGCCGTTCCTGTGGCGACCCGAGTTCGGCACCGCGCGCCGCTCGCTGGCCGCCGAGCACCGGCGCCGGAACCGGCGCCACTTGTGGGTCGCCGGGCCCGGGGGGTTCCGGCGTCGGGTGCTGGCCGAGGCCCCGGAGCTCGAGCGGGCCCGGGAGCTGCTGGCCGGCGGGGAGGCGCGGCGGCTGTGGGAGGCCGCCACCCGCGGCATCCCGGCCACCGAGCTGGCGGCGGCCGGCCGCTGGCGGGCGGCGGTGGCCGCCTGGCGGGCCGAGCCGCCCACCGGCCCGGCCGAGCGGCTGGAGCTGGCGCAGGCCTGTTTTGCGCTGGGGAGGTTCGAGGAGGCGCTGACGGCGCTGCACAAGCTGCGCTCGGTGGAGGCCCGGGTCCTCCGCGCGCGCTGTCTCAGCCAGCTCGGACGCTTCGCCGCCGCCCGCCGGGCGGTGGAGCGGCTGGCCGCGGCGCCGCCCGACGGCCGCCGGCTGCTGGAGGCGGCGGAGCTGGCGGTGCGCGTCTACGGCAACCTCGGTGACGCCCGGCGCTCGGCCAGCTGGGTGGAGCGGGCGCAGGAGGCCGGCGCCGACAGCGCCGAGCTGGCGGCCCGCGCCCAGCTGCTGGCCGCCGAGGCCGCCTGGGACCGCGGAGATCCCGTCGCCATGGAGCAGCACCTCGAGGCCTCGCTGCCGGCCCTCGACGAGCCGGAGCTGGCCTGGCGCTGGCATCACGTGCGCGGGCTGCAGGCGATGCAGGTCGGCGACGGCGGCGCCATGGAGGCCAGTCTGGGGCGGGCGCTGGCCGGGCATCGCCGGCGGCTGCGCCCCTTCGAGGCCGCCGGCCTTTGGAACGAGCTGGGGATCGGCCGGGCGATGCGGGGCGAGCTGGCGGCGGCCGAGCGCGCCTTCGGCCACGCCGTCCGGCTGCTCACCGACGTCGACGGCCGGCGGAGCACCACCCTGGCGCTGTTCAATCTGGCCGAGATCCGTCTGCGGCGTGGCCGGCTGGACGGCGTCAGGGAGATCCTGGAGCGCACCAGCAGCGAGAACCGTCAGGCCGGCAACCGGCGAGGTCTGATCCAGGACGCCGAGCTGTGGGCCCGCTGGGAGCTGGTCCGTGGCCGGCCGGCGGCGGCCCTCGAGCGGCTCGACGAGGCCTTCGAGCTGCAGGAGCGCCACCGGCTGAGCTGGCACCGCGAGGTGCTCGAGCTGCTGGCGGCGCGCGCCCTCGGCTGGCTGGAGCGTGGCACCGAGGCCCGCGAGCGGTTGGTGGAGCTGCCGGCCAAGACCCTGGTCCAGGTCGAGCCCGAGGAGCGGCCGGCGTTGTGGGCACACGGCGGCGACCGCGAGCGCGCCCTCGAGGAGGCCGTCGAAGGGCCGCTGGCGGGGCTCTGGCGGCTGCTGCTGACCGGTCGCTCGCCGGCCGCGGGGTGGCGGGCGCTGGAGCAGATCGAGCCCTATCGCGCGGCGCGCTTCGTGTTCGACGCCGAGCTGCTGGCGCCGGGCGCGGTGCCCCCCTTCTGGGTGCGGCGGGCGGTGGCGGTGCTCAGGCGGGTCGGGGCCGACGCAATTGCCGAGCGGCTGGAGGGCCGGGGCGCCGGTCCCTGGCGGGCGCTGGAGCGCTATCTGAGCGGCGCCGCGGAGACCGGCGGCGGGGAGCGGCTGGCGGCGCTGTTCAGCGAGGGCGGCTACCCGGAGGCGCGGCTCAGCTGGTGGGACGGTGCCCGCGAGCACCTGCTGGTCGACGGCGCCGGCGGCGGCGAGGAGTTGAGCGCGCCGCTCGACGGCGGCCGGCTGGTGCTCAGGGCGCCGCTGGTCGACCGCACGCTGCGCTCGTTTTTTGCGCTCGCCCGCCGCGAGACCCGGCCGCCCGGCCGCCGCCGGCGTCCCGCCGCCGGCTTCGGGGGCGGCATCGTCGGCCGCAGCCCGGCGCTGGCGGCGGCCATGGAGCGGCTCTCGAAGTTGGCGCCGCGCGACCTCCCGATCCTGGTCCGCGGGGAGACCGGCACCGGCAAGGAGCTGGTCGCCCGGCGCATCCACGCCCTGAGCGAACGGGCGCCCGAGACGTTCCTGCCCGTCAACTGCGCTGCCCTTTCCGAGTCGCTGCTGCTGTCCGACCTGTTCGGACACGTCCGCGGTGCCTTCACCGGCGCCGAGCGCGACCGGGCCGGGATCTTCGAGACCGCACGCGGCGGCACGGTCTTTCTGGACGAGATCGGCGACCTGCCGCTACCCGCCCAGGGCAAGCTCCTGAGGGTGCTTCAGGAGGGCGAGGTGCGGCGGGTCGGCGAGAGCCTCCCGCGACGCGTGGACGTGCGGGTGGTGGCGGCCACCCACCGCGACCTGGCAGCGATGACCGCCGAGGGGGGGTTCCGCCGCGATCTCTACTACCGGCTCAAGGTCGGCAGCGTCGAGCTGCCGCCGCTGCGCGATCGGGGGGACGACGTGCTGCTGCTGGCCGAGCACTTCCTGGCCCGCCAGGACCCGGGCGGCGGACCCCGCCTGTCGGCGGCGGCCCGGCGCAGTCTCGCGGCCTATCGATGGCCGGGCAACGTGCGCGAGCTCAAGGCCGTGTTATCGGTGGCGGCGGCGCTCGCCGACGGCGGCCGGATCGAGACCGAGGACCTCGACCTGCCCTATGCGCCAGAGGCGCCGGCCGGCGACTATCACCAGCAGGTGGACGACCTGCGTCGGCGGCTGGTCGAGGAGGCGCTGGCCGCCGCCGCCGGCAACCGCGCCGCCGCCGCCCGACTGCTGGGGCTGAGCCGCCAGGCGCTCTCCTATCTGGTCCGCAAGCTGGAGCTCGACTGACGATCCTGCCGCGCCGCCGATGACCGCCTATCTGCTCCGCCGTCTCGGTCAGTCGCTACCGGTGGCGCTGCTGGTCGCGGCGCTGGTCTTCTCGCTCATCCACCTGATCCCGGGCGATCCGGTCGAGATGATGCTGGGCGAGGGCGCCCAGCGTTCCGACGTCGAGGCCCTGCGCGCCCGGCTCGGCCTCGACCGGCCGCTCGGCCGGCAGCTCGTGGACTACTTCGCGGGCCTGGTGCGCGGCGACCTCGGCCGCTCGCTCCACTTCGACGAGCCGGTGGCCCGGCTGCTGCTGCGTCACTATCCGGCCACCCTGGAGCTGGCGGTGGCCAGCATGGCGGTCGCCCTGCTGCTGTCGCTGCCGCTCGGCGTCCTGGCTGCCTTCTATCGCGACCGTTGGGTCGACCACGCCTCGCGGGTGCTGGCGCTGCTCGGGGTGTCGCTGCCCAACTTCTGGCTGGGGCCGATGCTGATCCTGCTGTTCTCGCTCCACTTCGGATGGTTTCCGGTCTCCGGCCGCAGCGGCGTCGCCAGCCTGGTGCTGCCGGCGGTGACGCTGGGCACCGCGCTGGCCGGTCTGCTGACCCGCATGGTGCGTTCGGCGCTCACCGAGGAGCTGGGGCGTCCCTATCTGCTCACCGCCGCCGCCAAGGGGCTGGGGCGCGGATCGGCGGTGGTCCGTCACGCGCTCAAGAACGCGGCGGTGCCGGTGGTCACCGTGGCCGGTCTGCAGTTCGGGGCGCTGCTGACCGGCGCCATCATCACCGAGACGATCTTCTCGTGGCCGGGACTCGGCCGGCTGATCATCCAGGCGATCCGGCTGCGCGACTATCCGCTGGTGCAGGGCGGCATCCTGGCGATCGCCCTCACCTACCTGCTGCTCAACCTGCTGACCGATCTCCTCTACGCGGCGCTCGATCCGCGGATCCGGGTGCGCTGATGGCCGGGCGATTCGTCGAGCGGTCAGCCGCCGCCGTCGCCGTCGATGGGGGCGAAGCTCGGGGAGAGCAGCGCGGTGATCGACTCCAACCCTTCGAGGTCCCGGCCGTCGAAGGCGGCGGGCGATCGCGAATCCAGATCGAGCACCGCCACCAGCTCACCGGAGGGCGCGAAGACCGGCATCACGATCTCCGAGCGCGACAGCGGGTCGCAGGCGATGTGACCCGGAAAGCTGTGGACGTCGGCGACCAGCTGGGGGCGCCGGCTGCTGGCGGCGGCCCCGCAGACGCCACTGTCGAACGGGATCTCGAGGCAGCCCACCGGGCCCTGGTAGGGACCGATGCGCAACAGGCGGGGGGCGACCACCCGGTAGAAACCGGTCCAGCTGGCGTAGGGCAGCGTTTCGTAGAGCACGGCGCAAGCGCAGGCCATCGCCGCCACCGGATCGCTCAGCTCGTGGAGCAGCTTGCCGAGCCGGCGCCGGGCGGCGTCGTAGAGCTCACGCTTGGGAAAGATCTCGTGCATGCGCGGATTGTACGGCAGCAAGGTGGATCGCGGAGGCGGCAGTGAGCACTCGCAACCCGCCCCGCCGCGCTTCGCCCTGGCGGCATCCCGGTCTGTGGGTGGGGGGTGGGCTGGTGTCGTTGATGGTGGCCACGGCGTTGCTGGCGCCGTGGCTGGCGCCGGTGGACCCGTCGCATCAGGTACTCGACCACCGGCTCGAAGGACCGTCGCCATCGCACCCGCTGGGTCGCGACGAGCTGGGGCGGGACATCCTGTCGCGGCTGGTCTTCGGAGCGCGGGTGTCGGTGGCGGTGGGGATGGCGGTGGTGCTGCTGGCCGGGCTGCTGGGGACCGCGATCGGCGCCGTCGCGGGCTTTGCGGGTGGCCGGGTCGACGGTCTCCTGATGCGGGCCACCGACGTGTTCCTGGCCTTCCCCGGCATTCTGCTGGCCATCGCTCTGGTGGCGGTGCTGGGTCCGGCGCTGCGTCACGTCGTGCTGGCGCTGGTCACCATCGGCTGGGTGGGCTACGCGCGACTGGTGCGCGGCCAGGTGCTACAGATCAAAGAGCAGGAGTTCGTGCTGGCGGCGCGGGCGGCCGGCGTGCCGGCGCCCCGCATTCTGATCCGGCACGTGCTGCCGGGGGTTCTTCCCACCCTCATGGTGCAGGCCAGCCTGGGCATGGCGGGGGCCATCCTGGCCGAGGCCAGCCTCTCGTTTCTCGGTCTCGGCATCCAGCCCCCGACGCCCTCGTGGGGGGCGATGATCAACGCTGGCCGGGCGCACCTCATCGACGCTCCGCATCTGGCGCTTTTCCCCGGACTCGCCATCCTGCTGATGGTCATGGGACTCAACTTCCTCGGCGACGCGCTGGTCGATCTGCTCGATCCCAAACACCGGCGAGGTTCACAGCCGAAACCGCTCCAGTGATGCGAGACGCGCCGGCGGCGCCGGTTTTTTTGTTGGTTTGACCGCACGAAGAACGGGTGCTCGGGGCCGTCCCGGCCTGCCCCGGGGCCGCTTCTGGATGGCAATCAGGCTCGGTGTGTGATCTCCGCGAGTCGCATTGTTGACAAATCGAAATAATTTTTTATAATCAGCGGCGAGTCAGTCGGGTTTGTTCCGCGACCACAACCATCCCTAACACAGGAGGACATGGATGTCGCAAGAGTCGACGAAGTCGAAGTCTAGATCTCGGGCGACCAGTAGACGTGCGCCGGCCAAGAAGACCGCGGCGCGCAAGACGGCCAGAAAGACGGCCAGAAAAACGGCGCCCAAGAAGACCGCGGCCAGGAAGACCGCGGCCCGGAAGACGGCCGGCAAGAAGCTCTATACGCTGACCGAGGTGGCCAAGGCCACCAACATCTCGATGCCGACCCTGCAGCGCTACAAGAAGCTCTACCAGCAGCGCATCCCCTCGGTGGGCACGGGCAGGAAGCAACGCTACCCGCGGGAGGCGCTGGCGGTCTTCCGTCAGATCAAGAAGGAGAACCTGAAGCGCCGCGGCCGGCCGCGCAAGAGCGCCGCCGGAGGGTCGAAGAAGGCAGCCGCGAGGGGCCGCCGGCCGGCCGCCGCCAAGCGGGCCAGGAAGGCGGCGAGGGGCAAGCGCGGCGGGCGCCGGGCGGCCGCGGGCGGACTGCTGACGCTCTCCGAGATCAGCAATCGGGCCAGCATCTCCTACCCGACGGCGGTCCGTTACGTCAAACTGTTCCTCGACAAGATCCCGCACGAAGGCCAGGGCCGCAAGCGGCGCTTCCCGCCGGCGGCGGTGGCGGTGTTCAAGGACCTGCGCAGCAAGAGCCGGCGCGGACGTCGCAAGAAGGCGGCGGGCGCGGCCGCCGCTCCCCGGGCGGCGGCGGGCAGCAAGGCGCTGGCGAGTCGTCTCCGGGCTCTGGAGAGGGGCCAGGCGACGCTGACGCGCCAGCTGCAGGCCGTGCTCGGTACGCTCAAGAAACCGCTGCAGGTCACCGTGCGCCGGGTCTAGAACCCCCGGTCCCACCCCCCCGTATTCAGTTCCGAACGGCGAGCGCCCCGTCCGCCCCGGCGG
>JBFGCA010000059.1:0-28703 GCA_041567315.1 Thermoanaerobaculia bacterium | reverse complement strand
GTAGAAGTACTCGACCTGGCGAATGATGCGGGCCACTTCACCCCGGAATCTAGCAGGTCACGGAACTTCGTGGGGCCGTCGAGTCCGGCCAATCTTGACAGCCCACCGGCCTCCGGGACGCGGGTCAGTTGCAGGGTTGGCGTGGGAGCCGACCGGGGCGGGTTGCCGAGGTCCGAGGCGCCGGCTCCCGCGCGTGGGGCAACCTGGCTTCCTGCCTTCTTCCTACCCAGTCTTCTGGTGAATCTCTCAGCGGCGCGAGTCGAGGCGGGCTTGCCGGGGCTCGCTGAAGTCGAACGAGCAGGCGCCGAGGTCCGGGAGGGAGCCGAGCGAGCCGATGGGGTCGCCCGGGGGTGGCGGCGGCGGGGCGGGGTCGGGTGAGGCGCTGGACTGTCGCTCGAGATGGCGGCGGATGGTGTCGGCGAGACCGGCGGCGGTGGGGTCGCCGGCGAGGGCCGCCTCTTGAAGCCGGGCGTGCAGGGTGCGGAGTTGGGCGTCGGCCCGCCAGCGGACGGCGCCGGTGGCACCCGAAGTGGCCAGGTCGATCAGGCCCTTTACCTGGACTTCCTGGACGGCGTGACGGATCGCCGCGAGGCGCGGGGGCTCGCCGGTGGCGTCGGTGAAGGCCGCTGCCGTGAGGGCGTCGAGCACCTCCGACAGACCCGGCAGGTCGGGGTCGCGGCGGTGCTGGTCGACCAGGCGGGCGGCGCGCTCGGGCTGGAGGAGCTCGGCGATGGTCAGGCGGGCGGCGGTGGCGGCGGCGGCCAGGGGGTCGAAAAGCGGTCCCGTGCGACCGGCGAACAGCTCGCGGTTGGGCGGGAAGCCGTCGGGGCGCGGCGGCAGGACGCCCAGGAGCGCGTCGGGGAGATCGAGGGCGGCGGGCTCGAGGGTGGTGAGGAGGACCTCGAGGGCGCGGCGCTGGGCGGCGGCCGGGAGGGGCCGGGCCGGGGGCTGGCCGTCGCCGCGCAGGGCGTAGCGGTAGTCGACGCCGCCGAGGGTCTTGCCCGCGGCGCGGAGCTGGTAGCGGTGGCGCAGGTAGACCGTGGCCAGGACTTCCTCGAGGAGGGCCAGCGGCCGGCCGGGTGCCACGTTGGCGGCGCCGAAGCGGTCGAGGGCGCGGCGGCGGACCGCCAGCTCGGTCTCGAGCTGGGCGACCGGGTCGGTGCCGTTGTCCCACAGGCTGGCGACGGGCTGGGCGGCGCCGTCGGGGCGGGCGTCGTCGTCGGTCAGGTAGACCAGGCCGCGGGCCAGCCCGTCGGTGACCACGGCCGCGAGGGCCGCGGCCTCGTCGGTGCCGGGCGGGTACTCGCGGTAGGCGTAGCGGACGGCCTGGCGGTCCCACTCCCCCACCCCGACGCCGTAGGCGGCGGAGAGGTCCAGCTCACCGTCTTCGCCGAGCCGCACCAGCGGCGCCGGGTAGTCCATCACCGAGGCGCGGCCGCCGTAGGTGCTGGCCGCGAAGTTGTGGGCGAAGCCGAGGGCGTGCCCCACCTCGTGGGCCGAGAGCTGGCGGATGCGGGCCAGGGCCAGCTCCAGGGGATCGCCCGGGCCGCCGCTACCGGTGGCGTCGGCTCCGAGCAGGCCCTCGAAGAGCAGCCGGTCCTGGCGGACCCTGAGCGATCCCAGGCTGATGTGCCCCTTGAGCCGCTCGCCGGTCCGCGGATCGACCACTCCCCCGCCGTAGGACCAGCCGCGGGTCGCCCGGTGGACCCACTGGATGACGTTGTAGCGCACGTCGAGCGGGTGGGCGCCCTCGGGGAGCAGCTCGACCCGGAAGGCGTCCTCGAAGCCGGCGGCCTCGAAGGCCTCCGCCCACCAGGAGGCCCCCTCCACCACGGCGCTGCGGACCGGCTCGGGGATGCCGCGGTCGACGTAGTAGACCAGCGGCCGCGCGACCGGAGAGCGCTCGGCGCCGGGATCCGTCTTCCGCAACCGGTGCCGCACGATCCAGCGGCGCTCGAGCGGCTGGTCGAGCGGCGCGGCGTAGTCGTGGAACCAGACGTGGAGCACCCCGGCCCGCGGGTCGAAGGGGCGCGGCCGGTAGCCGTCGTCGGGCAGCCGGACCAGCGAGTGGTGTTGGACGAGGGTGAGGGTCGGCGGGCTGGGCGACGTGGCGTGCACCTCGGCGGCGGCCACCCCGTCGCTGTGGAAGGTGAGCAGCGCCTCGAACTCGAGGTTGTCGGGGAAGGCCGGGCAGCCGTCGAGATCGAGCGCGCTGCGCTCGGGATCGAGCTCGTACTCGCCCTGTTCGGTGTCGCGGAGGGTCCCCACCACGTCGTGGGCGTCGCGCACCAGGAAGCCGGTGAGGTCGACCAGCGCCTCGCCGTCGCGGCCCTCGGCCTCCACCTTGCCGGCCCACAGCACCGCGGTGGCGAACGACTCGGCCGCCGCCCGCCGCTCCTCGCCCCGCTCGCTGAGCGCCCGGTAGCGGAGGTTGAGCTCTTCGATGAGCAGCCGGTCGCCGAGCCGCCGGAGCGCCACCAGCCGGGTGCGGCCGAGCTGCCCGCGGTCGAGACCCACGGGGTTGGAGCCCAGCCCGGTGCGCAGACCCTCGACGTAGAGATAGCGGCCCAGCTCGCCCTGGCCGGCCGGCGCCACCAGCCAGACCCTGCCCTGCCGGCGGTCGAGGTAGGTGTCGAGCAGGCCGGGGCGGCGCTCGAGCCCGGCGGTCCGCGCCGCCAGCGGGTCGGGGCCGCGGCGCGCGGCCCGGGTGGCCGCGGGGGCCGCCAGCACGGTCGCGACGAGCGCGATCAGCGAGAGCACGAGCGTCGGAGGCGTCATCCGCACCCGAGGTGACCTGGGCGGTTGCGGGGCCGATCGCAGATCGCCCGTCAGCGACCGGTTGGCCGCCACGTCCGGCTCAGCTTCCCGCACTGCTTCCCGGGGCGGGGTCCGCCGGCGCCGCCTCCTCTTCGAGGATCACGCCCTCGTAGGCCAGCTCCCAGGGCGGCGGCTCGCCGCCGGGACCGATCAGGTAGTGCTCCATCCACCGGACCAGCCGCAGGCTGAGGTCGAGCCGCGAGGCGGCGCGGCGGTTGCCGTGCTTCTCGCCGGGGTAGCGCACCAGCCGTACCGGCGCCTGGCCGCGCAGCTTGAGGTAGCGGTAGAGGGCCAGCGACTGGCCGGGGAAGACCCGGGTGTCGTTCTCGCCGTGGAGGATCAGCAGCGGCGTGCGCGCCTTCTCCAGGTGGTAGATCGGGCTGCGCTCGAGCGCGAACTGCCAGTCCTCCCAGGGCCAGCGCCGGGCGTGGACCAGGTGCAGCTCGTGCGGGATGTCGCTGGTCCCCAGCTTGGAGACGTTGTCGCTGACGCCGTTGAACATCACCCCGGCGGCAAAGCGCTCGCTCAAGCGGGTGGCACCCCAGGCGGTGGCGTAGCCGCCGTAGGAGCCGCCGGTGATCCCGACCCGCGAGCGATCGGCGATCCCGGCCGCCACCAGGTGGTCGACGGCGTCGATCAGATCGTCGAACTCGGGACCGGCGGCGTCGCCCTGGCCCAGCTTGGAGAACGCCACCCCGCGCCCGGTGCTGCCCCGGTAGTTGGGGAAGAAGGAGGCGATGCCGCGCCCGGCCAGCACCTGGGCCGGCCGCGAGTAGCGGCTCAGCCACCCGTTGCTGAAATGGGCCTCTGGCCCGCCGTGGACCATCAGGACCAGCGGCGCCGGCATGCCGGCGGCCCCATCGAGCGCCCCGTTTGGCACCCCGTCGAGCGGCCGGATCAGCAGGCCCTCGAGCGCCAGGCCGTCGCGGGCCGTCCAGCGGACCGCCTCCTGCGGCGCCAGCCGGCGCTCGGCGAGCCACGGGTTGCTGTCGGTCAACCGCACCGGGGCCTCGCCGCCGGCCGGCCGCCAGAGGAAGGCCTCCGGCGGGTGCTCCGGAGTCTCGCCGCGCAGGGCCAGCGTGGCGCCGGCCACCTCCAGCTCCCACCAGGCCGGGCCCTCGAGCGGCAGCAGCGGCCGCGGCTCGCCGCCTTGCCGGTCGATCTCGAAGAGCCCGGCCCACAGCCCCTCCTCGCCGACGAAGACCAGCCGCTCGGCGTCGAGCCACCCGATCGCCGTCACGTGACCCGCGTACTCCTCGCCGATCAGCACCGCCGGCTCGCCGCCACCCGCGGGCACCATCAGCAGGCGCCCCTCCTGCGGATCGTGGAGGTCGGCGCCGGCGACGAAGGCCAGCCAGGCGCCGTCCGGGCTCCAGGCGGTCTCGCCCAGCTTGGCCTGGTGCTCGACCCGGCCCACCACGCCCCCGGAGTCGGGGTCCACCAGGTGGATCGTGCGGCGCATGTAACGGTCGTCGACCAGCGGCGTCGGGGCCAGCGCCACCGCCAGGCGGTCGCCGGCCGGGCTCCAGCTCAGCGCCGATGCGGAGCCGGGGAGCTCGAAGACCTGCGGCGGCTCCTCGGTCCCCCCCTCGGAGGCGGACGGCCGGAACATCCACAACTGGACGGGCAGCCAGTCCTCTTCGAACACCTCCTGGGTGAAGCCGCTCTCCTCGAGCAGCACCCGGCGCTCCGGCTTGGCGGGCCGCGCCAGGAAGGCGATCCGCTTCCCGTCCGGGCTCCAGGCGTGCTCGACGACGTCCTGCGGATGGCTCAGCAGACGGCGCGCCTCGCCGCCGTCGGTGGGGATGAGGTAGAGACCGTCGCTCTCGTCGGTGCCACGCTTGGCGATAAAGCTGATGGCGCCGCCGTCCGGCCGCCAGGCGACGTCCCGCACGTCGACCTCGCCGGCCACGAACGGCCGCGAACGGCCGCCGGCGTCGACCACGTGGAGCTGCGAGAACGGCGCGCCGTCCTCGTCACTGCCGATCCGCCTCGGGACGTCGAGGCGGTAGGCGATCAGCCCGCCGTCGGGCGACAGGGCGATGCTGCCCAGGTAGTTCAGGGCCGCCAGGTCGTAGGCGCTGAGCGGCGCCGCGACGCCATCCGCCGACGGCCGTCCGGCCGGCGGGCCCTGCGCCCGGGTTACGGCCGGCACGAGGGCCAGGGCAGCGGCCAGCACCAGGAGCCGGCCGCTCGCCCGGCCGACCGACGTTCGCCCGCTGCTTTCCGATGAACGGTCCGAGCTGGCGGCGGCTGGAGAAAGACGCGACATGGCGGGCTGATCGGGGCGGGATGGTATCGCAGCGGCGCCGGGCGGCGCGTTCAGGCGCCGGCACCGGCGGCGGCCAGCGTGATCACCACCTCCAGCCCGCCGCCCGGCCGGTTGCGGGCGGTGATCGAGCCGCCGTGCTCCTCGGCGATGCGGCGGGCGATCGGCAGACCAAGACCGGTGCCGGCGTCGTGGGTCGAGAAGTAGGGGTCGAAGATCCGCCCCAGCAGCTCGGGAGCGACCCCCGGGCCGTCGTCGGCGACGGTGATGGTGGCGCGGCCGTCGACCGCCTCGACGCCTACCCGGACCCGCCCCCCCTCGGCGGTGGCGCGCAGCGCGTTCTCCATCAGGTTGCGCACCGCGCGGCCGAGCAGCTTGCGGTCGAAGACGGCCGTCACCCGCTCGGGCCGCGCCGAGAACTCGATCGCGATGCCCTTGGGCGGCGCCGTCCGGTACCCCGCCACCACCTCGCCGATGGCGACCGCCAGGTCGCCCTCGACGGTCTCCATGCGCGGGATGCGGCTGTAGGTCGAGAACTCGCTCGAGATCTGCTGCAGCTCGCCGACCTGGCGCAGGATGTTCTCGGTGCAGCTCTCGAAGACGCGGTCGAAGTGCTCGGGCCGGCCGCGATAGACCTCGCGCATGTGCTCGGCCGACAGCCGGATGGGGGTCAGGGGGTTCTTGATCTCGTGGGCGATGATCCGCGCCATCTCCGCCCAGGCGGCGAGCCGCTGGCCGCGCAGCACCTGGGTGACGTCCTCGACCACCAGCAGCCGCGACGGCTCGCCGGGGCCCGGCAGCGGCACCCACACCAGCGTCCACTCGCGCTCGCCGCCGCCGGGCTCGGCGAGCGCCACGGTGGTCTGCACCGGCTGGCCGTCGGCGGCGGCCAGGAACTCCGCCACCGGCTCGAGCTCATGACCGCCCCGCTCGAGGGCGGCGGTCAGCGGCTCGCCGGCGGCGACTCCGAGCAGCTCGGCCGCCACCCGGTTGTGCATCAGCACCCGGCGCTCGCGGTCCAGCGAGACCACCCCCGAGGTGATGTTCTCGACCACCCGCTCTACCACCCGCTTCTCGCGCAGCAGCTGGCGGCGGCCTTCGGCGATCCTCTCGGCCATCCGGTCGATGGCCTGGACCAGGGTGGCGAGCTCGGCGTCGGCCGGGGCCAGGGCCAGCGAGGTCTCGCCGGCGGCAATCCGCTGGGTGCCGCGCACGATGTCCATCAGCGGCCGGGTGAAGCTGCGCGCGAAGCGGCTGCCGACCGCCGCCAGCAGCAGCACCAGCAAGGTGCTGCCGAGCAGCGCCCGGCGGCGCAGCGCCGCCACCTCGGCCGCCACCTCCTCCTGCTGCGCCAGCAGCGGGATCGACAGGAAGAGACGGGCCTGCTCGGGCGGCACTCCCGGAACCCGCAGCGGCGAGTAGAGTTCCAGGTACTCCGAGCCCGCCGCCCGGTTGACCCGCGACGAGAGCTGATGCCCGCGGAAGCTCAATCCGGCGTAGATCTCGCCGGGGATCCGCTTGGGCAGCAGCCCGGCGGTGAACAGCTCGGGCTTGCTCGAGGCGTAGACGCTGCCGCGCCAGTAGAGGTTGACCTCGTGATGCACCACCCCCGAGAGCCAGGACAGCAGCTCGTCGTCGAGCGCGGCGTCGATGCCGAAACCCGGCTCGAGACTCAGCACGTACTCGCCCAGCACCCGCTCGGCCGAGTCCAGCGCCGCTTCGCCGGCGGTCAGCTGCTGGCCCTCGAGCCGCTCGACCAGGACGCGGAGCACCACCAGATTGAGGACCAGGAGCGGCATTAGCAGCAGCAGCGAATAGACCAGCGCCAGCCGACGGGGGTAGGAGCGCACGAATCTCCGGAGGCTGCGCTCGAGGAGCGGCCGCCGCAGCCACGGCAGGGCGGCGGCGAGCAGCACCATCGCCAGCACCAGCGGCACGCTCAGGGCGTGGACTCCGACCCGCTCGAGCGCCTCCAGGGGCGCCAGACGGGGCAGGAACAGCGCCCGGATCCCGTCGCTGCCGGTGGCGGCGAAGACCTCGGCCTCGCCGGCCGGCGTGGCCACCCGGCCCCGCCCGGTCGCCAGCACCGCCGCCGACAGCGGCGGGGTCTCGCGCCACGGGCCGGTCACCACCATGCCGTCTTCGCCGTAGAGGGCGTAGAGCGCCGGCGCCACTAGCGGCTCGGGTGGACGGCCGGGAGCGGGCCCGCCGCGCAGCAGTCCGGCGGCGAACTGCTCGAGCGGCTCCCCCGCCAGCCGGAAGCCGGGCCTCGGCAGCAGCCAGAACCGCGCCCGGCCCCAGGACTCGCCGGCCAGCGCCAGGGCCGCCTCGCCGTCGACGACGGCGTCACGCCAGACCTCGGCGAGAGGCTCCCGCCAGCGCGCCGGCGACCAGTCGGGGGCGCCGGTCTCGGCCATCGGCACCCCGAACGAGAAGGTCGAAAGCGGCGCGTCCCCCGGCGCCACCGCCAGCGCCGAGAGCAGTCCCTGGCGGGCCAGCGGCGAGTGGTGCCACAGCTCGTAGGCCAGGTCCTGCGGATCGAGCGTGGTGGGATCGAAGAGCGTCAGGGCCGCCAGGTCGGAGCCCGCCAGGAAGACCTCGACCTCGTCGCCCAGGATTTCGAGCTCGGCCAGCACCGGCGGCGACAGCGCCGGCAGCACGCGCTCCTCGAGCTGCCGGCGAAGCGCCTCGCGGTAGGCGCTCTCCCAGCCGGCTGCCGAGGCCGCGAGCGCCAGCAGGGCGAGCCCGCCGGTGGCCAGCGGCCGGGCCGGCCGGTAGCCGAGCGCCGCCCAACGGCCGGCCAGCCCGCCGCCGAGCGTCAGCAGCGCCGCCGCCGCCAACGGGTGATCGTGGAGCGCCGCCACCGCCAGCAGAGCCACCAGCGCCGCCACCCACGCCCCACCGGCGGCCGCCGGCCGGTCGCGCTCCGTTCGCTCCTCCCAGGCCCGCTCGGCGGGCGCCAGCCGCCGGCCGATCGCCCCCAGCAGCCCGAAACACAGCGCGAACAGGCTCAACCTCAGGGCGAGGACACCGGGCTCGGCCAGCAGCCCGGCCCCCAGCTCGGCGGGACCGGCGGCTCGCTGCGCCGCCAGCCCCAGCGCCGCCGGCACCAGCACCGCAGCGGCGCCACTCACCATCGGCAGCAGCGGCCAGGAGGGCCGCCACCGCTGCGGCGTGGTGGGCGGCTCGCCGGCTGGTCGGGCCGCCGGACGGGCCCGGCCTGGGCCGGCGGCGTCCGGCGCCCGCTCCGCTCCGGGAGCGCCGCTCGCTCCCAGGGTCGCCACCGCCGCCGCGGCCAGCAGCGCCGACAGCGCCATCGCCGGGACCACGGCGGCGGCCGTCAGTGCCCCGAGGGCGACACCGGCCACGAGCAGCCGGGGACCCCGCTGGTCCACCCAGCGAGCCCCCGGAGCCATCACCAGCGCCGCCGCCACCAGTCCCAGGAGCCCCCAGGCCGTGCGCCGCGCCCCGCGGCCGGCCTGCCCACCCGCCCCCACGCTCTCGAAGACCAGGGTCGGGGCCCCCGCCAGCTCGACGGCGGTCAGCCCCTCCGGCGCCTCCCGCGGCTCGCTCCAAAGCGCCCAGTGCCGGCGCGGCGCGAAGGCGGCGAAGGGCAGGCGGTCGGTCGACAGACTGCGCGCCGCCACCACGCGCCACGGGCGCGGGCCGTCCCCCAGCGGCCGCACCGCCATCAGGGTGGCGGCGCTGAAGCTGGCCCGGAAGGCGCGACCGCTGGCGGGCAGGCCGTCCGCCGGCGGGTCGTGCAGCACACCCTGCCCCGCCCACGCTACGACCTCGGCCCCGGGATCGAGCAGCAGGTAGCTCAAACGCTCGCTGCGCCCGCGGGTCAGCGCGGTGAGGCCCTCGAACGCCCGGCGGTCGCCCGCCCGGCCGCCGCCGAGCGCCTCGGTCAGCGCGGCGGCAGCGCTCTCGGCCGCGCGGTCCAGCTCGGACCACAGCGCGGCGTACCGCCACCGCGCCCAGCGCTCGGCCAGCGGAGCCGGCGGTGGTGCCAGGGCCGCCAGCGCCAGGGCGACGCAGGCGGCGGCGCCCAACAGGCGCCGGAGCCAGCGCTCCCGGCGGCCGCCCGGTCGCCGCGCCGCCAGCCCGGCGGTCGCTGCCAGCACCCCCGCCAGGACCGGCGGCGCCCACCAGCCGGGCAGCAGCGGCGTCGCTGCCGCCACGGCCAGCAGGGCCGCTTCGAGCCAGGGGCGGGGCGGTCGCTCGCGGCGCGGGCGAAGGGGCGGGGTGTCGCTCACCCCATGGGGAGGTCGATCCCGTGGCGGCGGGCGGTCTCGAGCGCCGCCGGATAGCCGGCGTCGGCGTGGCGCGCGAC
Organism: Thermoanaerobaculia bacterium; assembly: GCA_041567315.1. Lineage (GTDB taxonomy): Bacteria > Acidobacteriota > Thermoanaerobaculia > Multivoradales > JAHEKO01. Next base: position 19,281 of record JBFGCA010000059.1, on the reverse strand, counting down.
GCCCAGCCCGGGATCTCCGGTCAGCACCCGCTCGAGCCGGGCTTCGGCCTCGGGCGTGCCGTCGGCGACGATGACCATTCCGGCGTGGAGCGAGTAGCCGATCCCCACGCCGCCGCCGTGATGCACCGACACCCAGGTGGCGCCGTTGACGGCGTTGAGCAGCGCGTTGAGAACCGGCCAGTCGGCAATGGCGTCCGAGCCGTCGCGCATCCCCTCGGTCTCGCGGTTGGGCGAGGCCACCGAGCCGCAGTCCAGGTGGTCGCGCCCGATGACGATCGGCGCCTTGACCTCGCCGCTGGCCACCAGCCGGTTGAAGGCGCGGCCGGCCCGCGCCCGCTCACCGTAGCCCAGCCAGCAGATCCGCGCCGGCAGACCCTGGAAGGCGACCCGCTCTCCGGCCAGGCCGATCCACCGCGCCAGCGCCTCGTCCTCGGGGAAGGTCTCGAGGATCACCCGGTCGGTAGCCGCCAGGTCGGAGGGATCGCCCGAGAGCACCGCCCAGCGGAACGGCCCCTTGCCCTCGCAGAACAGCGGCCGGATGAAGAGCGGCACGAAGCCGCCGATCTCGAAGGCCTTCTCGACCCCTGCCTCGAGCGCCTGACCGCGCAGGTTGTTGCCGTAGTCGAAGGTCACGGCGCCGCGCTGCCGGAGGCCCAGCATGGCCTCGACGTGGGCCGCCATCGAGCGCCGGGCTCGGGCGATGTAGGCCCCGGGGTCGGTGCGGCGCAGGGCCAGCGCGTCGAGGTAGGGCAGGCCGTGAGGGACATACCCGTGCAGCTCGTCGTGGGCCGAGGTCTGGTCGGTGACGACGTCGGGCAGGAGCTCGCGCTCGAGCAGATACCGGAGCAGGTCGACGGCGTTGGCCTCGACCCCCACCGAGAGCGCCCGGCCGCCGTCGCGGGCCGCCAGCGCCTCGTCGACCGCGGCCGGCAGGTCGGAGGCCAGCCGGTCCAGGTAGCGGGTCTCGAGCCGGCGCTCGATCCGCGAGCGGTCGACCTCGGCGACCAGACAGACGCCGCCGTTCATGGTCACCGCCAGCGGCTGGGCGCCGCCCATGCCGCCGAGCCCGGCGGTGACCGTCAGCCGCCCGGCCAGCGAGCCGCCGAAGTGCTGCCGGGCGCACTCGGCCAGCGTCTCGTAGGTGCCCTGGAGGATCCCCTGGGTGCCGATGTAGATCCACGAGCCGGCGGTCATCTGACCGTACATGGTCAGCCCCAGCCCCTCCAAGCGCCGGAACTCGTCGGCGGTCGCCCAGTGGGGAACCAGCAGCGAGTTGGCGATCAGCACCCGCGGCGCCCCGGCGTGGGTCGGAAAGACCGCCACCGGTTTGCCCGACTGGACCAGCAGCGTCTCCTCGTTGCCCAGCCGCTTCAAGGTGGCGACGATCGCCTCGTAGCACTCCCAGTCGCGCGCCGCCTTGCCCGAGCCGCCGTAGACCACCAGCTCCTGGGGGCGCTCGGCGACCTCGGGGTCGAGGTTGTTCATCAGCATGCGGAGCGCCGCCTCCTGCTGCCAGCCGCGGCAGCTCAGCTCGGTGCCGCGTGGGGCGCGGATGGTTCGCTCCAGGGTGGTCGTGCTCATGGCCCGATCTTAGTACCGCGGGCCGCTCCGCCCTACTCGAGACCGGCCAGGAAGGGCGCCGCCTCGGTGCGCAGGAAGGCCTCGGCGGCCGCCAGGTCCGGGGCCATCTCGCGGTCCTCGTCCCAGACCGGCACCCGCCGCCGCAGGGCGGTGTGCAGTTCCTCGAGCGGCGGCGCGCTCTTGAGCGGGCGCAGCAGGTCGATCCCCTGCGCCGCCGCCAGCAGCTCGATGGCCAGGATCCGGTAGAGGTTGTCGACCAGCCGCCCCAGCTTGAGGGCCGCCCCCATCCCCATCGACACGTGGTCCTCCTTCTCGGCCGACGTGGGGATCGAGTCGACGCTGGCCGGCCAGGCCAGACCCTTGTTCTCGCTGGCCAGCGCGGCGGCGGTGACCTGGGCCATCATGAACCCCGAGTTGAGCCCGGGCTCGGCCACCAGGAAGGCCGGCAGGCCCGAGAAGACCGGGTCGGTCAGCTTGTCGATGCGGCGCTCGCTGATCGCCCCCAGCTCGGCCACGGCCATCCCCAGGACGTCGGCCGACAGCGCCATCGGCTCGCCGTGGAAGTTGCCGCCGGGCAGGATCTCGCCCCGCTCGGCGAACACCACCGGGTTGTCGGTCACCGCGTTCATCTCGATTGCGAGCTTGGCCTCGACGTCGGCCAGCAGGTCGCGGGCGGCGCCGTGGACCTGCGGCATGCAACGCACCGAGTAGGGGTCCTGCACCCGGCTGTCGCCGTGGCGGTGCGATTCGCGGATCGCCGAGCCGCGCATCAGCCGCCGGAGGTTGGCAGCGCTGACCCGCTGCCCGGGGTGCGGGCGGAGCTCGTGCAGATCGGGGTCGAAGGCGGTGTCGGCGCTGCGCAGGGCGTCGGCCGACAGCGCACCGACCAGGTCGGCGATCCGCACCAGCCGGCCGGCATCGATCGCCGCCAGGGCCAACAGCGCGGTCATCCCCTGGGTGCCGTTGATCAACGCCAGCCCCTCCTTGGGCTCGAGCCGCAGCGGCTCGAGGCCGGCCGCGGCCAGCACCTCGGCGGCCGGTGCCTCGCGGCCTTCGCGGCGCAGCCGGCCGCGCCCGATGAGCGGCAGCGCCAGATGGGCGAGCGGCGCGAGATCACCGCTGGCGCCCACCGAGCCACGGCTGGGGACCACCGGCAGCAGATCGCGTTCCAGCAGCTCGAGCAGCCGCTCGATCAGCACCACGCGCACGCCCGAATAGCCGCGGGCCAGGGTGTTGGCGCGCAACAGGAGCATGCCGCGGACCGCCGGGGCCGGCAGCGGCTCCCCCACCCCGGCGGCGTGGCTCAACAGCAGGCGCTCCTGGAGCAGGCGCAGCTTGTCGCCCGGGATCCGCACCCGCGCCAGGTCTCCGAAGCCGGTGTTGACGCCGTAGATGGCCGGCGCGTCGCCGCGGCCGGCCAGCTCCTCGACCAGCCGGCGCGAGCGTTCGACGTCCGCGCGGGCGGCGGCGGCCAGGCGGCACTGACGGCCCTCGAGCGCCACCTGGCGGAAGCTTTCGAGCGTCAGACCGGTGCCGTCGAGTTCCAGCATGGAGGGTCGGCGGGCGCCCGGCGCTCCCGCGGAGCTCCAGTATAGGGCGCTATACTGCGGCCATCGCCGGTCGCTCCATGAATTCGACGCCGGGACCCAGGCGATGAGGGTCGAGCAAAACCGCTGGTGGCCCGACGCGGGCTGGAGTCCCGGTCCCCCCGGCCAGCTCTCGGACGCCCAGCTGCTGCTGGTCTTCGGCGAGCGCCGGCTGCTGCGCGAGACCGGGTTGCTGCAGGAGCTGACCACCGCCTATCCGGCCGCCGAGCTGGTCGGCTGCTCGACCTCGGGCGAGATCTGCGCCACCGACGTCACCGACTGCACGATCGTGGCGACGGCGGTACGGTTCGACTACACCACCATCCGCCGCGTCGACCGCGAGCTCGAGGACGCCGCCGACAGCGGGCGGGTGGGCGGCGAGCTGGCCCGCGCGCTGGGCGGCGACGGGCTGGTCCACGTGCTGGTCCTCTCCGAAGGTCTCAGGGTCAACGGCAGCGCCCTGGTGCGCGGGCTGGTCGGCGAGCTCCCGGCCGGCGTCCAGGTCACCGGCGGCCTGGCCGGCGACGGCGATCGCTTCGAGGAGACGACGGTACTCGTAGATCGGCAACCGCGGACGCGGACGGTGACGGCGGTGGGCTTCTACGGGCCGCGGCTCAGGGTCGGCTACGGATCGCTGGGCGGTTGGGACCCGTTCGGCCCCGAGCGGCTGATCACCCGCTCGGCGGGCAACGTGCTCTACGAGGTCGACGGCCGCTCGGCGCTGACCCTCTACAAGCGCTACCTCGGCGACTACGCGCGCGGACTGCCCGCGACCGCGCTGCTCTTCCCGCTCAGTCTGCGGCCCCCCGACGGCGGCGCCGGGGTGGTCCGCACCGTGCTGTCGATCGACGAGCGCGAGGGCAGCATGACCTTCGCCGGCGACCTTCCCGAGGGGCACTACGCGCGGCTCATGAAGGCCAACTTCGAGCGGCTGATCGACGGCGCCACCGGCGCCGCCAAGCGCAGCTACGAGGTGATCGGCTCGACCCCGCCGGACCTCGCGCTGCTGATCAGCTGCGTGGGGCGCAAGATGGTCCTCAAGCAGCGGATCGAAGAGGAGGTGGAGAGCGTCCGCGAGATCCTCGGCGACGAGACCGTGCTGGCCGGCTTCTACTCCTATGGCGAGATCTCGCCCTTCACCCCCTCGGCGCGCTGCGAGCTGCACAACCAGACGATGACCATCACCACGCTGAGCGAGAGCTGAGCCGGTGCACAAGCTCCTCGAGCGGCAGCTCAAGAAGCACTTCGGCTCGGCGGCCGGCGTGCCCGCCGAGCTGACCCGCTTCGTCACCGCGGTCAACGAGGCCTACGAGCAGGCCGACACCGACCGCCGGCTGCTCGAGCGCTCGCTTGACCTCACCTCGCAGGAGCTGCTGGAGGCCAACGCCGAGCTGCGCCGCGACACCGCCCAGCTCGAGAAGCGGGTCGCCCGCCGCACCCGCGAGCTGGAGCGGAGCAACACCTCGCTGGCCCGCGAGGTGGCCGAGCGGCGGGCCGCCGAGACCGCGCTGCGGGCCAGCGAGCAGCGCTACCAGACCCTCGCCGACCATTCGCCCACCGGCATCTTCCACACCGACGCCGACGGCCGCATCCTCTACGTCAACCGCAAATGGTCCGAGATCACCGGCCTCGCCGCCGGCCAGGTGCGGGGGCAGGACTGGATCCGCGGCCTGCAGCCCGCCGACCGCGTCCGGGCGGTAGGCGATTGGCGGCTCGGGTCCGGCGACCCGGTGCCGCTGCGCGAAGGCGAGTTCCGCACCCTGCGACCCGACGGCCGCTCGGTGTGGATGGTGGTCAACGCGGTAGCGCTCCACGACGAGGAGGGAGCCATCTCAGGGTACGTCGGGACGGTCATCGACGTCACCGAGCGGCGGCGGGCGGAACAGACCATCCGCCGCTCCGAAGAGAAATACCGGGCGGTCTTCGAGGGCTCCAAGGACACCATCTACATCAGCACCCCCGAGGGCCAGCTGGTCGACATCAATCCGGCCGGCGTCGAGCTGTTCGGCTACGACTCGAAGGCCGAGATGCTGCGCCTCGACGTCGCCCGGCACCTCTATCTGCGCCCCGAGGACCGCCAGCACGTGGTCGACCGGCTCAGCCGCGACGGCTTCATCAAGGACCTCGAGCTCGAGGTCAAGCGCAAGAACGGCGACCGGCTGACGGTGCTGGCAACCGCCACCGCAGTGCGCGACGACCACGGCAAGATCTTCGCGTTCCGGGGCATCCTGCGCGACGTCACCGGCCAGCGCGAGCTGGAGCGGCAGCTCCAGCAGGCGCAGAAGATGGAGGCCCTGGGGCGTCTCGCCGGCGGCGTTGCCCACGACTTCAACAACCTGCTGACCGCGATCATCGGCTACGCCGACCTGGCGCTGCTCACCACCCCGCCCGGCGACGGCGCTCACGGTCACTGTCTGGAGATCAAGGCCGCGGCCCAGCGCGGCGGCGACCTCACCCGGCAGCTGCTGGCGGTGAGCCGGCGCCAGATGTTGCAGCCCAAGGTGCTGAGCCTCAACGACGTCGTGCTCGGCATGGAGGCGCTGCTGCGCCGGCTGATCGGCGAGCACATCGAGCTGGTCTCCGACCTCGAGCCCGAGCTGGGGGCGGTGCGGGCCGACCCCGGCCAGCTCGAGCAGGTGCTGCTCAACCTGGTGATCAACGCGCGCGACGCCATGCCGGACGGCGGCACCCTGAACCTGCGGACCCGCAACGTCGAGATCGAGCCCGGAGCCGTCCAGGCGCCGGTCGGGCTGTCGCCCGGCGCCCACGTCTGGCTGCTGGTCGAGGACACCGGCGTGGGCATCGAGGACGCGATCCGCGACCGGGTCTTCGAGCCTTTCTTCACCACCAAGCGCGGGGTCGGCTCGGGGCTCGGACTGGCCACCGTCTACGGCATCGTCCAGCAGAGCGGCGGCCGCATCGAGCTGGAGAGCGCTGCCGGCCAGGGCAGCGCCTTCGGCATCTACCTGCCGCGGGTCGAGGGCAAGCCGCAGCCCCTGGTGGCACCGGCGGTCCCGGCCCGCGCCGCCCCCGGCTCCGAGACCATCCTCCTGGTCGAGGACGAGCAGGCGGTGCGCCAGGCGCTGGCGCGCTTTCTGCGTACCCAGGGCTACCGGGTGCTGACCGCCGCCGACGGCGTGGCCGGTCTGGAGACCGCCCGCCAGCACGAGGGGGCAATCGACCTTCTGCTGTCCGACGTGGTGATGCCGCGGATGAACGGTCTGGAGCTGGCGCGGCGGCTGCTGCGCGAGCGCGGCGATCTCAAGGTGCTGCTGATGTCGGGCTACGCCGAGACCGGTCACGTCGCCGACGACGCCCTGGAGCCCCCCGAGTCGGCCTTCCTGCAGAAGCCGTTCACCACCGAGGCGCTGGCGGTGCGGCTGCGCCAGTTCTTCGACCAGCCGCAGCCGACCTCGCAAGCCTCCGCGACCCGCGGCTAGCCTGCACTTCGCTAGAACTCTACCCTGGGGGCCTCCTCGGCGCCCGGCTGGGAGGTGAAGTAGGCCTTGTCCTCGAACTGCCAGCCCAGCGCCTCGACCAGCCAGCGGGTCGGGAAGCGCTTGACCCGGACGTTGAACTCGCGCGCCGCCTCGTTGAACCGGGTGCGCGCCACGGCGATCCGGTTCTCGGCCCCCTCGAGCTGGACCATCAGGTCCTGGAAGGCGGCCACCGAGCGCAGCTCCGGATAGCGCTCGACCACCACCAGCAGCCGCTGGAGCGCCGAGGAGAGCGAGTCCTGGACCTCCTGGAACCGGGCCAGCGCCTGGGGGTCGTTGATCAGGCTGGCGGCGTCCTCGACCTGGATGGTGCCCACCCGGCTGCGCGCCTCGATCACCTGGTTGAGGGTCTCCTGCTCGAAGTCGGCGGCGCCCTTGACCGTCTCCACCAGGTTGGGGACCAGATCGGCGCGTCGCTGGTAGGCGGTCTCGACCTGGGCCCACTTCTCCCCCACCCCCTCCTGGGCGCTGACCAGGCCGTTGAACTGCCCGGCGACGAACAGCCCGGCCGCCAGCGCTGCCACCAGCAGCACGGCGAGACATCCGATCGCCACTTTGCCCATCTCTGCCTCCTCCTTGCGGAAACGGCTCCAACCGCGTGAAGGCAGACCTTACCACCGGCCGGCAGCGAGATCGGGCCCGTTACCGCCGTCTCTCGGGGGTGATGCTGGCCCGCGCCCTCTCCGCCACCCCCTGGGGGATCGACGCCCGCCCGATCCAGGTCGAGGTGGACGTGCGCAACGGGCTGCCCCAGACCCAGATCGTCGGGCTGCCCGACACCGCGGTCCGCGAAAGCCGCGAGCGGGTGCGGGCGGCGATCAAGAACTGCGGCTTCGAGCTCACCCCGCAGGCGGTGGTCGTCAATCTCGCCCCGGCCGACGTGCGCAAGGAGGGCAACCAGCTCGACCTGGCGATCGCCCTGGCCACCCTGGTGGCCTACGGGAAGCTCCCGGCCTCGGTGCTCGAGGGCCGGCTGTTCTGCGGCGAGCTGGGGCTGGACGGCACCGTTCGCCCGATCCGCGGCGGCCTGGCGATCGCCGACCTCGCCCGGCGCCTGGAGGTGCGCGAGCTGCTGCTGCCGGCCCCCAACGCCGGCGAGGCGGCGGTGCTGACCGGCGCCGTGCCGCTCGGACTCGAAGGCCTGGCCGAGGCCGTCGAGCACGTGACCGGCGCCCGCACCCTGGAGGCCGCCCGGCCCGGGGCCGTGGCCGACGACCCGTCGCCGGCCGTCCCGGACCTCGCCGAGGTGCGCGGGCAGGACGGCGCCAAGCGAGCGCTCGAGATCGCCGCGGCCGGCGGTCACAACCTGCTCTTCATCGGCCCGCCGGGCTGTGGCAAGACGATGCTCGCCCGCCGGCTGCCTGCCCTGCTGCCGCCGCTGTCGCGCACCGAGGCGATCGAGGTCACCAAGATCCACTCGCTGGCCGCCGCCACCCCGCCCGCGGGGCTGCTGATGCGGCGCCCCTTCCGCAGCCCGCACGCCACCGTAAGCACGGCCGGTCTGGTCGGCGGCGGCAGCATTCCGCGCCCCGGCGAGGCCTCGCTGGCCCACGGCGGGGTGCTGTTCCTCGACGAGCTGCCCGAGTTCCGCCGCGACGCCCTCGAGGCGCTCCGCCAGCCGCTCGAGGAGGGCCGGCTGACCGTCGTGCGCACCCGCGCGAGCCTCACCTTCCCGGCCCGCTTCGCCCTGCTCGCTGCCATGAACCCCTGCCGTTGCGGCCACCTCGGCGACCCGCGCCACGAGTGCCGCTGCACCCCCAACGAGGTGATCCGCTACCGCGGCCGGGTCTCGGGCCCGCTGCTCGACAGGATCGACCTCCACGTCGAGGTGCCGGCCCTGTCGCTGGCCGAGATCAACGGCCCGCCCGGCGACTCGACCGCCGAGGTCGCGGCCCGCGTCGCCGCCGCCCGCGAGCGCCAGCGGCTGCGCTTCCCGCGCCACGCCCCGGCCCCCTGCAACGCCGCCCTCGGGAGCGCCCGCCTACGCCGGCATTGCAGGCTGGAATCCGCCGCCCAGTCGCTGCTCGACGTCGCCTTCGACCGCCTCGGCCTCTCCGCCCGCGCGGTCGACCGCATCCTCAAGGTCAGCCGCACCATCGCCGACCTCGCCGGCCAGGACAGCATCGCCGCCGCCCACGTCGCCGAGGCCATCCAGTACCGCACCCTCGACCGCCGGCTGCCGGACTGACAGGCCGCAACCAGGGGTGGGACTCCACCCCCGACCACGGCGGCTGCCGACCGTTCGGCTGTGACGGCTATTCGGACGAGGCGACGATGTCGCCGCGGGTCGATTCGACGATGGCGAACAGCTCCTTCTGCTCGGCCTCGGGGACGCCGTACTTGTCGAGGCTGGCCTTGAAGTCGGCGGCCAGGGCGGCCCACTCCTCGCCGTTGATGTTCATGCCCTCGTGGGCCTCTTTCATCGATTTGCCGGTGTACTCGCAGGGGCCGCCGGTGGCCTGGCAGACCATCGCCGTGAGCTGGAACTTGAGCCCCGGGTAGCGCTCCGGCGCGCGGGCCGCGTAGACCGCCGGATTGGCGTTGAGCACCTCGTTCACGGCGACGCGGTTGATCAGGTCGTCGACCACCAGGGCGATCGGATAGACCCCGCCCAGCCGGTCGTACAGCGAGGGCTGGTCCGAATCCTCGTCGTCCTGGGGACCGGCCAGCACCGCCGGCGAGGCGACCGCGAGCGTCAATACCAGCACCAGAGCCGAGAGCGACCATTTTTTCATCCTTGCTCCTCCTAGATAGCACGCACCAGCCGCTTCCCCAGGACCATCCTGCTCTCGCCCTCGCCGATGCGGGGGCGGAGTCGGGAGCGGCGGTGGTGACCTTTGCCCGCGACTCTGCGGGTCGCGACGCCCCCTGTCAAGAGAGCTCCCACGGCCCGCGCCAGGAAAGACGCTTGACATCCCCCCTGGGGGGATGTACACTCTCTACCATGACGGTCAAAGCCGCCTCCGAGCGGACCTACCTCGACCCGGCCACCCAGAAGAGCTTGGCCGACCGGCTGGCCCGCGTCGAGGGACACCTTCGCTCGGTGCGACAAATGGTGCTCGAGCGCCGATGTGCCGACGAGATCCTGCTCCAAACCGCCGCGGTCAAGGCGGCGATCAACAAGTTCGCCGCCGTGATGCTGGACAACGAGTTGAAAGCCTGCGTGAACAGCTGCACGGACGAAGGCGCCAACGAACGCATCGATCGGGTCACCAAGGTGCTCTCGACACTGCTGAAGCAGACATGACCCCCCTTTTTTCCACTGCGGAGTATCCCCTTCCGGGGGTCGGGGATAGCGCCGCGCAACACACTGCCGGACGGTGCGGCCTGAGAAAGGAGGCCCCGAATGACACTGGTAGCTAGCCGGAAAGCAAACGAGATCTTCAAGACCTGCAAACCCAACACGCTTCCCCCGAAGGAGACACAGCTCATCGCCCTGGCCGCCCAACTGGTGGCCGGCGACACCGATCGCGCCCGGGACACCCTCGAGCGGGCCATCGGTTCCGGGGCGAGCCGCGAGGAGATCTTGTGCACGGCCTGCGCCGCCGCCTGCACGGTGGGCAAGGTCGCCCAGGACGCCTACACTTCGCTGCTCGACCGGACCCCGAAGAACCCGTTCTACCGGGTCGAAGAGCAGGCTCTCGACAAGAAGACGACCCACCTCGTGCAGCTGGCCGCGTGCCTGGCAGCCGGCTGCCGCTGCGCCGCCGGTCATATCGTCGAGGCTCGAGCCGCCAAGGCCAGCGAGGCCGAGCTGGCGCGGGTGGCGTGCATCACCTCGTGCGTGGCCGGGCGAGTGCAGCACTGGCGGTTCATCGAAGCCTTGCAGTGCGCCGAGGGCAAGAAGGCCTGCGCCTGCTGAAGACGATCTGCGCGTAGAGAGAAACGCTAGATCCGGCTGCCGCGCTCTGCAAAGCGCAGGTGAGACCTGGCCGGGCGGGCTAGAATAGATCGGCGGGTCGGCGTCTGCGACTCGACTCTTCACCGTGGCGCAGCTGAAGGCAGTTCTGATCTCGACCTACGAGCTGGGGCGTCAACCGTTCGGTCTTGCATCACCGGCGGCCTGGCTGAAAGAGGTAGGAGCCCAGGTCTCCTGCCACGATCTGGCCATCGAGCGGCTCGATCCCAGAGCGGTCCAGAATGCGGACCTGATCGGCGTCTACGTGCCGATGCACACGGCTACACGCCTGGCCGCCACGCTGGTGCCTCGGCTTCGCAAGCTCAACCCGCGCGCACATCTCTGCTTCTACGGTCTCTACGCCCCGGTCAACGAGAGCTACTTGCGCCGGCTGGGCGCCGATTCCATCCTGGGTGGTGAGTTCGAGGCCGACCTCGCCCGTCTGGCCGAGCGGTTGAGCGGCGATCGGGACGGCGGCTCCGCGGGATTCGCCGAGGCTCGCATCTCGCTGGATCGGCACCAGTTTCGGAAACCCGATCGCAGCGGACTGCCGCGGCTCTACCGCTATGCACAGCTCCAGTGCGGACCTGAGCGCCGGGTGGTTGCCTACACCGAGGCCAGCCGCGGCTGCAAGCATCTCTGTCGCCACTGCCCGATCGTCCCGATCTACAACGGCAATTTCCGCATCGTCCAGCGCGACGTCGTCCTCAACGACATCCGCCAGCAGGTGCAGGCCGGCGCCGAGCACGTCACCTTCGGTGACCCGGATTTTTTCAACGGACCCACTCACGGCCTCAGCATCGTTCGCGCCCTGCACGATGAGATGCCACAAGTCAGCTACGACGTCACGATCAAGGTCGAGCATCTCGTCCGCCACGTGGACCTGCTACCGGTCCTCAAGCAGACCGGCTGCAGCTTCGTGACCAGTGCCGTCGAATCTCTGGAGCCGTTGATCCTGGAGATCTTCGACAAGCAGCATACGCGAGGGGATTTCTTGCTGGCGGTGCGCCGGCTCCGCGAGCTAGAGCTGGTGCTGAACCCGACCTTCGTCACGTTCACGCCGTGGACGACGATCGAGGGCTATATGGAGCTACTGGAGGTCCTGGCCGAGGAGCAGCTCGTGGACAACGTCGCTCCCATCCAGTACGCCATCCGCCTACTGATCCCGACGGGCTCCCGGCTGCTCGAGCTACAAGAGACGAGAGACGTCATCAAAGGGTATGACGAGAAGGCGCTGTGCTACGCCTGGGACCATCCGGAGCCGAGAGTGGACCGGCTGTTCGAGGCGGTCAACGCAGCGGTCCGGCAGGGCCTCCAGGCCGGGCACGACCGGCGCCGGATCTTCGCCAAGGTGTGGCAGCTCGCCGAGCGGGCCAGCGGTCGCGGCACCAGCGGGGGCCTGCGGCGCGCCACCCTCGACCAGGCGCTACCGGCCGCGACGGTCCCGTACCTCACGGAGCCCTGGTACTGCTGAGCGGAACCCTCCGATGAGCAGGCTGCTCTCGTCTGACCCGACACCGTACTCTCAGGCCCACTGGAGAGACTGCCGTGACGGGTGAACACGTTCTCTTCATTCTCGGCTCGCAGGCCTGCGTTCCGGAGGATCCACTACAGGCGGCGAGGAAGCTGGGCTTGTCCACCACGATCTTCGCCCCGACGATGCCGTGCGGCGACTTGCACTCACTGGCCGATCGCTGTGAGTTCCTGGATCCACGCTCACCCGACTCGGTGACGGCGGCGGCGGTGGCGCTGAACGCCGGCCGGCCGATCAACGGAGTAGTTGCCTACGACGACCAAGCGGTCCCCGCGGTTGCGCGAGTTGCGGCGGAGTTGGACCTGCCGGGACATCCGGTGGCGGCCGCCGACGCCGCGGCGGACAAGCCGCTGATGAAGGGGCGGTTCCTCGCGGCCGGCGTGCCGATCGCGCCGTATACGCTGGCGCGGGACGTCGACGACGCGGTGCGCTGGGCGGCGACGTCAGGTTATCCCGTGGTGGTGAAGCCGGTCCGCGGCTCCGCGAGCCAGGGCGTGATCCGCGCCGACTCCGAGAGCGAGCTACGCCAGGCCTATCGGCGCCTGCGACGCATCGTCGCTACCCACGGTCTCGACACTGGCGGCCGCTCGGATCGCGAACAGCTGGTGGAGAAATATCTCTCCGGCCACGAGATCTCGGTCGAGGCGCTGGTGCGAGACGGAGTTCCCGAGATCCTCTGCGTCTTCGACAAGCCCAGGCCGTTGGAGGGGCCGTATTTCGAAGAGACGATCTACCGGACTCCAAGCCTGCTTCCGGAGGCCCGGCTGCGCCGGTACGAGGAGCTGGCCACGGCGGCCATTCGGGCTCTGGGCCTCCGGCACGGCGCCGCCCACTGCGAGATTCGCTTCTCGGACGCGGACGCCTTCGTGATCGAGGTCGGCGCGCGCCTGATCGGCGGCGCCTGCTCCCGGGTCTTCCGCTATCTGCTCGAAGAGGACATCCACGAGCTGCTGCTGGGCATTGCCCTCGGCCGCGAGACGCCGCCGCCGCGGCGGCGGGCGGTCAGCGCCGGATCGATGATGCTGCCGATTCGCCGCGAGGGGCAGCTGGTGCGCGTCGAGGGCACCGAGACTGCAGCCGCGATCCCCGAGATCCAGGACGTCATCGTCAGCGCTTGCCCCGGCGACCTGGTGGTCTCCTTCCCCGAGCAGAGCTGCTACATCGGCTTCCTCACTGCGGCCGGGGAGCGCCCCGAGGAGGTCGATCGCGCCCTGGCGGAAGCCGCAGAGGCCATTCACTTCGTGGTCGAGCCGGTGGACTGTCAGTGGTGGTCCCTGCCGCTCGACGGCGACGGCGACTACTCCACGTCCGCGGAGCGGCCGATCGAGTCTCTCGCGGGTCTCTCGGCGGATGACGCGCGGCGCATCGTGCGGCCGCTGGTGGCACGCACCAATTTTGGCGAGTATCCGGACGAGGAGGCCCAGCAGGAGGCTGACAAGTGCATCGACTGGCTGGTGACCGGCAGCAAGGGCGAGACGTCGCCCGATCTCTGGCTGATCGTCGAGGATCGTGGCGTCGTCCTGGGATCGACCGACGGCACCACCGGCTTCGCCTCCTGCCTCGGCGTCATCCCCGGCGATCGGCGCTCGGGCGTCGGCAGCAGTCTCGTGAGGCGGCTGATGGGCATCTTCGCCGCTCGCGGCTGCGCCGAGATGAGGGTCTTCGTTGACCCTCGCGACCCGCACAGCTCCGGCCTTTTCCGGCACCTCGGGTTTCGACCGCGCGAACAGAGCCTGCAGAGCTGCTGTGAGTGCTGAGTCGAAGCGCGAGGTGCTGCGAAGCATCGCCGAGCGCTACGGCACCCCCGTATACGCCTACGACTTCGAGATCGTGGCGGGCCAGGTGCGGCGCCTCGCGAAGCTGCTGCCCGCCGAGGTTGATCTCCTCTACTCGCTGAAGGCGAACCCCTCGCTGGGCGTGTGTCAGGTCCTGGCCCGATCGGGCCTCGGTGCGGACACCGCTTCAGCCGGTGAGCTGGCGATCGCCATCCAAGCGGGATTCGAGACCGGCCGGATCCAGGTCGGTGGACCGGTGAAGTCGGCCGAGACCCTCCGACTGCTCGATGAGCATCCGGACCTGGTCGTGGCGATCGACTCGCTGACCGACCTGCGGCGCTGCGCGAGCCGCAAGCACCGCGCCCTGCTACGCCTGCGTCCCGACTTCCCCACTCATGCGGTGATCGACATGGGGAGGTCTTCTCGTTTCGGAATCCCCTTCGACCAGCTGGAGGACTGCCGCCGTCTCCTCGAGTCGAATCCGATGCGCCTGGTCGGTTTCCAGGTCTACTGTGGTTCCCAGGTGCTGGAGGCCGGCGACGTTGCCCGGCAGCTGCGCGACTCTCTCGATCTATGCCGCCGCGCCTCGCAGCTGCTGGAGGTCAAGCCGGAGACCCTCAATCTCGGCGGAGGCTTCGGCATACCCTACCGTCAGGGACAGCCGTCCCTCGATGTCGCCACCGTGGCGCGCGAGCTGCAACGGCTCGTGGCTGAGGCACATCCCGCACGGCTGGTGCTGGAACTGGGCCGCTACCTGGTGGCGGAAGCGGGCTGGTACCTGACCACCGTGGTCGGCGAGCAGAGTCTGGCTGGAGGCCGCGGCGTCGTGGTCGATGGGGGCGTGCACCACCGGGCCGATCTCTGTGAGCTGAAGCTGGGGTGGGACTCACTGCCTCCCCTGGTCTTGACCGCCGAGGGCTCGTCGACAGCACCGACCTCCGTTCTCGGAGCGCTCTGTCTACCCGACGACGTGCTGGCCAGGGCCTGTCCGCTTCCAGAGCTGGCACCCGGCGACGTCCTGGCGTTCCCCAATGCGGGCGCCTACGGCCTGACCGCCTCACCGCTGTTGTTCCTCAGCCACCCCACACCGATGGAGGTGGCTTTTCGCGGCCATGATCTCCAGCCCCTACGCCAGGGCCTGGCATTCGATTCAACGGGGCAGCGGCCGCTTCGCTCCGAGTTTCTGCGCAGACTCGGCCCGCCGCCTGGCAAACGGGAGCGTGCCGCGGTGCCCCCGCGGATCAGAGAGTGATCACCTGGTCGGGCATGTTCCCTGCCAGCGCCCCGTAAAGATCCGGGAAACAGCCGATCGGCACACCGTCGAAGAGCCGGTTCGCGATCTCCCGCTCGTAGCAGCACTGGTCGCATCCCATCAGCAGGATGCCCTTCTCCCGCGCCACTTTGTGCAAACGCTCGCCAATGGGATCGCCCTTGACGAGGACGTAGTTGTTGTCCTCGAAGAAGAACATGCCGACCACGTCGACCCCATGTCGGTCTTCTTCGAGCTGTGGCAGGATCATCTTCGCGAGCACGTAGGAGACCGTGTGCCTCGAAGTGGCAAAGATGTAGGCGACCTTCATAGTCTTCTCCTCTCCAGCGCAGATTATGGTGCGACGCCGGCGCCACAGACGATCTGGGCGATGGCGCTCTGAAAGGCGGCTGTCGCCAGCAGCGCGCGATCGCGTTTGACCGGAGGAACGTCGGGCAACGCCGCTGCCAGCTCCGCGGGGCTCAGGGCAATCGCATCCCGCAGGGTGTGCCGCTCCGCCTGGTGGCAGAGCAGCTCACAGTAGGCCACGAGAGTGACGCAAGTGGTGCTCTCGAAGGAGGCTGCGGCGATCTTCTCGTCCCTGACCTGCAGGTAGAAGCGAACGGCCAACCCCTCCCTGCTCGACACTACCCTGCCGCTGGTTCCAACGCAGCCTCGCCGCTGGCGCGCAAGCCCCAGATCGAAATAGTCGGTAACCGTCAGCCGCGGCGCACCACCGCAGCAGTCCTGGTTTCAGGTCACTTTACCGGATCGCCTACCTTAGAGTTTCAGTGGAGCCGCGAGCATAACACCCGCCATCCGCCTGCCGGTCCTGGTCGTGCCATTCGTGCCTCATCAGTTGGAGGCCGATCTCGCGAAACCGCTGGAGCTGCGCCTCCCAGGGCCCCACGACAACAGCTGGTCTCACGTACCGAGCACTCGATCATCCACCACGCTTTCATCCGTTACGGTCCACTAGCACTAGAATCCTCGGCCGTGCAGAGCCGGGAGCCGCACCCGCTCCGCGGGCTGAGCGGCCTGCAGATCGAGGACGTCGCGCTGTTCGTCTGGTTCGCGCTCGGCGAGCCGCTGGTGGAGCGCGCTCTGCGCCGGGTGCTGCCCGCCGACCTGCCGGCGGCCCTCGAGGCCGGGGGCAGCCCGCTCCTCGGGCTCACGCTGCTCGCGGCGGCCGCGGCGGCGGCGGTCTGTCTGGCCACCCGCGATCCGAGCCAGACGAGCTGGGTGGGCGAGGAGGGCTGGATGACCCCGGCCAACTACGCCCGGCTGCCGATGCTGGTGGTGCTGGCGATGCTGGTCGAGGAGGGCTTCGAGCAGCTCGGCAGCGACGCCGGCGAGCGGCTCTTCGCCTGGGTCGTGGTCTTCGTCGGCGGCACTCTGCTGCTCCAGCCGTGGCTGCCGGCGGCGCCCTACCTTCTGCGTCGTGTGCTGATGCTCCCGGCGGTGGCGGTCGGCGCCGTGACCTTCTCGGGCTTCATCGAGTCGGCCTTCGGCGGGCTCGATCTCTCCATCCTCGCCCGGGGCGGTCCGCAAACCGAGCTGGCCGGCGCCCAGTTCGGCACCGTGATCGTCGTCCTGGGCTCGCTGCTCTACTACGTGCTCTACGTCTTCGCGCCCCGCCAGGTGGCCTCCCCGAGCGGCTCCTGGCTCGGCTGGCTGGGCCGCTATCTGTTCTTCCTCGCGGCCTTCCTGACCAGCCTGATCTGGGGCACGCCCGGACCGGCGATGCCGTGAGCGCGTCTGCGGCCGGTTGGGCTACGCTGGCGCCATGAGCGATGCCCTGGCGGCGGGCGGGGAGTCCTGGTTCGAGGACGGGCTGCACTTCGAGTGCGGCCGTTGCGGGCACTGCTGCCAGGGCGAGGGGTACGTGTGGGTCGGGAAGCGGCGGATCGAGGCCATCGCCCGCTTCCTCGGTCTCGATCCCGAGGCCTTCGGGCGGCGGTACCTGCGGCGGGTGGGCGGACGGCTCAGCCTGGTCGAGAAGGCGGACGGCGACTGCGTCTTCTGGGACCGCGAGCAGGGCTGCACGATCTACGAGGCGCGGCCCGAGCAGTGCCGCTCCTTCCCGTTCTGGCCCGAGCACCTGGCCAGCCCCGAAAGCTGGCGGCAGGCGGCCCGCAGCTGCGGCGGCATCGGCTGCGGCCGGCGCTGGACGGTCGAGGAGATCCGCCGCCACGCCGGCCGCGGACCGTAGCCGCCAGATCGCCGTGTCTGAGAGGCTTGACAGGGGTGCGCTCAACGGTACAATCACGTCCGCTCCGGGCAACCCGCCTTCAGCAGCACGGTCCCAACTTTTTCGGTCGGAGGGTTCATGGGTCTGAAGCATCACACCGTCATCCTGGTGCCCCATGCCCGCGCCCGATTTCGTAAGTTCCGGGTCACCAACCGCCAGCTCGCTATGGTTGGCGCCGCCGTCGTGCTGCTCGCCGCCGCTTCGATCTTCACCACCTGGTCGTTCTTCACCAGCACCATCGACCGCCAGGAGCTGGCCGATCTGGCCAGCGAGAACGACGAGCTACGGCAGGTCAACCGCGAGTTCGAGGACAGCGTGCGCCGGCTGCAGAAGCAGCTCGGCGAGTTCGAAGAGCGCACCCGCCAGCTGGCGATCGTCGCCGGGCTCGAGAGCGTGAGCGGCGATCCACAGGCCGGGGTGGGGGGTGACGAGGAGCTGGCCTCTGCGGCCGACCTGCACCTCCTGCGCCAGCGCGCCGAGAGCCTCGACGGCGAGATGGAGCTGGTGGCCTCGCGGCTCGGCGAGCGCCAGCGGCTGATCTCGTCGACCCCCGCCATCGCTCCGGTCAAGGGCATCCTGACCAGCGGCTTCGGCTACCGGCGGGATCCGGTGACCGGCCGGCGCGCCCTCCATCGCGCGATCGACATCTCGACCGCC
The DNA here is from genome assembly GCA_041567315.1 of Thermoanaerobaculia bacterium. Lineage (GTDB taxonomy): Bacteria > Acidobacteriota > Thermoanaerobaculia > Multivoradales > JAHEKO01. Next base: position 1,253 of record JBFGCA010000059.1, on the reverse strand, counting down.
CCCGGCAAACCGGTCAAGGCGACCGCCGACGGCATCGTGGTGCAGGCCGAGCGGCTGGGCCGGCTGGGCCGGGCGGTGGTGCTGTCGCACGGCTACGGGCTGGCTACCTCCTACGGCCACCTGTCGCGCTTCGTCGTCCAGCCCGGCGCCAAGGTGAGGCGCGGCGACGTCATCGGCTACGTCGGCAACAGCGGCCGCACCACCGGCTATCACCTGCACTACGAGGTGCGTCTCGACGGCAGGCCCGTCGACCCCCTGGCCTATATCCTCGACGGCACCTCCTAGACCGCCCCACCGCCGCTCGCCGTTCGGTGCCGTTCGTCCTCAAGATCCGCCGGCCATAGACCGCCCAGGGTCAGTCTCACCAAGCCGGGTAGAGCCGGCCGGGGTGGGGCGCGACAGGGACCTGGAGCCGGGCGCCTGCGCGAAGCCGCGAAGTCCACGGGCCGTCCAGCGCTCGGCGGACAGGAGGGGCGAGCCTCCCCCTCGCCTTCTGCAAGGCTCGCCCCGTGCCCAGGCGGGCCCCGCCCCGGTCGGCGCTCGCCACCGGCCCTCCAAGACTGACCCTCCGCACCCGCCCGCCCGGCCGAAAGCCCAGGGAATCTCTGCTAGACTGCCGCTGTTACCTTCGGCGGGGCGACCGCTCCGCACCCCGTCTCGACAACCCCGGGCCGTCGCATGCTGAACCAGGTTCTGACCAAGGTTTTCGGCAGCAAAAGCGACCGCGACATCAAGCGGATGCAGCCGCTGGTGGCGCAGATCAACGAGCGCGAAGCGGCGGTCAAGCCGCTGAGCGACGCCGAGCTCACGAGCAAGACCGCCGAGTTCCGGCAGCGGCTGGAGAACGGCGAGAGCATCGACGACCTGCTGATCGACGCCTTCGCGGTGGTCCGCGAGGCGGCCTGGCGGACGGTCTCGATGCGGCCGTTCGACGTCCAGCTGGCGGGCGGCGTGGTGCTCCACCAGGGCAAGATCGCCGAGATGAAGACCGGCGAGGGCAAGACCCTGGTGGCCACCCTGCCGGTCTATCTCAACGCCCTGTCGGGCCGCGGGGTGCACGTGGTGACCGTCAACGACTACCTGGCGCGCCGCGACGCCGAGTGGATGGGCGAGGTCTACCGCTTCCTGGGCCTGAGCGTCGGCATCGTCCAGCACGACATGCCCGAGCCCGACCGCAAGCGGGCCTACGCTGCCGACGTCACCTACGGCACCAACAACGAGTTCGGCTTCGACTACCTGCGCGACAACATGGC
>JBFGCA010000058.1:0-28875 GCA_041567315.1 Thermoanaerobaculia bacterium | reverse complement strand
CTCGCCGTCGCCGAGGAAGGCCCAGACCTTGCGGTTCTCGGTGTCCAGCACCCCGCGGTGGTGGAGGTACTTCATGAACCGGGCCTGGTAGATGGCCATGATCGAGGTCAGCCCCATCGACACCGTCGGGAACTGCCAGAAGCCGGGCATCAGCCAGGGGTGGGGATACGAGGAGACCCCCTTGCCCTCGACCTCCTGGCGGAAGTTGGCGATCTGCTCCTCGGTGAGCCGGCCCTCGACGAAGGCCCGGGCGTAGATCCCCGGCGAGCTGTGGCCCTGGATCATCACCAGGTCACCGCCGTGCTTCTCGGAGGGGGCGTGGAAGAAGTGGTTGAAGCCCACCTCCATCAGGTTGGCGGCCGACTGGTAGGTGGCGATGTGGCCGCCCAGGTTCTTGCCCTCGCGGTTGGCCTTGACCACCATCGCCACCGCGTTCCAGCGCACGATCGACTTGATCCGCCGCTCGAGCGCCGGGTCGCCGGGGCGCTGCCGCTCGCGGTGGGGGGCGATGGTGTTGATGTAGGCGGTGGTGGCGTTGTACGGCAGGTAGGCGCCCGAGCGGCGCGCCTTGTCCACCAGCGCCTCGATCAGGAAATGCGCCCGCTCCGGCCCGTCGCGCTCGATCACCTCCTCGAGCGCGTCCTTCCACTCGCGGGTCTCCTGCGGATCGACATCCTGCACATTGCGATCGACGTTCATCTTCATCGGCTCGGTCCTCGGGGCCTTGCCCGCGCCCGGCGGCGGTCCGGCTGGTTGTGGCGCGGAAGCAAAACGACATTCTACGTCACCGATAGGCTAGGCTGCGCTCATGGCGTTGCGCAGGAAGAAGACCCTCACCGGGCTCGCCCGCACCTGCGGCTGAGCGGCCAAGATCGGTCCGGCGGCTCTGTCGGACGCGCTCTCGGGCCTCGCCCGTCCCACCGACCCCGATCTGCTGGTGGGGGTCGAGACCTCGGACGACGCCGCGGTCTACCGGGTGAGCGACGAGCTGGCGATCGTCAGCACCGTCGACTTCATCACCCCGCCGGTCGACGATCCCTACTGGTTCGGGCAGATCGCCGCCGCCAACTCGCTCTCCGACGTCTATTCGATGGGCGGGGTGCCGGTCACCGCCCTCAACCTGGTGATGTTCCCGGCCAAGCACCTCGACATGGGGGTGCTCAAGCAGATCCTGCGCGGCGGTCACGACAAGGTGACCGAGGCCGGGGCCTGTCTGGTGGGCGGTCACTCGGTGGACGACGAGGAGCCCAAGTACGGCCTCTGCGTCCACGGCCACGTGCATCCCGAGCGGGTGATCACCAACGCCGGCTCGCGGCCCGGGGACGCGCTGGTGCTCACCAAGCCGCTGGGCACCGGCGTGCTGTTCAACGCCGTGCGCTCGGGACGGATGAAGCTCGCCGATCTCGACGAGGTGCTGCCCGCGGTCGCCGCCCTCAACGGCCCGGCGATGACGACGGCCCTCGGCTTCGAGCTCCACGCCGCGACCGACGTCACCGGCTTCGGCGTCGCCGGGCACGCCTTCGAGGTCGCCCGCGGCTGCGGCGCCACCGTACGGCTGGCCTACTCCGGCCTGCCGGTCTATCCCGGGGCGGTCGAGATGTACCGCAAGGGGGAGACCACCGGCAGCAACTTCGCCAACCGGGCAATGGTCCACGAGTCGCTGCGGGTGCGGACCCGCCTCTCGAAGCCCGAGGAGCAGCTGCTCTTCGATCCCCAGACCTCGGGCGGGCTGCTGCTGTCGGTGCCGGAAGCCCAGGCCGACGAGCTGCTGGCTGCCCTCCGCGCCGCCGGAGTTGCCGCCGCGGCCCGGATCGGCAAGGTCGTCGCCGGCCCGCCGGCGCTCGAAGTCGTCTAGCCGGCGTGCTCCTGCTCATCGCCGGCCTCGGCCTCGTCACCGGGCTGCTCTCGGGCCTGCTGGGGATCGGCGGCGGCATCGTCATGGCGCCGCTGCTGCTCTACGTCCCGCCCTGGTTGGGCCTCGAGCCGCTGGCGATGCGGACCGTGGCCGGGCTGACCATCGTCCAGGGTCTGGCGGCCTGCGTCTCCGGCGCGCTCACCCATCGGCGCTTCCGCTTCGTCTCCGACCGGCTGGTGCTCTACATGGGCGGCAGCATCTTCGTGGCGGCGATCCTCGGTGGCGCGGCCGCCCGGGTAGTGCCCAACCGGGCGCTGCTGGCGGTCTTCGGCGCGCTGGCGCTGGCCGCCGCCGTCCTGATGCTGGTGCCGCCGCGCGACGACCCCGAGAGCCCGGAGGTCGAGCGGCTGCGCTTCGGCCGCGGGCGGGCGGTGGGCGCCGCCACCACGGTGGGAGCCCTCGGCGGCCTGGTCGGGCAGGGGGGCTCGTTCCTGCTCATCCCGCTGATGACCTCGTTCGTCCGCGTCCCAACGCGGATCGCCATCGGCAGCAACCTGGCGATCGTCCTGCTGTCGACCGCCGCCGCCTTCCTGGGCAAGGCGCTGACCGGCCAGATCGAGTGGCTGCTGGCGGCGCCCCTGGTGCTGACGGTGCCGGTGGCCACCCACCTGGGCAGCCGATTGAGCCGCCGGCTGCCGGTGGCGGCGCTGCGCCGGACGCTGGCCGTGGTGATCGCCGTGGCGGCGGTGCGGATCTGGGTCTCGGTGCTCTCCGGACGATGAGCGAGCCCGGTCCGATGCCGCCCGCGAGCCGGCGGCCGCGGGTGACCTTCCGCGAGGCCGTCGCCGTCTGGTGCCGGGTGGCGGCGCTGTCGTTCGGCGGTCCCGCCGGGCAGATCGCCGTCATGCAGCGGATCCTGGTCGACGAGAAGCGCTGGGTGTCGCAGGAGCGGTTCCTCCACGCCCTCAACTACTGCATGCTGCTCCCCGGGCCGGAGGCCCAGCAGCTCGCCACCTACAACGGCTGGCTGCTCCACCGCACCGCCGGCGGTCTGGTCGCCGGTTTGCTCTTCGTGCTGCCGGGGTTCCTGTCGGTGCTCGCCCTGAGCGTGCTCTACGCCGGGTTCCGCCAGACCGCGGCCGTCGAGGCGCTGTTCTATGGACTCAAGCCGGCGGTGCTGGCGGTGGTCGTCGAGGCGCTGGTGCGCATCGGGCGCCGCGCCCTGGGGAGCCGCACCCGGCTGGCGATCGCGGCGGCGGCCTTCGTCGCCATCTTCTATCTCGATCTCGCCTTTCCGCTGATCATCGTGCTGGCCGCCCTCACCGGCTATCTGCGCGGCCGCTGGGGACCAGCCCGCTCCGTCGATCCGCCTGAAGACGCGCCGGCCGACGAGGCGTCGCAGGCCGAGGGCGGCGGGACGGCGGCGGAGACCGGCCCACCGGCCCTGGGCCGCACCTTCAGGGTGGTTGCGGTCTGGCTCGCCGTCTGGTGGGCCCCGGTCTTCGCCCTGTGGGCGATCGCCGGCGGCGGCAGCATCTGGGTCCAGGAGGGACTCTTCTTCAGCAAGACGGCGGTGGTCACCTTCGGCGGCGCCTACGCGGTGCTGGCCTACATCGCCCAGCGGGCGGTCGAGGACTTCGGCTGGCTGGCCCCCGGCGAGATGCTCGACGGCCTGGGGATGGCCGAGACCACCCCGGGCCCGCTGATCCAGGTCGTCCAGTTCGTGGCCTTCATGGGCGCCTACCGCAACCCCGGGCCGCTCGATCCGCTAGTGGCCGGGATCGCCGGCTCGGTGGTGACCACCTGGGTGACCTTCGCGCCTTGTTTTCTGTGGATCTTCGCAGGCGCCCCCTACATCGAGTGGCTGCGCGGCCGCAAGGCGCTCGGCGACGCGATGTCGGCGATCACCCCGGCGGTGGTCGGGGTGATCCTCAACCTCGCCGTCTGGTTCGCGCTCCACGTGATCTTCGGCGAGGTCGTCGAGCGGCCGGCCGGCCCCGGCCACCTGTGGGTCCCGGTCTGGAGCACCCTCGACCCCGCCGCGCTGGTGATCGCCGCCGGCGCCTTCGTCGCCCTCCTCCGGTTCAAACTGGCGATGATCCCCACCCTCCTCGGCGCCGCTCTGCTCGGCGCGCTGCTGCGCGCGCTGCTGGGAGTTTGACCCGCCTCCGAAGGGTCAGTCGTCGAGCGGGGTCAGCTCGCTGTCGTAGTCGGGGTTGCCGGAGAGCATCCGGCAGGTGATGACCCGGCTCGAGGCGTCGCGCTCGCAGCGCTGGAAGTAGAGCGGCTGGAGGAAGGCGCCGTCGGCCAGCGGCACCAGGGCGGTGATCGAATCGTTGACGCGGTCGGCCAGCACCAGGGCGCCCCGCGGGCTGCGCTCGATCGACAGCTCGTTGCCGCCGAAGGAGCTGCGGTAGCGGCCCAGCCGCGGGTCGTCGGCGGGCACCGCCGGCGGCGCGGGCCGCAGCTCGGGCCAGGGCTGCCATTCGGGGTCGCCGGTGGCCAGGGCAGCGATGGCCTCGGCCCAGTCGGCCGGCACCGCGTAGCTGTTGGAGTTGGTGACGACGACGAGTTCGCGCTCGGGATCGTAGAGGAGTTTGGCGACGAAGCCGGGAGAGCGGCCCTCCGAGAGGACGACGCCGTCGCCGATCCCCATGACGCTCGCGCGCAAATCTTCGCGAACGAACCCGGCGAGGACCGCGCGCGCGAAGCTCAGCAGGTCGCGCGGGTTCGAGTAGAGCGAGCCGCCGCCCGGCCGGGTCTCGACCGCGTAGAAGCGGGTGTGGCGCCGCTCGCGCGGGTAGTCGCCCGGCTCGTAGCCGGTGGCCATCCGGGGGATCACCGCCCGGGCGTCGGCGATGTGGTCGGTGTCGTCGAGACCCAGCGGATCGAAGACGATGCGGCGCATCGCCTCGCCGTAGCCGCCGCCGGCGACCAGTCCCAGCACCTTGGCGGCCACCGCATAGCCGCCGTTGCTGTACCGGCGGTCGCTGCCGGGCTCGAAGTCGAGCGGCAGCGCCGCCAGCCGCTCGACGATCTCGTCGATCGACAGCGAGGTCTTGGCGTCGCCCCAGGGCTGGCGATTGGTGTGCGGGATGCCGGACGAGTGATTCAGCAGATGCCCGATGGTGATCTCGGCCGCCCGGGGGAAGTCGGGCAGATAGCGCGAAAGCGGCGCCTCCAGACTCAGCTCTCCGCGCTGGATCAGCACCGCGAAGGCGGCGTCGGTCAGCGTCTTGGAGACCGAGGCGATCCGGAAGCGCGTCCCGGAGTCGTGCCGGACGCCGTGCTCGTAGTTGGCGTAGCCGAACGACTTCTCGTAGACCACCTCGCCGCCCAGCTCGATCAACACCGTGCCGTCGAACATCGCCAGCTCGACGAACTGCCCGACGAACTCGTCGACCGCCCGCTCGCGCTCCGGCGGCAGGCCGCCGGCTGCGGGCGCCGCCAGGCTTGCAGCCAGCGCGACCCAGGTGGCAGCCCGAGCGAAAACGCGCCCCGGAAGATCCAGGTAGGGGTGGGCGGGATCGGCCGCCGGACGTGCCAGCGCCGAGACCGCCGACCGGGACGCCATTGGCGCAACGGCTGGCGTGGATCGGGGCCGCGCAGCACGGCCCATTGCGGCCGCCAGCAAGCGGCGCTGCGAGAACGCTGTGCCGACCATCGTTCCGAGTCTCCTTCCTGGCTCTACCCAGCCTCTGGGCCGCGGAGGCCGATCGGCCGCCGCCGACCAGGCCGACCTACTCCGGCGGTTCCCTCTTGGGACCTGGCCCTTCCGACGCGGCTTCTTGGTCCGAGCTCCTGCAGCTCATACGCGAGGACCACCCGGGTAGTTTCGCCTTCTTGGCCGACGACTGGCTCAGAGCACGGCATCGAAGTAGTCGACCACGAACGGCACCAGCTCCTGCATCCTGAAGAGGATGGACGGCGCCTCGCCGACGGCTCCCTGGCGGGCGCGGCCGGCGGCCAGGAAGCGGGCGCCGACGACCGGGAAGTGGACGTCGTCGTCGTCGGCCACGTTGGGCGCCTCGACCCAGACGCGGCGGCCGTTGTCGAGCGCCGGGAAGCGGACCGTGGTGGTCCGGCGCCGCGCGGCGAGCGACTCGGCGTAGTGCAGGGCGGTACAGCGGTTGAAGCCGACGCCGAGGAGAAGCACCCAAGCGTCCAGCCGGTTGAGCCTGTCGAAGGGAGAGCCGGGGCCCTCCGAGAAGGCCAGCGGGTGCTCGCCGGTGATCTCGCGGGCGGCGGGGCCGCGGGCGCAAACCGACTCCAGCGGGTGATCGCTGCGCAGCGTGCCCGGCCAGGTGCGGAAGGCTTCGGGGACGGCGCCGAGGGGGGTCGGCGTGGTCCGCGGATCGAACACCGGGAGGTGGTCGCGCACTTGCTGGAGGTGCTCCGCCGGGACCCGGAGGTCCTTCCAGGTCGCCGGGTCGGCGCACTGCGGGGTGGCGGCGGGCAGGACCAGGGTGCCCTCCTCGCCAAGCGCCTCGAGCAGCGCGCGGACCACCGTCTGCGGGCCGCCGACCACCCAGCCGATGGCGGTCAACGAGGAGTGGACGACGAGGGTCGTACCCGGCTCGACGCCGAGGGCGGCGAGATCCCGCCGCACCCGGGTCTGCGAGACCGGCGGCCGGTCGAGGGTCTTTCGTTCCACTCGCGAGCTCCAGCCCGGTGGCGCCGCCGGCTCAGGACCGCGTGCACTGCGCGATCCACTCGCCGAAAGCCGCCAGCAGGCGGCCCAGCCTTTCACGCGTCGGCTCGTCGGTCAGCTCGCCCGCCTGGTCGAACAGCTGCTTGACCCGGGCCACGTAGACCGCCACCCCCGGCGGCATCACCAGGCACTCGGTCGAGCCCAGGACCTGCCGCACCATGCCCTGGGCCAGCCGCGTTCCCCAGGGGCCGGTGGTGGCGCCCATGACGGCGGCCGGCTTGCCGATCAGGACCTCGTCGGGTCGCGGGCGCGACAGCCAGTCGATCAGGTTCTTGAGCACGCCGGGGATCGACTGGTTGTACTCGGGGGTGGAGATCAGCAGGCCGTCGGCCGCGCGGACCGCATCGCGCAGCCGGACGACCGGCGCGGGGTCGCCGAGCGCCTCGACGTCCTGGTTGAAGGGTGGGATCGCCGCCAGCACCTCGTGCGGGACGACGTCGACGCTCATCCCGGCCGGCGCGCAGGCCGCGGCCGCCACCAGCAGCTTGCGGTTGTAGGACCCCCGTCGCAGGCTGCCGGGCATGGCGAGAACTTTCATGCCTCCCTCCGCGTGAGCGGTCTCCGGATGAGACCTCTGCCGCGGCCGGGTCGCCGGCCCCCGACCGGGACCCTCGGACCGATCGCTCGCGCCTGATTCGTCTCTTGGATCGACATCATCATCGTCATCGGCTCTCTCCTGCCGCCTCGAATTCTGATGCTGCAGGATGGTCGAAGGCGGTCGATTTCTGGTCTAATTATTCGACCGTGAGAGACCTCCCGCTCAATGCCCTCCGCGCCTTCGCCGCCGTCTATTCGCGGGGTGGCGTGCGGGCCGCCGCCCGCGAGCTGCGGATCGCCCACTCGTCGGTCAGCCGCCATCTGCGCGAGCTCGAGTCCTGGCTGGGGGTCACCCTCACCCACCCGGCCGGTGGCCGCCGGGGCGTCGCCTTCACGCCCCAGGGCGAGGCGCTGGGGAGCGCCACCGTCGGCGCCCTGCGCGAGATCGGGCACGCCGTGGCGGCGCTGCGCGAGGCCCGGTCGGCCAGCTCCGTGTCGATCCTCGCCCCGGCCTCCTTCGCGGTCCGCTGGCTGATGCCGCGGCTGCCGGCGTTCGAGACCTCGCACCCCGGGCTCGAGGTGTCGGTGATCGTCGACCGCGGCATCGACCGCCTCGAGGACGGCGCCGCCGACCTGGCGATCGGCATGGGCCCCGGGCCCTTCCGGGGGGTCCGCAGCGAGCCGCTGGCCGGCGACGCCCTCTACCCGGTGATGAGCCAGGCGTTCTGGGAGAAGGCCGGCCGCCCGTCGAGGCCGGCCCAGCTTGCGGGCCTGCGGCTGCTTCACGACCGCGACCCCCAGGCCTCGTGGGAGGCCTGGCGCGAGGTCCACGGCCCCCGCGCCATGGATCTGCAGCGGGGGCCGCGGTTCACCTCTACCGATCTGGTCCTGCGGGCCGCAGCCCAGGGCCAGGGGGTCGCCCTGGCCCGCCACCGCCTGGCGGTCCAGGACCTCGAGACCGGCCTTCTCTGCCGGCCGCTGGGCGAGCTCGCCGTCGAGCTCGAGCTGTCCTACTGGATCCTGCTCCCCAGGCACCTCTCGCCCCGGAGCGCGACCCGCACGGTCATCGGGTGGCTCCGGCGGGAGGCGGCGCGCCAGCCGTCTCGCTGACGCCGGCGGCGGCCGGAGCGCCGGCGGCGATCGGCACCGGGCACCCGGGCGAGAGGTCGATCGCCGAATACTTGGTGAAACAAACTAGTTGGTGATACCGTAGTCGTGGTCGTACCAGGCTTGCCATGAAGGACCTTCAGAGAGAGCTGCGACGCGGGACCCTGGAGCTGCTGCTGCTGCGGATCCTGGCCGACGAGCCGACCTACGGGTACGAGCTGGTTAGCCGCCTCAAGCAGCGCAGCGACGGGCGCTTCGAGATCAAGGAGGGCACCCTCTACCCGGTGCTCTACCGCCTCGAGGACGCCGGGCTGATCGTCGCCGAGTGGGACCCGCCGGCCCGCGGCGTGCCCCGCAAGGTCTACCGGCTGACCGCGGCGGGCCGCGAGCGGGTCGAGGAGCTGACCGCCGCCTGGCGGAGCTTCGCGGCCGACGTCGAGGCCATCCTCACCGCCGGACCCACCGAGGAGGAGCAATGAACCCGAGAGACCGCTACATCGACGAGGTGATGCGCAGCGCGTTCGCCTCCGCCGAAGACCGGGCACGGCTCGAAGCCGATCTCCGCGCCCACTTCGCCGAGGCCGAGGCCCGGGGCGAGCCCCCGGGCAGGATCATCGACGGACTGGGCACGCCGGCCGAGGTGGCGGCCGCCTTCAACGCCGAGCGAGAGATCCGCTACGCGGGCTTCGGGCAGCGGCTGGTCGCCTTCGTCGCCGACTTCGCCCTGCTGGTGACGCTGGCCGTGCCGCTGCTCGCTCTCGCCTTGCTGCTCGAGTCGGGCCGGCTGGCGTCGGGCGACCTGTCGATCGGCTGGGGCGTCCTCCTCACCCTGGCCATCGTCGCCGTGTCCGGCATCGTGATCTTCTATTTCCCGCTGCTCGAGGCGCGCTTCGGCAAGACCCTGGGCAAGCACCTGCTCCGGATCCGGGTGCTGCGCGAGAACGCGGCCCCGATCGGTCTCGGGCAGGCCTTCGTCCGGCGCCTGTCGTTCTACTTCGAGCTCCTGATGCTCGACTCGCTGCTCATCTTCTTCACCGACCGCCGCCAGCGCGCCCTCGACATCGTCGCCCGCACCATCGTCGCCCGCGAGCCCGGCGACCCGGCCCCCACCCAGGCCTGGGCGGTCTGCCTGCTACTGCCCGTCGTCCCCGCGCTCGCCCTGATCGGTCTGGTCGCCCTCTGCGCCCCGTGATCCGCCAGGCCGCGCCGAGGTGGCTCGGCGTCCTGCTGGCGGCGGCGGCCGGCGTGCTGGCCTGGCGGGTGGCGGCGCTGGCGATCCTCCACGGGCAGGGCGGTGCGCGCGAGCAGTCGCTGGTCCTGGCGACGCTGCTCGCCCTGGTGGGGATCGTCTTCGTGGCCTGTGGGCTGCTGGTCTACCGGCGGCGGCCCGGGCCGGCCCGGACTCCACGCCGGACAATCCAGGGTGGCCGCAGGTTGCCGCTCGGCCCCATGCTGTTTCTGGTCCCGCAGCTCCTGCTGCCGCCAGGCCCGGCCTCGGCGACGGCGCCACAGGCAGCGCTTGATTACGGGCTGGTGCTTCCCAGCGACATCTGCCGGGGCCTCGTGATCGTGCCCGTGGCGCTCGGCGACGGGCCGATGACGACGGTGGAGCTGATTCTCGACACCGGCTCGAGCTGGACCTTCCTGGACCCTCGCGCCCTGGCCGGGCTCTGGGGCGGCAGCGCCCCCTCCGGCAAGGTGACCTTCGACGATGCCCGCATCGGCGGCTTCGAGCTCCCCCCACTCCGCGCCTACCTCCATCCGATGAAGCGGCTGAGTCTCGCCCTAGGGCGCAGGATCGACGGCATCCTCGGCTTCCCGGCCTTCCGCGCCGTGCTGCTGACGCTGGACTACCCGGCCCGAGAGGTCCGGGTCTCCGCGGGGCGGCTGCCGCCTCCCGACGGCCGCGAGGTGTTCCGCGACGTCGGATCCAGGCGCCCCCACCTGCGAATCGAGGTCGGCGGTCGCCGCGTCAAGGCGGTGCTGGACTCGGGCGCCAGCGGTGGCTTTCTGCTCAAACCGAGAGACCGGCTGGCCTGGTCGGTCGCGCCGCGCCCGGCGATCACAACCGCGCTGTTCGCGGGCTTCGCGGTCGACGAGGCCGGGCGGCTGGACGGCGGCCTCCGGCTCGGCCCGCTGCGCTTCGAGGACCCGGTGGTGCAGCTCGTCCCCCGCGAGCGCACGATCGGCTGGCGCGTGCTGCGCCACTTCGCCGTCACCTTCGACCAGCGAACCAAGCGGGTCCGCCTGCGACCGGCGACCCCCGGCCCGATCCGGATGGCGCCACTGGTCGGACCCGGCTATGGCGTCTCACCCCACCCGGAAGGCCTGGAGATCGTGACCGTCTTCCTCGGCACCTCGGCCGCGGCCGCCGGGCTGCGCACTGGCGATCTAGTCGTCGCCATCGACGGCACCGCGGTCGACGAGCGGGGCTGCGGCGACCCCGAGAGCCTCCAGATCGGTCGCCCGCAGATCCTCTCCTACCTGCGCGAAGGAGCCCCGGTCGAGGTCGAAATCAGCACGGAGATCCTGGTGCCCTGAGGGTCGCTCCTCTCATCACCGCGCTGCTGCGGCGGGGAGCAGGCGGTAGCGGCCCGGCCAGCCGAGGCGGTCGGCGATGGCCACCAGGGTGGGGAGGGCGATCGCCCAGGAGAGGCCGATGACGGCGAGCGACAGGGCGCGCGGGTCGCCGAAGGTGGCGGCGCCGATGCGCTCGCCGGCGAGGAAGGCCAGCGGACCGCCGGTGAGGCCCAGGACCGCGGCCAGGGCGTAGCGGCGAGAGAGCCAGCGCAGGCTGAAGTGGAGCGTCGTCGCGAACTGCAGCCAGAGGGCGACGATCCAGATCGGGGCGATGCTGCCGGCCTGATGCCCTCGGAAGTCGAGCACGCCTGCGGCGGCGTGGAAGGTGTCGAGCCCCATGCCGAGCGCGGCGGCGGCCAGCAGCAGCGGCCACTCGCGCTCGGGGCGCTCGGCGAGGACGGCGTGGAGCGCGGTCAGGCCGATGGCGACCAGGGCGCCCGCGGTTCCCCAGCCGACGGCGGCGCCGACCACGCAGGCCAGCCAGCCGATCTTGTAGATGACGGCGTTGAAGAGCGGCGAGGCAGAGGACAGGACCCGGCTCATTGCGCCGCCCCCACCCGCAGGGAAGCTGACTCGCGATCCGGGTAGTCGAAGGCGATGCGGGCCCGGTAGCGCAGGCCGTCCTCGTCGCAGACGTTGGCCAGACCGCGGAACTCGAGCAGCCGGCCGTCGGGCGAGTAGACCAGCTCGATCGGATCCATCGCGAGGCGCAGCAATTTCGAGGCCGGCCGCATCTTGACCAGGAATGCCGGCTCGTCCCGGTAGGTCACCTCGCCCTCGGGCACCAGCTGGAAGCGGAAGAACCGGCGCGCCGCCGGCACCGCGAACTCGAACTCGACCTTCTCGCCGGCCTTGACCGCCTCGAAGTTGTCACGCAGGAAGACGTCGAAGCCGGCGTCGACCACCGCCCCCGGGGGTTTTTCGAAGGTGCGCGGGCGCAGCGGAACGTCGGTCGGACCCGAGAAGAGCACGATCTCGCCGGCATCCACCTCCGCGCCCTCGCGCAGACCGAGCCGGTAGTCGGTCATCTCGAACGAAGGCGCCGCCGGCGCCTCGCCGTAGCGCACCGATTTCTCGGCGATCAGCTCGCCGGCGGGGTCCAAGTAGCGCACCTGCCTCTCGGCCAGCCGGCCCTCGCGCCACAGCTCGACGTGCCGCTCGACGTACAGCAGCTCGTCGCCCTGCAGCGAGTAGGCGGAAGCGGAGTAGCTGCGCCGGGCCTCGGTCGCGGCGGTCAATGGGCCGGCGACGGCCAGGAGGGCGGCGGAGAGGACGTGGGTCTTCATGGCGGTTCTCCTCGAGTCCAGAATCGTTCAAAACAACCAGTCGCAAGGATACCGGACCCCTCGCTGCCTTGTCAAGTCCTTGCTTTCTTTCCGCTCAGCTCCTACTATGCGAACGAAAAGGACGTTTACTGGTCCACCTCCAATGCCCACCCGCACGTTCGAAACCTCGCTGCTGGACGCCCCCGGGGAGCTTTTCGTTTGGCACGCGCGCCCGGGCGCCCTCGAGCGCCTCCGCCCCCCCTGGCAGGCGGTCGAGGTCGAGGTGCCGGCGGCGGTCGAGGACGGCAGCCGCGCCCGGTTGCACATGAAGAAGGGCCCCTTCTGGTTCCGCTGGGTGGCCGAGCACCGCGACGTCGAGCCCGGCCGGGGGTTCACCGACGTCCAGGTCTCGGGGCCTTTCGCCCGCTGGGTGCACCGCCACGAGTTCGAGCCTGCCGCCGGCGGTTCGCTGCTCCGCGACCGCATCGACTACGAGCTGCGGGGGGGCCCGCTAGGCGGCGCCCTGGCCGGCCGCGCGGTGGCCCGCGACCTGGCGACCACCTTCGCCTACCGCCACGAGACCACGCGCCGCGACCTGGCCAGGCACCGGGCCTTCGCCTCGCGGCCTCGGCTGCGGATCGCGGTCAGCGGTGCCGGCGGGCTGGTGGGCGGCAGCCTCGTTCCGTTCCTGACCACCGGCGGCCACGAGGTGGTGCGCCTGGTTCGGGGCGCCGGAGGCGGGCCGGGGACCGCCCGCTGGGCACCGGAGGCGGGGCTGGTCTCGCCGGCGGCCGTCAAGCCCTGCGACGCCGTCGTCCATCTGGCCGGCGAGAGCATCGCCGGCGGGCGCTGGACGGCAGCCCGCAAGCTGCGCATCCGCTCCAGCCGGGTCGACGGCACCCGCAACCTGGTGCGCTCGCTGGGCCGCCTGGAGCGCCCGCCGCGGACCCTGGTCTGCGCCTCGGCGATCGGCTACTACGGCTCGCGCGGCGAGGAGGTGCTCGACGAGGACAGCGCTCCCGGCGGCGGCTTCCTGGCCGAGGTCTGCCGTGACTGGGAGGCGGCCGCGCGCGAGGCGAACGGCTTCGGCATCCGGGTGGTGGTGCTGCGCTTCGGGATCGCGCTGTCGCCGGCCGGCGGCGCGCTCGCCAAGATGATGCCGCCGTTTCGGCTGGGGGCGGGTGGCCGCCTCGGCGACGGCCGGCAGTTCATGAGCTGGGTGTCGATCGACGACGCCCTCGGAGCCATCTACCAGGCGCTGCTCGACGAGCGGCTCGAAGGGGCGGTCAACGTGGTGGCGCCGCAGCCGGTGACCAACCGGCAGCTCACCGCCACCCTCGGCCGGGCCCTGGGGCGGCCGACCCCCTTCCCGCTGCCGGCGTCCGCCGCCCGCGCCCTCTTTGGCGAGATGGCCGACGAGATGCTGCTGGCCAGCACGCGGGTCCGCCCCCGCCGGCTCGAAGAGGCCGGCTTCGCGTTCGGCGACCCCGACCTCGACGGCGCGCTGGCCCGGCTGCTCGGCAAGGTGGAGATACCGTGAGCCTCGCGAGCCGCTACGCCCACACCTTCCGGCTGCCGGTCGAGCGGCGCGTGGTCTTCGCGCTCTTCGCCGACCCGCGCTACCTGGACTTCCTCACCCCGCCCTGGTTCCGGCTGCGGCCGATCGGCGACCTGCCAGAGCGGCTGGGCGCCGGCAGCGAGATCTCCTACCGCCTGCGCTGGCGCGGCCTGCACTTCCGATGGACCAGCCGCATGACCGACTGGCGGGCGCCGGAGTTCTTCGCCTACGAGCAACTCCAGGGACCCTACCAGTCCTTCCGCCACGAGCACCTCTTCGCCGACGTCGCCAGCGGCACCGAGGTGCGCGACCGCGTGATCTTCCGCGCACCGGGCGGGCGGTTCACGGATCGGTGGATAGCCGCACCCGACCTGGAGCGGATCTTCGCCTTCAGGGAGCGTCGGGCCCGCGAGCTATTCTCGCGCACCGCTGTTCTTCCGCCTCGGTACGAACTCCCCGGGGACCCCAGTAGCCGGTCGAGCGCGTCACCGGGGCCGCTGCACCTCGGCGAGGCCGCCGCCAGCCTGGTCGACCGGCCGGCGATCAGCGGTCGCCCGGACGCCGGCGCTCACGCCTCGGCTGCGACGGCCGGCGCCGGCGCCAGCCGCATGCCCTGGACCAGCGCCTCGAGCTCGGCCATCGAGCGACCCACGTAGAGCGCGTCGCCGCGGGTCAGCGACAGCTTGCCGACCGACGCGCCGCCGACCACCAGCATCCCCCCGCGCGCGGCCAGCTTCGCGACCAGCCCGTCGACCTCGCGCCGCAACTTGTCGGGGTCGACCGCGACGCTGACGCTGAGCCAGACCAACCGCGCGCCCAGCTCCTCGACGGCGAGCGAAAGCGTCGCCATCGGGGTCTCGGGTCCCAGATTCGTGGCGCGCAGGCCCTCGCCCTCGAGCACCGCCGCCACCGCCAGCGAAGGCAGGATGTAGCGGTCTCCGGCCGGCGCCCCGCCGACCGCCGCCGGCGCGCCCTCGCGCGGCGCCAGCAGCAGCCGCAGCTGGCTCACCGCCTGGATGGCGATCTGGGTCGCCCGGTGCTCCCAGTAGACGCCCGAGGGGTTGGCCACCCACAGCTCTCCGATCCGGGCCATCGCCCGGGCCACCGGACCGTCGACGATCTGGGCGACGCTGCTGCCGCCCAGGAAGCTCGACAGGAGCAGACCGCGCGCCTCGGCGGCGGACCCCGCGCGGAGGTACTCGAACAGCTCCTCGCCGGGGTCGTCGGCGACCGCCTCGCGGCCCGCGACGACCACCAGATCCTGCAGCCCGAGCACCTCCGGCCGGACGACGGGGTGGCCGCGGTCGCGGACATAGCGGACCGCCTCCTGCAGGGTGATTCGCCGGTGACCGCCGACGGTGCGGCTGGCCTCGATGTGGCCGTCGTCGATCCAGCGCTTGACCGACGACTCGCTGACGCCGATCGCCCGGGCGAACTGGCGGGGGCTGAGGGTCGATTTCATGGTTGACGAAAGTTGCACGAATTGAACGAGGTGGAGTCTATGCTCCCGGTCGTGATTCCGTCAAGCCCGGATTCCCAAACTTCCAAACCGTGGGGGCTTGACAGGAAGGACCCTGTGAGCAATACTGGGAACGAAATGAACGTTTGATCGCGCGATGCCCGTGCCCCTACTTCCCCTGCTCCACGCCGCCGCCACCGTGGCGATGACCGGCGTCATCTGGTTTGTCCAGCTGGTCCACTACCCGCTGTTCCGATTCGCCGCCGGCGGCGACTTCGCCGACTTCGCCGCCACCCACCAGAGCCGCACGACGCTGGTCGTTGCGCCGCTGATGTCGGTCGAGCTGGTCAGCGCCTTGCTGCTGTTCGGTGGCGGCGCCTCGGGGTCGCGGGGCCTGGCGATCGCCGGCCTGCTGGTCCTCGGTGCCATCTGGCTGTCGACGGCTTTCGTCCAGGTGCCGCTCCACCGGCGGCTGGCGCGCGGATTCGACGGCGACGCCGCCCGCCTGCTGGTGAGATCGAACTGGTTCCGCACCATCGGCTGGAGCGCCCGCTCGGTCATCGCCCTCGCCCTGGTCGCTTCGTGAGACGCAGTCGATGAAGATCGCCATCGTCGGCACCGGCGTCTCCGGCCTGGTCACCGCCTGGCTCCTGCACCGGGAGCACGAGATCGCCGTCTTCGAGGCCAACGACTACGCCGGCGGCCACACCGTCACCACCCGGGTGCGCTCGAACGGCGACTCGCTGGCGGTCGACGCCGGGTTCATCGTCTACAACGAAACCAACTATCCCAACTTCATCCGGCTTCTCGATCGGCTCGGGGTCGAGACCCAGCCGACCGCCATGAGCTTCAGCGTTCGCTGCGACCGCACCGGTCTCGAATACGCCGGCACCAGCTTCGACACCCTGTTCGCCCAGCGCCGGAACCTCCTGCGGCCGCGCTTCTACCGGCTGCTCGGCGACATCCTGCGCTTCAACCGGGCGGCGCGCGGCGGTCTCGAAAACGGCCTCACCGGCACGCTGGGGGACTTCCTCGCCGCCAACCGGCTCGGCGCTTCGCTCGCCGAGCACTACCTCGTCCCGCTCACTGCGGCGATCTGGTCGACCGACCCTCGGCGCGTGCTCGATACCCCGGCCCGGTTCATCCTCCGCTTCCTCGACAACCACAACCTGCTGACCACCGGCGACTACCACAGTTGGCGGGTGATCCGCGGCGGCTCGCAGCGCTACGTACAGAAGCTGATCGCGCCGTTCGCCGAGCGCATCCGGCTGCGCACCCCGGTCCGCCGCCTCGAACGCGTGCCCGAGGGCGTGCGACTCGCGACCGACGCCGGCAGCGAGCTGTTCGACGAGGTGGTGGTCGCCACCCACAGCGACCAGGCGCTGGCCATGCTGGCCGCGCCCACGCCGGCCGAGGAGGAGGTGCTGGGCGCCATCGGCTATCAGCCCAACCGGGCGATCCTCCACGCCGACGAGTCCGTGCTGCCCAGGAAGCGCAAGGCGTGGGCGAGCTGGAACTACCGGCGGCCCGCCGAGGCCGGCCGCCCGGTGGCGGTGACCTACAACATGACCCGGCTCCAGACCCTGCCGACGGACGCCGCCTACTGCGTGTCGCTCAACCTGGAGGACGAGGTGGCAGAGCCGGCGCGGATCGCCCGCTTCGATTTCGAGCACCCGCTGTTCACCGAAGCGGCGGTCGCCGCCCAGGGGCGGCACGCCGAGGTCAGCGGCACCGACCGCATCCACTACTGCGGCGCCTACTGGCGGCACGGCTTCCACGAGGACGGCGTGGTCAGCGCGCTCGCCGTCGGCCGGCGCTTCGGAGTCGGTCTGTGAGCCGCCAGCCGGCTAGCGCCGTCTACGTCGGCCGGGTGCGCCATCGCCGCCTGGCGCCGCGGGAGCACGTCTTCGACTACCCGCTGTTCCTCATGTATCTCGACCTCGGCGAGCTGGACCAGGTGTTCGCGGGACGGTGGCTGTGGTCGATCGGCCGCCGCAACCTGGCCTGGCTCGACCGCCGCGATCACCTCGGCGACCCGCAGGTCGACCTCGACACGGCGGTCCGCGACCTGGTCGAGCGCCGCACCGGCCGGCGGCCGGCGGGCCCGATCCGCCTGCTCACCCATCTCCGCTACTTCGGTCACTGCTTCAACCCGGTCAGCCTCTACTACTGCTTCGACGAGAGCGGCGAGCGGCTCGACGCCCTGGTGGCCGAGGTCAACAACACCCCCTGGGGCGAGCGGCACTGTTACGTGCTGGACGAGAGCGCGGCGACGGGCGGCGACGGCGGTGCGCGCACCTACCGCGCTTCGAAGGAGTTCCACGTCTCGCCGTTCATGCCGATGGACCTCGACTACGCCTGGCGGACCACCGTTCCCGGCGAGCGTCTGGTGGTCCACATCGACAACTCGCGGGGCGGCGTCAAGTTCTTCGACGCTACCCTGACCCTGGAGCGCCGGGAGGCCGACGGCCCCAACCTCGCCCGGGCGCTGGCCCGGTTCCCGCTGATCACCCTGCGGGTCGTGCTCTGGATCCACTGGGAGGCCCTCCGACTGTGGCTGAAGAGAACACCCTTCTATCCGCATCCGAACCGCGGCCGCGTCTCCTCGTCGAGCTGAGCGGCGGCCGGGCCGAGCCCTGGCCCCAGCGCCTGGCCCGGCGGCTGGTGCTGGCGCGCCTGGAGCGGATCGCGCAAGGCCGGCTGGAGGTGGTCGTAGGCGGATCTCGCGTCGCGGTCGGCGCCGCCACCGAGCAGTTCCCGGTCGTCGGCCGGGTGGTGGTCGAGGACGGCGCCTTCTGGGAGCGGTTGGCCTGGGGCGGGTCGATCGGCGCCGCCGAGGCCTACTGCGACGGCCTGTGGACGAGCCCCGACCTGACCGCCGTGGTCCGCGTGCTGGCCCGCAACCTGGAGGAGCTGCGCGGGGTCGACCGCGGGCCGGCCCGCATCGCCGCTCCGCTCCGCCGCCTGCTCCACCGGCTGCGCAGCAACACCCGGGCGGGGGCCCGCCGCAACGTCGCCGCCCACTACGACACCGGCAACGAGTTCTTCGCCCAGTTCCTGGACCCGACGCTGACCTACTCCTGTGCCATCTTCCCGGACGCCCTCTCGACCCTGGAGACCGCACAGCAGTGGAAGCTCGACACGATCTGCCGCAAGCTCGAGCTGGCGCCCGGCGACCGGCTGGTCGAGATCGGCACCGGCTGGGGTGCGCTCGCCATCCAAGCGGCCCGCAGATACGGCTGCGAGGTGGTCACCACGACGATCTCCCAGCGTCAGTTCGACTACGCAACCCGGGCGGTGGCCGCGGCCGGCCTCGACGGCCGCGTGACCGTTCTCCGCGCGGACTACCGCGACCTGCCGCGGCGGCTCGGCCGGCGCTTCGACAAGCTGGTCTCGGTCGAGATGATCGAGGCGGTCGGCCACGCCTTCCTGCCGCGCTACTTCGAGGTGCTGAGCGAGCTGCTCGAGCCCGACGGGCTGGCGCTGGTCCAGGCCATCCTGATCCCCGACCAGCGCTACGAGAGCTACCGGCGCTCGGTCGACTTCATCCAGCGCTACGTCTTCCCCGGCGGCCTGCTGCCGTCGCTGGCCCGCATCCACGAGTGCACCGCCCGGCGCACCGATCTCAGGCTGGTCGACCTCGAGGACCTCACCCCGCACTACGCACGGACGCTGGCCGAGTGGCGCCGGCGCTTCGCCGCCAACGAGGAGCGGATCGCCGAGCTGGGGCTGCCGGCGGCCGAGCGCCGCAAGTGGCAGTACTACTTCAGCTATTGCGAGGGCGCCTTCCTGGAGCGCACCGTGGGCGACGCCCAGCTGCTCTTCGCCAAACCCGGCAACCGGCGCCAGCCGCCGGTCGGAGGACTGTTCTGATGACGGCGACCACCGTCAACCTGGCCCTGGAGCTGGCCGAGCGGGGCTGGATCCCCGACCTGCTGCTGCGCCGCGGCATCCGCCGCCTGCTCGACAGCCGGCTCCGCCAGCTCGGCGCCGGAGCCGACGGCGGCGAACCCGGCGGCGGCGCGCTGGCCGAGCGGATGCGCCACGGGCCGCTGGCGATCGCCACCAACGCCGCCAACCGCCAGCACTACGAGCTGCCGGCGGCGTTTTTCGAGACCGTCCTCGGCCGTCATCTCAAGTACAGCGGCTGCTACTGGCCGCCGGGCACCGCCACCCTCGACGACGCCGAGGCGGCGGCGCTCGAGCTGGCCTCGAAGCGGGCCGGGATCGAGGACGGCATGGAGGTCCTGGACCTGGGCTGCGGCTGGGGGTCGCTGGCGCTGTGGATCGCCGAGCGCTTCCCGCGCTGCCGGGTGACCGCGGTGTCGAACTCGGGGCCGCAGGGCGAGTTCATCCGCGGCCGGGCGGCAGCCCGCCGGCTCGGCAACGTCGAGGTGCTGACCGCCGACGTCAACCGGTTCCGGCCCGAGCGCACCTTCGATCGCATCGCCTCGGTCGAGATGTTCGAGCACCTGCGCAACTACTCGCTGCTCCTCGAGCGCCTCGCCGGCTGGCTCGAGCCCGACGGCAAGCTCTTCGTCCACGTCTTCTGCCACCGCTCGCGGCCCTATATCTTCGAGGACCGGGGCGAGCCCAGCGACTGGATGGCGCGGTACTTCTTCACCGGCGGGTTGATGCCCTCCGAGCGTCTGATGGAGGAGTTCGCGGGGCCGCTGCGGCTCGAGCGGCGCTGGCGGGTCAACGGCCTCCACTACGAGAGGACCGCCCGCGCCTGGCTCGCCAACCTGGACCGGCGCCGCTACCAGGTCCTGCCGGTCTTCCAGTCGGTCTACGGCGCCGACGCCGAGCGCTGGTTCCAGCGCTGGCGGCTGTTCTTCCTGGCCTGCGCCGAGCTGTTCGCATACAACGATGGCGAGGAGTGGTTCGTCTCCCACTCGCTGTGGTCGCCGGCCGCTTCGGCGGTCCACTGAGCCCGGAGTTCCACCGATGACCGGACTGAAGCTCTTCTTCACCCTGGTGCTGCTGGCGATGCTGGCGGTGACCACCACGGCAAGCCTCGACCGCGGGGTGTTCGAGGCCGCCGCCGACCTGTGGACCGACCCCTGGTTTCGCGCCACCCTGGCCGACGCCTACTTCGGGTTCCTGGCCGTCTATCTGTGGATCGCCTACAAGGAGCCGAGCTGGGGCCGCCGGGTGCTGTGGTTCGTGCTGCTCATGCTGCTCGGCAACATCGCCATCGCAGTCTACCTGCTGCTCCAGCTCTTCCGGCTGCCGCCCTCGGCGACCGTGGAGGACCTGCTGCTCCGGCGGGAGGAGCAATGACGCCGGACCAGATCGCCGCCCTGGCCGGGCCCGGGCTGCTGGCCGCCCTGGGGCTGACGACGCTGGTCTGGATGGCGAGCCTCGTCAGGCGGGACGTCTCGATCATCGACGTCTTCTGGGGGCTCGGCTTCGTCATGCTGGCCTGGCTCTACCGCAGCCGGGTGCCGGTCGAGACCTTCCGGCAGACTCTGGTGCCGGTGCTGGTGACGATCTGGGGCCTGCGCCTGGCGCTCTACATCCTGTGGCGCAACTGGGGCCAGGGCGAGGACTACCGCTACGCCGCCATGCGCCAGAAGTGGGGCCCGCGGTTCCCGCTGCTGTCGCTGTTCATCGTCTTCTGGCTGCAGGGCGCGCTGTTCTGGCTGGTCGGCATGCCGCTCCTCCAGGTGCAGGCGTCGCGCCTGCCGGCCGGCTGGACGTGGCTCGACCTGCTGGGCCTGGCGCTCTTCGCCGTCGGCCTCTTTTTCGAGGCGGTGGGCGACCTCCAGCTCGCCCGCTTCAAGGCCGACCCGGCCAACCGCGGCAAGGTCATGGACCGCGGGCTGTGGCGCTACACCCGCCACCCCAACTACTTCGGCGACGCCACCCTGTGGTGGGGCATCGGCTGCTTCGCCCTGGCCACTCCCGGGTCGGCCTGGACCCTGATCGGCCCCGCCCTGATGAGCTTCCTGATCGTCAAGGTCTCGGGCGTGGCGCTGCTCGAGAGGGGTCTCGGCGACGCCAAGCCCAAGTACCGGGACTACGTGCGGCGCACCAGCGCCTTCTTCCCCTGGCCGCCGCGCGATTAGTCGAGAGGCTATTCGGACTGGATCGACCGCAGGTACTCGGTCAGGTTGTAGACCCGGGCGCGGCCGAAGGCCCACCGCTGCCCCGGCTTGTAATCGGGGCGCACGTCTTCGAAGACCCGGCCCCAGACCGGCATCTCGGCGGTGCCGTGGGCGGCGACCCGCCGGCTGCCGGTGATCGCGTTCTCTACCTCCTGGGCGGGAAACACTCCGCCGTTGTCGGCCCCCAGCCGGGTGAGGTCCGAAAGCTGGGCCGCGAGCGCCGGGGCGGCCGGTCCGTCACCCTTGCCGGTCACGCCGTGGCAGACCGCGCACAGCTCGCCGTACAGCGCCTCGCCGTCGCTCAGCGCAGCCTGCTGCCAGGTGATCGGCGCCTGCCGGATCTCGGTCTCGGTCTGGGCCAGAGCCAGGGCAGCGCAGACCACCAGGGCCAGCGCCACCACCATCGTGAGATGTCGCATCGCCTACCTCCTCTCGAGGGGATGGTGAAATCTCCGGGGACGAAAGCCGTGGCCCGGAGCCCGGCCCCAAGCGTAGGCCCGATCCCCGGCGAACGCGCCACCCGTTCAGGTAGCGCCCACCGAGCGCCCGGGCGGGCACACCAGGGGCGGGGCTGCTCGCCGATCGCACCGGCCGTCGGAGCCAGCAAGGCGCCGGCGCCTGCTCGTGCTCTCCCGGAACTTGGCCTACCTGTTCCGCCGGCCGGTGACAGTGGCGCCTCCGACCACCGGCGCGAGCGCCGAACGGCTCCGGAAGCGGCGCTGTTGACTTCGGTCTCGCACTACCCTAGAGTGGTGCGTGACGAGCGGATCCCGTGTGTCGAGGGGCTGCACTGCGGCCTGAAGCATCCCGAGTCCTTCCTGAAGTAGTCGCTTACCCAGCTACCCAAGGCGAGCTCGCTCCGTCGGAAGATTCCGACTCCGGAATCGTGTATTCAGAATCGGTGTAGGTAGGAGGTTTCGGCCTCTGCCACGCCAGAAACAGAAAAGAGAGAACATGAAGAAAATCTACGTAGGCAACCTGGCCTTCAACACGACCGAAGACGAGCTGCGCCAGCTCTTTACCCAGCACGGTGCCGTCGAGTCCGTCAGCGTCATCACCGACCGTAACACCGGCCAGTCGCGAGGCTTCGGCTTCGTGGAGATGGGTGCGGCCGACGCCGAAACGGCGATCCGCGCGCTCAACGGAACCACTCTGGGCGACCGCAGCCTCACCGTCAACGAGGCGCGGCCGCGGCGCGACGACGGCGGCAACGGCCGGTCGTTCCGGTAATCGACGCCGCAGCGGGGTTCTCGGGACCTTCGCGGCGGTGGCTGGACCCTCCGATTCGGAGGGTCCTTTTTTTTAGGCGGGGATCTCGCCGTCGAGCAGGGCGTCCAGCTTTCTCGCCCGGCTCGGGTGGCGCAGCTTGCGCATGGCCTTGGCCTCGATCTGGCGGATGCGCTCCCGGGTCACCTTGAACGAGCGCCCGACCTCTTCGAGGGTCCTCCCCGGCTGCTCGCCGATCCCGAAGCGCAGGCGCACGATCTCCTCCTCCCGCGGCGTCAGGGTCTTGAGGACCAGGGCGGTCTGCTCGCGGAGATTGCCCGAGATCGCCGACTGCAGCGGTGAGACCGCCGCTCGATCCTCGACGAAGTCCTCCAGACGGGCGCTCTCCTCCTTGCCGACCGGTGCCTGGAGCGACACCGGCTGTTGGGCCATCTTCATCACCTCGCGAACCCGCGCGGGGGGAAGGTCCATCTGCTCGGCGATCTCCTCGACCGTCGGTTCACGCCCCAGCTCCTGGACCAGGGCGCTGGTGGTCCGGCCCAGCCTGCTGATGATCTCCATCATGTGCACCGGGATGCGGATGGTGCGCACCTGGTCGCTCAGGGCCCGGGTGATCGCCTGGCGGATCCACCAGTGAGCGTAGGTGGAGAACTTGTAGCCGCGCCGGTACTCGAACTTCTCCACCGCCTTCATCAGACCGATGTTGCCTTCCTGAATCAGGTCCAGAAGCTGGAGTCCGCGGTTGGTGTACCTCTTGGCGACCGAGATCACCAGCCGCAGATTGGCGACGATCAGCCGCTCCTTGGCCCGCTCGCATTCCGCCTCGCCGCGGCGGATCTCACGGATCGCGTCGGCCAGCTCCGGCGCGGTGATGCCACTACGCGCCTCCAGACTCCGCAACCGCCGACGGTATCTCGCGATCCGGCGGCGGTGGAGCACCCGGAGCTCGGGGTTGACCTCGCGATCGAGCGCGAGCCGCGCCCGCCGGATGGCGACCTCCGGCCGCAGGAACTCACGATGCAGCTCCGCGAGCAGCTCGATCAGCCTGTTTCGCGTTCCGAAGGTGTGGCCGAGAGAGCGGATCTCGACGGCGATCTGGCCCAGCAGCCGGTCGACCTCGCGCTCCATCTGCTGGTGGCGCTCGCCGTTCGTCCGGACGCGTTTCTGCCGGCTGCGCAGCCTGCGAAGCTCCCGGTCCTGGTGGGCGATCCTCGCCAACACCTCCAGTTGACGATTGATCCGGTCGGTGGCCCGGGCATCGAGGACCGGCTCCTGGCCCGCTGCCTGCCGCGGCGTCGCGACACGCGCCTGGTAGAGCTCCTGAAGGCGCAACAGCTCGCGCGACAGCTCCGGATACTTGCCCAGGGCCACGTAGATCAGCCACTCGCCGTGCTCCAGGCTGCGGGCGAGCTCCAGCTCCCCGTGCCGATCCAGCAGCGGCACCGTGCTCATCTCGCGCAGATACACCCGTATCGGGTCACTGGCTCGATCGGCCTCGCGCGACCCTGCCGACGCCTCCTCCTGCTGCTCCTTGAACTCGCCCGCCCTGCCTTCGAGGAAGGCCCGACTCCAGTGCCCCTGGGCAACGTCGATGATCGCGATGCCGGCCTCGGCCAGGACGCCGTCGAGCGCTTGCGGGCTGCCCGGCGAATCACTCCCCGTCATCTCCTCGATCTCGCCGACGAGCAGATACCCCTTGGTCCGGCCGAGCTCGAGCAGCCGCTTCAACGTCCTGTTACCCTGATTGTTCATGATGGTGAGCTAGACAGGCCACCCGGGCCCGACCATGCCTCGGGCAGTTGCGCCGGTAAGTGGGGGAGTCAACAGGTTCGGGGCCGCCCTCAGGGCCCTCGGCCCTCACTATAGCGCGGAACCCCTGCCGACCGCCGACCCGCGCTTCTCGGGCGCCGGTCAGCGGAACGGGAGCAATGGTAGGCGGTGCCATACTGCGGCACGATGCCGAAGCTGGTGCCCAAGGTGATCCTCGAGGGGACGCGGCTGACCGGCAAGACCGAGATCGCCTTCGCCCTCGCGAAGCACCCGCGGGTGGTGGGTCCGAGGCGCTATCGCTACCACTCGCCGCTGATCTCGGCCGAGTGGTGCGGCTTCACCAACCGGCCGTGGGGCCGCGGCCTGATCAACTACCTTCCCAAGGAGGAAGCCAGGGCGCTCGAGACCTACGCCGCCTGGGCGACCATCTTCGAGAACCTCCGCTACTACTCCTGGATCGTCGACCGTTTCCACCTCTCGACCCGGGTGTGGCAGCGCCGCCACCGCGACCGTGCTCCGGACCTCGACTGGCTCGACGCCCGCCTCGGCGCGGTCGGCTTCCGGCTGGTGCTCTGCAGCCGCCGCCCGGAGAGCTTCGAGGCGGCGCGCCGGCGGCGGCTCGAGGTCTCCGGCAACCCCTCACAGTACGACGACCTCGAAGCCTTCGTCGACGAGCAGGAGCTGTTCCGGGAGGAGGCCGGGCGGTCGCGGCTCGAGCGGCTCGAGCTCGACGTCTCCGACGACGGCGTCGCCGCCGCCGCCGACAGCATCGCCGACTGGCTGGAGGCCACCGGCGGCCTCGTCAGCGGCGACGACGCCTAGCAGCCCGAGCTCATCGGCTCCCCGGTCCGGCTTGTTCGGTCGCCGCCGGCGGCAGCCGCCGGTCCCAGCCGAGGACCCGGTACTCCTCGAGGACATCGAGCAGCGGCGCCAGCGGGATCGCCTCGAGGGTGCCGCGCGAGCTGGTGACGGTGGTGGCCTTGAAGAGGGCGTTGTAGATCGCCTCCTCGGTGGCTTCGACCGTCGCCGCGAAGAGCGGCGACATCGACTCGTTGACCAGGGTCGGCACGGTGACCGGGTCGGGGCTGCGGCGGGGCCGGCGGACGTCCGGGTGGGTCGAGAAGGCGATGACGTAGTCGCCCGAGCCGTTGTGGGCGAACGAGCCGGTGCGGGCGAGACCGAGCATCGCCCGCTGGGCCATCCGATCGAGGCTGCGGGGGGTGAGCGGCGCGTCGGTCGCCACCACCATCATGATCGAGCCGTCCTCGCCTTCGCCGCCCGCCCGGCCCGCTTCCAGCTCGTCGCGGTAGGCGTAGCTGCCCAGCTCACGGCCTACCGGGGCGCCGTTGACCGTCAGCGTGCCCCCGAAGTTGGTCTGGACCAGGACGCCGATCGTCCAGCCGCCGAGCGCCGAGGGCAGCACCCTGGAGCTGGTCCCGATGCCGCCCTTCCAGGAGAAGGCCTGGGTGCCGGTGCCGGCGCCGACGCTGCCCTCGGCGACGGGGCCGCCGCTGGCGCCGTCGAGGGCGGCGAAGACCTCGGCCCGCTGGACGGGGTCGGCCCACATGTCGTTGACGATCGAGTCGTTGGTCTCGCCGACCACCGGGTTGACGGTGTGCTCGCCCATCCCCGGCTGCTCGTAGACCCACTCCTTGAGCGCGTTGGCGGCGCTCCACACGCAGAGCGTGCAGGTCAGCAGGATCGGCGTCTCGAGCTCGCCGAACTCGCGGACCTGGGTCTCGCCGATCAGCTTGCCGTAGCCGTTGCCGACGTGGATCCACCCCGGCACCGGGTGGGTGTAGAGGTTGCCCGGCGCCGGGACGACGGCGGTGACGCCGGTCCGGACGTCGTCGCCGCGGACGACCGTCGCGTGCCCGACCCGCACGCCGGCCACGTCGGTGATGGCGTTGAGCGGCCCGGTGCGGAAGACGCCCACCACCAGCCCGGCCTCCCGGGCCCGGGGCCGCTCCCGGGCCTCTTCGGCGGACGTGGGCCCGCCGCTACCCACGACGAGCAGCGCCAGCAGCAAACGCGGCAGGAACCTGAGGGCCACCGACGGCATCATAGCGCCGGGGCGGAGCCTGGGCCCGGCGGCGGGCCGCCCCCGCGTGGAATAGACCGGGGGCCCGACGCGGTTCATAATGGGTTAGCCAGCCATGCCCCAGGCCCGACGTCTTCACGCCGTGCCGCCTCCCGACGCCGACCTCGACGCCGGCTGGCGGGCGCTCGCCGGCTGGGACTGGCGGGAGGCTCGGCAGCGGTTCACCGCCGCCCTCGAGAACGGCGAGACGGCCGACGCTCACGAGGGGCTGGCCACGGCGCTGTGCTGGCTGGGGGAGATGCCGGCCGCTCTCCAGAGCTACGAGCGCGCCTTCGTCCTCTACCAGCAGCGCGAGGCGCGGCGGGACGCGGCGCGACAGGCCATCAACCTGGCCCTGGAGTACGCCGGCAGCCGCGGCGAGGACGCCGTCGCCAACGGCTGGCTGCGCCGCGCCCACCGGCTGCTCGACGGCCTCGAGCCCGGCCCCGAGCACGCCTGGCTGGCCCTCTGGGAGGGGCACCTGGCGTTCCTGTTCCACGACGACTTGCCGACCGGGCGCCGGCGCCTCGCCGAGGGCCGCGAGCTGGCCCAGTCCCTGGGCCGGCGCGACGTCGAGCTGTTCGCCACCGGCCTGGAGGGCTTGACCCTGGTGGCCGAGGGGCGGTTCGCCGACGGCCTCCAGCGCCTCGACGAGGCGGCGACCGCCGCCGCCACCGGCGAGCTGGCCGACGTCCAGGCGATCGGGCAGGCCTACTGCTACATGCTCCGCGCCTGCGAGCTGGCGCACGACTTCGACCGCGCCGGCCAGTGGCTGGAGGTGGCCCGCGAGGGCGCTCGCCGGATGCGGATCGACTACCGCCTGAGCTACTGCCGGGCGCACCACGCCGCGATCCTGATCTGGCGTGGCGCCTTCGAGGAGGCCGAGAGCGAGCTCCAGGCCGCGGCCCGCGACCTGGCGCCGATCGCGCCGGTCAGCCTGCCGGAGACCACCGCCCGGCTGGGCGACCTGCGCCGCCGTCAGGGCCGCTACGACGAGGCCGCGGCGCTCTTCGCGCGCTCCGAGGCCAGCCCGCTGGCCTCGCTCGGGCGCGCCGCCCTGGCCCTCGATCAGGGCAACCACGACGCCGCGGTGGATCTGGTGGAGCGCTACTTCCGCCGGCTGCCGGCCGGCGACCGCATCCACCGCGTCCCGGGGCTGGCGATCCTGGCGCGCGCCCACTGCGGGCGCGGCGAGCTGGAGCGCGCCGAGGGCTGCGTCGCCGAGCTGCGCGCGGTCTCCGAGGACGTCGGCACCGAGGCGATCCAGGCCACCGTCCGCGCCACCGAGGGGCTGCTGGCGGCGGCCGCCGGCGACCTGCCGACGGCGCGAGCCCGCCTCGAGGAGGCCATCGACCGCTTCGGCGACACCGCCGCGCCCTTCGAGATGGGGCGCACGCGCATCGACCTCGCCCGGGTCCTCCACCGCCTCGGCAACCGTGGCGCCGCCCGCGAGGAGCTGCTCGCCGCCCGCGCCCAGCTCGAGGAGATCGGCGCCCACGGCGAGTCGGCCCGCGTCACCGCCCTGCTCCAGGAGCTGGGCGCCGAACCGGCCGGCGAGGCGGCGGTGACGCCGGGCGAAGATCGCCGCCGGGTCCACGGCCTCACCCCGCGCCAGCGCGAGGTGCTGCGTCACGTCGCCCAGGGCCTGAGCAACCGCGAGATCGGCGAGCGACTTTACGTGAGCGAGTTCACCGTCAAGCGCCACATCGCCGACATCCTCACCCGGCTCGACCTTCCCTCGCGCGCCGCGGCGGCCACCTTTGCGGCCCGCCACGGCATCCTCTGAGGGGGTCCCATCCCCGGGCCGCGGGCTCCGGACTGGTCCGAACGGACCATGTACAGCCCGTCCGCCGGCCAAAATTGGTCCGGACGGTCGAAGTTTCGACGGCCCGACCCCTCCTACAGTGCTTGCCATGGCGATCGACAAGGGTTGCGGTCGCCGCGGAACTAGGGAGGTCGAACCATGACCAAGTCTTCAGTGCTCCTCGGATCGGCGGTGGCGGCGCTGGCCGGCCTCGCCCTGGCGAGCGGCGCCATCGGCAAGCTCTCTCCGGAAGCGGCCCTCAAGGGCAAGGTCGAGCGCGGCCGCTACCTGGTCAGCACCTCGGGCTGCCACGACTGCCACACCCCGTGGGTCGACGGGCCCGAGGGGCCCGAGCCGGACATGAGCCGCGCCCTCTCCGGCCATCCCGAGGACCTCGTGATGCCGCCGGCGCCGGACCTGGGCAACGGCCCCTGGGTGGTCGCCGCAGCCGGCACCAACACCGCCTGGGCCGGTCCCTGGGGGGTGAGCTTCACCGCCAACCTGACCCCGGACGAGAACACCGGGATCGGCATCTGGACCGAGGACATCTTCGTCAACACCATCCGCAGCGGCCGCCACTGGGGGGTCTCCCGGCCCATCCTGCCGCCGATGCCCTGGAAGGTCTACGGCCAGATGACCGACCAGGACCTCGAGTCGATCTACGCCTACCTCAGGACCATCCCGCCGATCCACAACCGGGTACCCGAGCCGCTGCCGCCGCTAGCGTCGACCGCGGCCGCCGCGGTTCCCGCGAGCTGAGGACACCGCAAGTCGACTCCGGCGGGGACGCCCGCGCTCGAAGGCGCGGGCGT
>JBFGCA010000057.1:0-29655 GCA_041567315.1 Thermoanaerobaculia bacterium | reverse complement strand
CGTTGCGGCTCCTCGCCATAGTCCCGCTATGCCTGCGTCGCCGCGCCATGACCTCGAAACCGTGGACTCGATCATCCACTACGATTTCATCCGTTACGGTCCACTAGTCGGCTCTGAAGCCAACCCTGGCGTGCGAGCCGTCGCAGTAGGGCTTGGAGTCCGAGGCGCCGCAGCGACACAGAGCGGCCTTGCCGCCTGCCGACGAGCTGCCGTCAGCCCCGATCACCTGCAGAGGGCCCTCCACGAGAATCGGTCCGTTCGGCGCCGGCGCGAGGCTCAGGGCGCCGTCGGCGGGCTGCGTCGTCGGTTGGAGGCGGTGCTCCTTCACGACCCCCGAGTCGACGAAGCCCTTTTCCAGGTGGCTGTTGTCGCAGAACGGCTTGTTCTTGGAGTCTCCACAGCGGCAGAGCGCGATCCTCTGCTCTTCGGCCACCGCACCGTCGGGCGTTCGCAAACGCAGGCGCCCTACCAGGTAGAGGGGACCGTCCGGTACGACGCTCACCCGGTTCTCGGCCGGGTGCTCCTCTTCGCCGCCGTCGGTGCGTCGATAGCGCAACGCGCCGGTAGGGCACTGACGGATGACCTCGGCAATCGCGTCGGCCGCCGCGTGACTCGGCTGGATCCACGGTCGTGCGGCAGAGTCGAAGACCCTCGGCAAGCCGCGGACGCATCTCTCGGCGTGGATGCACCGGGCCACCTCGTATTCGACGACGATCCCGTTGCCCTCGTACTGGCGGGTTCTTCGCTGCATCCGACCTCTCTCCGTTTCAGCCTCCCAGCCTAGCTCAATAGGCATCACCGCGAGGGAGGATCGCGTACACGCAGAGAACCCTGCCCTCGCGATCGGGGGTCATGAGAACCCGCCAGTCCCCCACTCGCACCCTGCAGTCCCCTCTGAGCTGGCCGGTCAGCGGCCGTACCCGGGGATGCAGCAACGGCTGCTCCGAGTCCTCGATTTCGCGAAGGGCAGCCTTGATCCGGCGGCGGGTGGTGCTGTCGAGCTCGAGGTACTGCTTTTCGGCGGCTGGCTTGACCTCAATCCGCCAGCTCATCGAGCCCCTTGCCCTCGACCCCTTTGGCGACCTCTTGCTTGCCGAGAGTGATGAGCTCGACCCACTCGGGCCTGGACAGCAGATCCAGAGTCTCCCGATGCCGCTCGATGTACTCGTCGATCAGCTCCGAGAGGATCTCCTTCATCTCGGTCTTCTCGATCCCCGCGATGATCCTCAAGATGTCCCTTTTCTCCGCCGGGATTCTCACTGTCGCGGTCGCCATCGCACGTCTCCCTTCCGCAACCTGTAGCCTAGGCTATCAAGCGCCTGGTGTCAAGCGCTTGATCCCGCCCCGGATCAGAGCGGCCACACCACGGGCAAGAAGAAGACGACGACCAGGAGCAGGAGGAGGGTGAGGGGCAGGCCGACTTTGGTGTAGTCGGTGAAGCGGTAGCCGCCGAAGCCCATGACCAGGAGGTTGACGGCGTGGCCGACGGGGCTCATGAAGGCGCAGGAGGCGCCGATGGCGAGGACCATGAGCAGGGCGTGGGGGGAGAGGTCGAGGGCGACGGCGGTGTCGAGGGCGACCGGGGACATCAGCACGGCGACCGCGGCGGTGGGCATGATCTGGGCCGACAGCGCGGTGATCACGAAGAGGCCGGCGATCAGCGCGCGGGGGCCGAGGGCGGCGAGCGAGCCGAGCACCTCCTCGGCCAGCAGGGCCGCGGCGCCGGTCTCTTCCATGGCCAGGCCGAGACTCAACATGCCGGCGATGAGCAGCACCGCCTTGAGCTCGATCGAGCGGTAGGCCTCCTCGATGGTCAGGCAGCCGGTGAGGACCATCAGCAGCGCGCCGGTGGGCGCCGCGATGTAGACCGGCAGCACGCCGCTGACGACCGCGGCCAGCACGCCGCCCATGATCAGGGCGCTGACCGGCGCCTTCTCCTGGCGCGGGGGCGCCTGCGCCTCCTTGGTCAGGACGTAGAAGTCGGGGTCGGCGGCCAGCCGGCCGAGATGGCGGCGGTCGCCGTAGAGGAGGAAGGCGTCGCCGAGCTGGAGGGCCATCTGCGCCAGGCCGCTGCGGTAGGCGCGGCCGTTGCGCCAGATCGCCAGGACCGACAGGCCGTAGCGGGTGCGGAAGTCGAGCTCGGCGATGCGGCGGCCGGCCAGGGTCGTGCGCGGCGACAGCGAGGCTTCCACCAGACCCACCAGCTCGGACTCGAGGTCGGCGAAGCCGGGCGGCCGCTCGTGGCTGACCTCCAGGCCCTGCAGCGCCTTGAGGACCTCCAGGTCCTCGGAACGGCCGCGGAGGAGCAGGACGTCTTCGGCCGCCAGCGCCTGGTCCGGGTCGGGCAGCAGCCGCGCCTCGCCGTCGCGGACGATGGCCAGCACGGTCAGACCGAAGGCGTCGGCCAGGCGCGTCTCGGAGAGGCGCTGGCCGGCGAGCAGCGAGTCCGCGGGCACCTCGACGCTGTGCAGCCGGCGCCTGAGCTCGTATCTGGCGGCCACCTCGCCCATCTCGGGCCGACGCACCGCGCCCAGCTCGCCCAGTCTGGCGATCTCCTCCGACCGGCCGGCGGCGGCGGCGATCAGCAGCCGGTCGCCGGGCTCGAAAGGGACGTGCCGGAGCTGGGTGCGCCGGACCTGACCGCCGCGCTCGAGGGCCAGGACGTGAATCCCCAGCCGGCGGCGGAGGTCGGCCTCGAGGGTGGTGCGGCCGGCGAGGGCGGAGTCGTCCGCGATCTCGGCCTCGAGCAGATCGATCTCGGCGGTCGAGATGCGCTCCAGCGCGCGCTCGGCGGGCTCGACGACGAGCTGGCGCCAGGCGCGGAGCGCCTCGAAGCGGTCGAGGCGCCCCTCGGTCAGCAGCTCGTCGCCGGCCGCCAGCAAGAAATCGGGCCCCGGGGCGAGCCGCAGCTCGCCGCCGCGGCGGACGGCGACGACGTTGAGGCCGAGCGCGTTGCCGAGCTGGCTCTCGGCGAGCGCCCGGCCCTCGAGCGGCGAGCCGGCGGGGACGGTGAGCGAGGCGAGCACCTTGTCCAGCTCGTAGAGGTCGCCCAGCTCCTCCTGCGCCGCCTGCCGCCGGGGGTCGCGGTCGGGGAGCAGGCGGCGGCCCCAAAGCGACATGTAGGCCACCCCGACGACCAGCGCGGCGAGGCCCACCGGCGTGAAGTCGAACATGTCGAACGGCTCGAGCCCGGCGTCGGCCAGGGCGCCCGCGATCAGGATGTTGGGAGAGGTGCCGATCAGGGTGGTCATGCCGCCGAGCAGCGACCCGAAGGCGAGCGGCATCAGCAGCTTGGAGGGGGCCAGCTCGATCCGGCGGGCGATCTCGAGCACCACCGGCAGCATCAGGGCGGTGATCCCGATGTCGTTCATGATCCCCGACAGCAGACCCACCGTCATCATCAGCACCGGCGTCAGCCGCGCCGGCTTGCGGCCGGCGTAGCGCAGCACCCGGCGGCCGATCAGGTGGGCGACGCCGCTCCGCATGAGCCCGCCGCTGAGGATGAGCACCGAGGCGATGGTGATCACCGCCTCGTTGCTGAAGCCGGCGATCGCCTGATCACCGGTCAGGACGCCGCTGAGCGCCAGCGCCAGCATCACCAGCAGCGCCACCAGATCGGCGCGCAGCTTCTCGGTCACGAACAGGACGATCGCCCCGACCAGGATCCCGAGAACGATGAGAATCGAAGGCGTCACCGGGCCGGCCGGAGCTTACTCAACGCCCCGGACACCATGTGGACGGGGCTCCCGCCGCTGCTAGCATCGCTCACGGGCCGGAGTGGCGGAACGGGTAGACGCAGGGGACTTAAAATCCCCCGGCCTTCGGGTCATCCGGGTTCGAGTCCCGGCTCCGGCACCAAGTTCCATCTAAACCTGCCAAGCTTCTGAGGTCCCGGGGGAGGCAGGTTCCCGATCGCGTGGAACCGGAAGTCGCGATGCCCGATCGCGCTCCTCCTGGGGGCACGTGCTTCTCTCGGCCATGAGCTTACTGACGATCTGCCGAGCTAGCGGCACCTGACGCCTGAGGGGAGCACGCCACTCTTCGACGGCCTCGGTGAGCTTCTTCACCAGGCGGTTTCTCGCGCCTCGGTCTTCATCCCCGTTTCATCGTAAGGTGCTACCGTTACTTCGAAGCTACCGGCGGATCCGGGGCCGGTGTCCGTAGCGCGGCCGACGGCGGCCGCCAGTAACGTGACGGGAGAGCAGGATGGCAAAGCAATCGACTGGAAGACTCTGGTGGACCCGGCCGGCGGTCGGCCTCGCCTTGATCACCGTCCTGTGCACCGCTGCCAGAGCACAGGTCGAGGACGCCGGTCGGATCTCCGGCGTCGTCCGGGACTGGGCGGGCGAGCCGATCGCTGGCGCAGTGATCCAGATCAGCGCCGGGGAGACCGCGTCGACGCGCTCGGGAGACGACGGCCGGTTCGGGATCGAGGGCCTCCTGCCGGGTCGCTACACCCTGACGGTCGCCGACGAGGGCCTGGCGGCCAGCGAGCGGGTCGTGCAGGTTCGAGCCGGCGCGGTGACAGAGGTCGAGTTTCAACTCCGGCCGCTGAAACAGACCGTCGACCGAATCGAAGTCACGGCCGGCTATTCGATCAACCGTACGGAACCGATTCCGGACCTCGCCCTGACCCGTGAGGAGATCCGCCAGCTTCCCAACTTTGGGAACGACATGTTTCGGGCACTCCAGTACCTTCCGGGTGTCGCCGGCAACGACGTCTCGGCCCAGTTCAACGTCCGCGGGGGTCTTTTTCGAGACAACATGGTGCGGGTCAACGGACTCGAGGTCTACGAGCCGTTCCATCTCAAGGACTTCCAGGGGGTGTTCAGCATCGTCGACCCCGAGATGATCGGCACCGTCGACATGATCAACGGTGGGTTCCCGAGCGAGTACGGCGACCGGATGGCCAGCGTCGTCGACCTGACAACGGCGCCGCCCAGCGGTGAGCGGCAGTTCAACCTCGGGGTCAGCATCTCGAGCTTCTGGGGCAGCGGGAGCGGCAACTTCGCGTCCGACCGGGGGCGTTGGCTGGCCTCCGCGCGTCGCGGCTACCTCGACATCGTGATCGGGATTGCGGGCCCCGAAGAAGAGGAGGACGAGAGCAGGAGCGGCAGTGGCCCACGCTACTGGGACCTTCTGGGCCGGATCGACTACCAGCTCACGCCCTCCCAGAGCCTGGCAGTGAACGCGCTGGCCGCCAGCGACTCGCTCGAGGAGGAGGAGTTCGAGATCGAAGACGGGATCCCCACCCGTGAGCAGGCCGACACCAGCTACGGCAACGCCAACCTGTGGATCAATCATCAGGCGGCCCTCGGCTCGAGCCTGCTGGTCGAGACGCTCGGCTCCGCCGGCCGGATCGATCGCGACCGGCGGGTCGCCGAGGACGGCTTCCTCCGCTTCCTGATCCGCGACGAGCGCGATACAGACGTCTTTACCCTGCGTCAGGAGTGGAGCTACCTTCGGGGCGCCCGTCACTACCTCAAGTGGGGCTTCGAGGCGCGAAGCTACGACTCTCGGTACGACTACCTCAACATCTCCGATTCCGCGGTCCCGGGAGGCAGCGACGACGGGCCGGTGGCGGGTGAGTCGACGCGGGTGGAGGAGACGGTCTCGGGCGAGCAGTATTCGATCTACGTCGCCGACCGCGTGCAGCTGACCGATGCCTTCACTCTCGAGCTGGGCGCGCGCTACGACGAGCAGACGTGGACCGACGACAGCCAGGTCAGCCCGCGTGTGAACCTGGTGTGGGACGCCGGTCCCGGCGGTTTCGTACGCGCGGCCTGGGGCTATTTCTTCCAGAGCCAGAGGCCGCACGAGCTCCAGGTCGAGGACGGCGAGACCGAGTTCCAGCTCGCCGAGCGCGCCGAGCACTACCTGCTCGGCTGGGAGCGCGGTTTCCGGCTCTGGGGCCAGAGCCTCCGGGTGCGGATCGACGGCTACTACCGCCGGGTTACGGATGCCCGGGTTCGCTACGAGAACCTCTTCGTCCCGTTCGAGCCCAATCCCGAGGTGCGCAGCGACCGCATCCGCCTCGATCCCGAGTCCTCGGAGGCGCGCGGCTTCGAGCTCTTCGTGACCGGGCGCGGCGGCGGCAAGCTCGACTGGTGGATGAACTATGCGCTGTCCGAGGTCACCGACCGCCTCGAGGGTCGCGACACGCCGCGCAATATCGACCAGCGCCACGCCCTCAACCTCAACCTGAACTACCGCATGGGCCCGAAGTGGAACTTCAACTTCGCCTGGATCTTCCACTCTGGCTGGCCGACGACGGCGGTGAGTGCCGAGGCGGTCGAGCTGCCGGACGGCTCGCTCGTCGCCGTCCCGGTGATCGGCCCCATCTACGACGAGAACCTCACTGACTATCACCGGCTCGATATCCGCGCCAGTCGCTACTTCGAGCTCAGCCGCCGGGGCAGCATCGAGCTCTTCATCGACGTCCAGAACCTCTACGACCGCCGGAACCTCGCCGGCTTCGAGGTGGACGAGCGCAACTTCGTTGTCCTTCCCGGTGGCGAGGCGGCCTACGTCCCCAATCCCGAGTACTGGTTCGGCGTGCTCCCCTCGGCGGGCGTTAGCTGGCGATTCTGAGTTCCACGGACTTAAAATCCCCCGCCTTCGGGCGTCCGGGTTCGAGTCCCGGCTCCGGCACCAGCCCGTGTAACAATCCTCCAGATCCGCCGTTTCTCCGGGTAGGAGGAACGCCGCGTTGCTCGTGCCCCAGTCGGAGCCCTCGGCCGCCGGACCCGGAACCGCTCTGGCGGAACTGTTCGAGCGCCATCACCGGGCGGTGCTGGCCGCCGCCTTCCGGGTGACCGGCAACCGGCAGGACGCCGAGGACGTGCTGCAGACGGTGTTCCTCAGGTTGACCCGGCGGGCGAGAGGCGGGGCGGGGGAGACCTCGGGCCCGTACGTGCGGCGGGCCGCGGTGAACGCGGCGATCGACCTGCTGCGGACGCGGGCTCGGGCCGGCCTGGTGGCCCTGGACGACGTCGCCCGCGGCGAGGTGGCCGACGAGTCGGAAGTCTCGCCCGAGCGGCGGCTCCGCGACGGCGAGATCCGGCGCCGGCTGCGGCAGGCGCTGGCCGGCCTGCCGGAGCGGAGCGCCCGGGTCTTCGCAATGCGGTACTTCGAGGGGGCGCGGGACAAAGAGATCGCCCGTCTGCTCGGGATGAGCCCGATCACCGTCAGGGTGACTCTCCACCGGGCGCGGAAACGCCTGCAGTCCACGATGCGCGAGCTGGCGCGAGGTGAACAGCCATGAGCCGAAAGAAAGAGACGATCGAGGAGCTGGAGCGCGCGGCGGAGCAGATCCGTCACAGCGCGCTGGACGACGCGGAGTCGCGACGGATCGCCGACCGGGTCTGGGAGCGGCTCGAAGGCCGGGCGGCCGAGGGGCCGCGGGCCGGCGAGGTCGGCTCGATCCGGGGCTGCGACGACTTCCGGGCACTGATCCCGGCCTGGCTGGCCGGCGAGCTGGCGCCGTCGCGGGCGCTGCTGCTCGAGGACCATACCCGGCGGTGCGTGCCCTGCCGGCGGGCGCTGAGGGCGGCACGGTCGGGGCAAGCGGCGGAGACGGCGGCTCGACAGCCGGCCCCCGGTGGCGGCGCGGGGTGGGGCGGCGCGACCCGCCGGGTGGCCGCCGCGGGGCTGGCGCTGGTTGCGGCGGGGGTCGGCTATCTGGTCTGGAGCTCGGCGCCGGCGGCGCCCTACGGCGCGATCGTCGAGTCGAGCGGCGCCGGCCTCTACCGGGCGGCTTCGCTCGAGCCGCTCGCCCCCGGGGCCCGCCTCGAGCTCGGCGAGCGGGTGCAGACCGCGCCCGGCGGCAGCTCGACCCTGGTGCTGGCCGACGGCTCGCGGGTCGAGGTCAGGGGCCGCTCCGAGCTGGCGGTCGAGTCGGCGCGGCGCGGCACCACGCTGAGGATCGAGCGCGGCAGCGTCATCGTCGAGGCGGCGCCGCAGGGCCGCGGGCGGCTCTTCGTGTCGACCGACGACTGCCTGGTGTCGGTCGCCGGGACGATCTTCGCGGTGAGCCACGGCACCAAGGGCTCGCGGGTCTCGGTCATCGAGGGCGAGGTACAGGTCGACTACGCTGGCGGCGAGCGGATGCTCTCCGCGGGCGAGCAGACGACGACCTACGCGGCGCTGGGGCACGGCGCCCTCACCGACGAGCTGGCCTGGAGCCAGAACGTCGACCGCTACCTCGAGCTGCTGCGCGAGGTGACCGAGCTGCGCCAGGCGCTGGCCCGCGAGGTGCCGCGCCCCGGCCTGCGCTATTCGAGCCGGCTGCTCGATCTGGTGCCCGACGACGTGGCCTTCTTCGCCGCCTTCCCGAACCTCGCCGAGAGCCTGGCCGAGGCCTCGCGGATCGTCCGCGAGCGGGTGGCGGAGAGCGCCGTCCTGAGCGAGTGGTGGCAGCTCCAGCGGGGCGCGGCGGGCTTCGACGCCCAGCTCCAGAAGACGACGGACACGCTGGCCGAGGCCGGCAGCTTCCTGGGCGAGGAGATCGTCGTCGTCGCCGGCCCCGGGGCCGACGGAGAGATCGACGGCCCGCTGGTCCTCGCCGAGCTGACCGATCCCGCCGGGCTGCGCGCCTTCCTCGAAGAGCAGATGGCCCGCCACGGCGACGGCGAGGGACGCATCCGGTTCCTCGAGGGCGACCTCCCCGGCGAGGCACGGCCGGGCGCGGACACCGGCGACGGGCTGGTCGTCTGGCTGGGGACGGACACCCTGGTGGCCTCGCCGCGGGCCGAGCTGGTGCGCCGGATGGCGCTGCAGGTCGTGCGGCCGGAAGCCGCCGGCGGGGAGCGACCGGCGTCCGACGGCCTCAAGCGACAACTGGCCGAGGTCTACCGGGCCGGCGCCGAGATCCTGGTGGCGGCCGATCTGCGCCGGCTGGCGGGCTCCGGGATGGTCTCCGTCGAGGACTGGACCGGGGCGGAGCGCACCGGCCTGCTCGACGCCCGCCACCTGATCTTCGAGCAGAAGCGGGTCGGGGACCGGACCCACAACGACGCCGTCCTCGCCTTCGACGGGCCGCGCCGGGGTCTGGCGGCGCTGCTCGCCGAGCCCGCCCCCATGGGCTCGCTGCGCTACGTCTCGCCCGACGCCAAGCTGGCGGCGGCGGCCGTCCTGGAGAGTCCGGTCGAGATCTTCGACCAGCTGCTCGCCCTGGTCGCCTCCTGGGCGGACGGGGAGCACGACCCGGCGGCGGAGCTCGACCGGCTGGAGGCCGAGCTCGGCTTCAGCCTGCGCGACGACGTCGCCGCGGCGCTCGGCGGCGAGGTGGCGCTGGCGCTCGACGGGCCGGTGCTGCCCGAGCCGGCCTGGAAGGCGATCGTCGAGGTCTACGATCGGGACAAGTTGATCTGGGCGCTGGAGCGGCTGATCGAGGCGGTCAACGACGAGCGCCTGGAGGCCGGCAAGCCGCCCCTCGAGCTGGTCGCCGAGCCGGCCGGTGGGCGCACCTACTACCGCCTGGCCGGCGAGGGTGGCGCCTGGATGACCTTCGACCAGGGCTATCTGGTGGCGGCGCCGAGCCGCGCGCTGATCGACCGCGCGCTGCGGTACCGCCAGTCGGGCTACACGCTGGAAAGCTCGGCGCGCTTCACCCGCCTGCTGCCGGCCGACGGCCGCGAGAACTTCTCGGCGCTGTTCTACCAGGACGCCGTGAGCCTGCTCGAGCCGCTGGCCGAGCGCCTCGCCGAGGGCACGCTGACCGCGGAGCAGATGGCGGCGGTGGAGGCGCTGCGCGGCCAGACCGAGCCGACGCTGGCCTACGCCTACGGCGAGGAGAGCCGGATCGTGTTCGCCGCCCGCGGCGTCGCCGACCTGTTCTCGTCGGGGCTGCCCGGGCTGCTCGGTCTGGGGGTCGGTCTGGCTCTCCATCCCGAGCTGCGGCCGCCGCGACCGGAGGCGGGACCGCGTCGCGACGCCTAGCGGCTGCTGGAGTCGGCAACACAGAGGGCGGCGCCGGGTAAGCTCGCCCACCGGGGGGCGAAACCCCGCCGAGCGGCAGGGCGTAGTGGAAGCGGTGACCCCGGTAGTCGAGCTCGAAGGGCTGACGGTCCGCTTCGGCCGGCTGGAGGCGCTGTCCGGCCTGACTGGCGCCTATTCGGCGCGCGCCCTCGGTCTGCTGGGGCCCAACGGCGCCGGCAAGACGACCCTGATCCACACGCTCCTGGGGTTCCATCCGCCGAGCGCCGGCACGGCGCGGGTCTACGGGCACGACGTGGTCGGCCAGGCGCCCGCCACCCGGGCCCTGATCGGCTACATGCCCGAGCGCGACAGCTTCATCGAGGGGATGAGCGCGGTCGCCTTCGTGCGGCTGATGGCCGAGCTGTCGGGGCTGCCGCGGGCGCTGGCGCTCGAGCGCGCCCACGAGGCGCTCTACGCCGTGGGCCTCGGCGAGGCGCGCTACCGGGGACTCGAGACCTACTCGCTGGGCATGAAGCAGCGCGCCAAGCTGGCCCAGGCGCTCGCCCACGGCCCGCGGCTGCTGTTTCTCGACGAGCCGACCAACGGGCTCGACCCGCCGGCCCGCGAGCGCATGGTGCGGCTCATCCGCTCGATCCGCGACGGCGGCCAGGTGCGCATCCTGCTGTCGTCGCACCTGCTGCGCGACGTCGAGGAATGCTGCGACGAGGTCCTGATCTTGAAGGAGGGCAAGATCGCCTACCACTGCAACCTGGAGGAGGAGCGGCGGGCGAACCGCAAGTTCCTGCAGCTCGAGATCCGCGGCGACGTCGACCGCTACCTGGCGCGGGCCGCGGAGCTGGGCTGCGAGTGCGCGGTGGACGGCAAGCGCCGCATCCGGCTGGTGCTGCCGCCGGCGGTGGAGATCCGCGCCCTCTACGAGATCGCGGCCGGCCACGGGGCGCAGATCCGCCACCTCGACTACCAGAAGGACTCGCTCCAGGACATCTTCCTCAAGGCCATGGAGCGCGGCTGATGGCGGTCTACGAGCGCAGCTTCGCGCCCTACGAGGGGCCGCTGACGGCGCCGCGGTACCGCTTCCTGGTCCCGGCCCGCTACGCGCTGCGGGATCTCTTCCGCTCCAAGCTGTTCGTGGTCTTCCTGACCATCTGCTACGTCTTTCCGTTCCTCGCCCTGCTGGCGATCTACCTGCGCCACAACGCCGACCTGATCTCGACATTCGCCGGCATGGGGGTCGAGCTCGACGACTGGGTGCCGATCGACAACCGCTTTTTCGGGGTCCTGCTCCGGGTGCAGGGAAGCCTGGGTTTCTTCCTGGTGCTGTTCACCGGCCCGCGGCTGGTGTCGCGCGATCTGGCCAACAACGGGCTGGCGCTCTACCTGTGCCGGCCGTTCAGCAGGACCCAGTACGTGGCCGGCAAGCTGACGGTGCTGGTGGCGCTGGTCTCGGGCGTCACCTGGGTGCCGGGGCTGCTCCTGTGGCTGCTCCAGGCCGGTCTGGCCGGGGGCGGCTGGGCCGCCGCCAACCTGCGCTCGGCCGGGGCGCTGCTGGTGGGCTCGTGGGTGTGGATCGCGGTGCTGGCGTCGCTCGCGCTGGCGGTCTCGGCGTGGGTCAAGTGGCGGGTGCTGGCCGGTTTCGTGCTGCTGCTCATCTACTTCGGCGGCGGCTTCTTCGGGCGGGTCTTCGAGCTGCTCTTCCAGAGCGAGTGGGGACACCTGATCGACCTCCACCACACGATGCGGCGGGTCTGGGCGCAGCTCTTCGACACCACCATGCCGTTCTTCCTGTTCACGCCGGCCGAGCTGCCGGTGTGGCCGGCCTGGGCGATGCTGGCCCTGGTGGTGGGGCTGAGCCTCGCGCTGCTGGCGCGGCGAGTCCGGGCCTACGAGGTGGTCTCGTGAGCGGCGCCGGCGGCACCCTGCAGTTCGACAACGTCTCGAAGTTCTACGGCGAGGTGCTGGGCGTCAACCGGGTCAGCCTGACGCTGGGGGCCGGCGTCACCGGCCTGGTCGGCCCCAACGGCGCGGGCAAGTCGACGCTGATGAACCTGGCGACCGGCCTGCTGCGGCCGACCGAGGGCACGGTCACCGTTCTGGGGCTGCCCACCGACCGCCCGGAGGAGCTGTTCCGGCTGGTCGGCTACTGCAGCCAGTACGACGCCTTCCCGCCGGGTCTGACGGGCCACGAGTTCATCCACTCCTACCTGCGGGTGCACGGCTACCGGCGGGCGGAGGCCGACCGCATGACCTGGTCGGCGCTCGACCGCGTCGGGCTCACCGACGCGGCCCACCGCCGCCTCGGCGGCTACAGCAAGGGGATGCGCCAGCGCGCCCGGGTGGCGCAGGCGATCGCCCACGACCCGCAGGTGCTGGTGCTCGACGAGCCCCTCAACGGGCTCGACCCGATGGCCCGCGCCGAGGTCACCGACCTGTTCACCGCAATGGCGGCCGAGGGCCGGTATCTGCTGATCTCGAGCCACATCCTCCACGAGGTCGACGTGCTGGCCGACCGGGTGGCGCTGCTCGACGGCGGCTACGTGGTCGCCGAGGGCGAGGTCGACGAGGTACGGGTCGAGATGGAGGAGCACCCCATCCAGGTGCTGGTGCGCTGCGACCGGCCCCACCGGGTGGCCTCGGCGCTGCTGTCGGGGAACCACGTCGTGGAGCTCTTGATGAACGACGACGGCGGCGGCTTCCTGGCCCGCACGCGCAACCCGGCCGACTTCTACGAGAAGCTCCAGGAGGTCGTCCTGGCCCTCGGCGTCGAGGTGCGCCGGGTGCGGGTCGCCGACTCCGACGTCCGCGCCGTCTACCAGTACCTGATCGAGGGGGACCGGGGAGCGTGAGTCCGGGCCGGCTCGAAGTCCCGGAGCGCCGGCGCGATTGGGGCCTCGTCGGCCGGCAGCTCCTCGGCACGCTGCGGCTCGACCTGCGCCGCGCATTGCTGTCGCCCCGCGCGCTGGCGCTCTACTTCCTCGCCTTCTCGCCGCTTTTCCTGGTCGGCGTCTGGGCGATGACCCCGCTGCCGACCCGCCAGCTCGCCGGCCCGCAGGAGACCGCCGCGGTCTTCGCCGTCCTCTTCGAGCTCTACGTCCGGGTGTCGATCTTCTTTGCCGCGCTGTTCCTTTTCGTCAACCTCTACCGCGCCGAGATCCTCGACCGCAGCCTCCACTACTACCTGCTGACTCCGGTGCGCCGCGAGGTGGTGGCCTTGGGCAAGTACCTGG
Source organism: Thermoanaerobaculia bacterium (assembly GCA_041567315.1). GTDB lineage: Bacteria > Acidobacteriota > Thermoanaerobaculia > Multivoradales > JAHEKO01. The sequence continues at coordinate 16,492 of JBFGCA010000057.1, read as the reverse complement.
CGGCGCTCCTCGCCACGGCCGGCGTCTTCACGCTGGGCACGGTGGCGCACTTCCTCGTCGTCGCCCTGCCCTGGGGCCCGACCGCGCTGGCCAACTACCTGTTTCAGGGCCCGGGTCTGGCCAACCTCGCCGGCTATCTCGTTGTCGTCGCCCTGGCCTGCGGCGGCTTCGGCGCCATCTTCCTGCTGGTCGGCATCCTCTTCCGCAACCCGGTCCTGCCCGCCGCCGTGATCTGGGGCTGGGAGACCGGCAACCTCCTGCTGCCGCCGCTGCTCAAGCGGGTGAGCGTGATCTTCTATCTCCACTCGCTCTACCCGGTTCCCCTCACCCGCGGTCCCTTCGAGCTGGTCGCCGACCCCGCCCCCGCCTGGCAGTCTCTCCTCGGCGCCACCCTCCTCTTCGCCCTGGTCCTCTGGGTCGCCGGCCGCCGCGTCCGCCGCATGGACCTCGCCTACGGCGGCGAGTAGCCCAGCCGCAGAAAGGCGACTCCTCCCGGCTTGGGCCGAGGTTGTGAAAGCCCTTCAGGACGACGACCGGGCGCAAACCGACTGAGCCGCGGGCCGGTAGAGTAGCGCCCGGGCCCTAGACCAAAGAGCACATCATCTACCCGGAGGAGAGGGAACATGGAGGAGGTTCACGCGCTGACGCCGGCCATCCTGCTCCTTCTGCTCTGCGTGCTCGCGATCACGGTGGTGCGGCCGCTCCGGCTGAGCCCGATCGTGGGCTACCTCGCCGCGGGCCTGGCCATCGGTCCGCACGCGCTCGATGTCGTCGCCGAAAGCGGGACGACCCATCTGCTGGCGGAGCTCGGCGTCGTCTTCCTGCTGTTCGACATCGGCCTCCACTTCTCGCTGCCGAGAATCTGGGAAGCTCGCCGGGACATCCTCGGGCTCGGCCCGCTCCAGATCATGCTCTGCGGGCTCGTCTTCGGCGGGCTCGCCGTGGCGCTCGGCGTGGCGCCGGCGTACGCCGTGGTCGTCGGAGGAGCGCTCGCCCTCTCGTCGACCGCCGTCGTGGTGCAGACCATCGCGGAGCGACGGCAGCAGAACTGTCCGGTCGGCCTCACGGCGACTGCCGTCCTGATCTTCCAGGACATCTGCGCCATCTTTCTCCTGGTCCTCGCCGCCTCCCTGGAGCATGGAGGCGCCTCGCCCGCCGACCCGACCCTCGCGATCGAGGTCTCCCTGGCTGTCCTGAAGGCAGCCCTCGCATTCGGCGCGGCGGTCCTCATCGGACGCTACGCCATCCAGCCCCTGTTCAAGCTCCTCTCGCGGACCCGGAACGAAGAGGTCTTCACCGCGATGGCGCTCCTGGTCGTCCTGGCCGCGGCTGCGGCCACCGGCGCGGCGGAGCTCTCCCTGACGCTCGGCGCGTTCCTGGGCGGCATGATGATCGCCGGCACCCCCTACCGGCACGTGATCCAGACAGAAGCGAAGCCGTTTCGCAACCTGCTGCTCGCCTTCTTCTTCATCACCGTCGGGATGTCGCTGGACTGGCGTCTCCTCCTGGCACACTGGGCCGAGATCCTGGTCTTCGTGCTCGGGCTCATGCTGGTCAAGACGATCCTCGTGGCGGCCGCGGCGCGAACGTTCGGATGGTCGGCACCAGGTTCCGTGCAGCTCGGCTCTCTGCTGGCGCAGGGCAGCGAGTTCGTCTTCGTGATCCTCGCCATGCCCATGGCGCGCGAGACGCTCGGGGAGGAGGCGGTCGGCGTCGTCATCACCGGCGTCGCCGCCAGCCTGGCGTTGACGCCGAGCCTCGCGGCTCTCGGCAACCGTCTGGCACGCGCCCTCAGACGACGATCGGCGGCCTCGGATACGGGCGGCGAGGTAGCAGTCGCGGCGACGATGGCGCCCGTGCTCGTGTTCGGCATGGACGCCGTCGGCCGCGCGGTCGCGGATGCGCTCGAAGCGCACGAGGTGCCCTACGAGGCGATCGAGATGGACTACGAGCGCTTCCTGGCCGCCAGCGCGGACGGCTACCCGGTGGCCTTCGGGGACCTCGGCGATCTCCGCATGATGGAGACGTTCGCCACCTCGGAGCGCGCGGCCATCGTCGTCACCCTCGTCCGCTACGAGCTGTCCAAGGCGCTGATGCCCATCATGCGGGAGCGCTACCCCAACCTGATCCGCTTCGTCACCGTCGACAATGCAGAGGACGCAGCACGGTTCAAGGCCATCGGCATGCACCCAGTGGTGGATCGAAGCTTACCGCGAGGGCTGGATCTCGCAGCCGCGGTCCTGCGATCTCAAGCGATCGATGACGAGAGAATCCAGGCCTGGATGCAGCGCCACCAGGAGCGCGCGCTGGAGGCGGGCAGCGACGCGCGAGCCGCCGAGGCGGCATGATTGCTCTCTCCGACACAGATATCCCCGCGGCACAGAGGCGACGATAGGCAGCGAACCGAAACAACCCGGGTCCTCGCGGCGTAGGAATGAGGAAGTCGTGCCTCCAGCGCGTCCAAGGGAATGACGGATGCAGACGGTAGTCCGGGGATGAAAAAGGCGCAGCTCGGCGCCGCGAATCGACGGCGACCGCTGCGGCTGTGGCCCGGGGTGGCGATCGTGGCCGTGCAGTGGCTGGCGTTCTTCGTGCTTCCCGTCCTCTTTCCGGCGGCGAAGCTCTACTCGGTCATGGTCGCGCTGGCCTGCGGGCCGCTCGTCCTGATCTGGTGGATGTTCTTCAGCCGGGCGCCCTGGTCCGAGCGTCTAGGCGCGCTCGCCGTGATGATCGTCGGGCTGGTGGCGACGCCCTACCTCCTCCACGAGTCGGTCGCCAAAGGGAACGTGGGGCTCCAGTTCTACATCTACGGGATTCCGCTCCTCAGCCTCGCCCTCGTCGGGTCGGTGGCGGTCGGGCGCGGGCTGGCCGCCGTGCCCCGGTGGGCGGCAATGGTCGTCGCCATCCTGCTCGCCTGCGGATCGCTGGCGCTGGTCCGCAACGAGGGACTGAGGGGAGACGGCGCCCCCGAGTTCGCCTGGCGCTGGTCGGCCACCGCCGAGGAGCGGCTCCTGGCCGCCAACGGCGACGCCTCCATGGCGCCCCCCGGTGTCCCGGCGGCGCCGGCGACGGCAGCCCTGACGACGGGGGCCGACTGGCCCGGCTTTCGTGGCCCCGATCGCAACGCGGCCATCCCCGGCATGCGCCTGGCGACCGACTGGTCCCGCTCGCCCCCGGTCGAGCTGTGGCGCCGGCCGGTCGGCCCGGGCACCTCCTCGTTCGCGGTGGGCGGTGGCCTGCTCTACACCCAGGAGCAGCGCGGCGAGGACGAGGTCGTCGCCGCCTACGAGGTGAGGACGGGCGAGCCGGTGTGGCTCCACCGCGACCCGGCCCGTTACTACGACCCGTACGTGGGCGCCGGTCCGCGGGCGACGCCGGCTCTCGGTGACGGTCGCGTCTACGCCCTCGGCGCCACCGGAATCCTCAACGCGCTCGACGCCCGGAGCGGCGCGGTCGTGTGGTCGCACGACCTGGGCCCCGACGCCGGCGCCAAGCCGCCGATCTGGGGCTACGTGGGCTCGCCGCTGGTGGTCGGCGATCTCGTGATCGCCTACACCGAGGCGCTCGTCGCCTACGACGGCGCCACCGGTGTGGCGCGCTGGACCGCCCCGGACGTCGGCGGCAGCTACGGCTCCCCCCAGCTTCTGACGCTCGACGGAACCCCGCAGATCCTGCTGCAGAGGAACGCCGGCGCGACCGGTTTCGCGCTGGCCGACGGCGCGCTGCTCTGGGAGCACCCGTGGCCGGGCATCGGCATCCTGCAGCCCGCTTCGACCGCGGACGGCGACCTCCTGGTCAGCATGATCAGCGAAGCGGCCATGCCGATGGGCGTGCGCCGCATCGCGGTGGCGCGCGAGCCCGGCGGGTGGACCGTTCGAGAGCGCTGGAGCACGGAGCGGCTGAGGCCCTCCTTCAGCTCCCTGGTGGTCCACGACGGCCACGCCTTCGGCTTCGACAGCCGGATCCTCACCTGCATCGACGTGGAGGACGGCCAGCGCAGGTGGAAGGGCGGACGCTACGGCGACGGTCTGCTGTTGCTCCTGCCCGACCAGGACCTGCTGCTCGTCGTCTCCGAGAAGGGCGAGCTCGCCCTGGTCGCCGCCACCGCCGAAGGCTTTAACGAGCTGGCGCGCTTCTCGGCCATCGAGGGCAAGACCTGGAGCCAGCCGGCTCTGGTCGGCCAGGTGCTGCTGGTCCGCAACGGCCAGGAGATGGCCGCGTTTCGACTACCGCTCGCCGCAGCGGCCGCCAGCCTCTGACTCAGCTCTGGCGGCCTGGTCGGGCGCCTCCACCGCCGCTGGCAGGTGGCCCGGGCGATCGCCCCGCTCCGCCGCCGGTGGTGGCTGGCTCGCGCATGGACTCCCGCGATCGCGCCTACGGCGGCGACGTCACTGCTTCTCGCTCTCCCCGGACATCATCTCGGTCCAGGTCTCCCCGTCCTCGGACATCGCCCAGCTGAACGCCATCTTGGTAGGGGACTCCATCTTCATCGTGAAGCGGCTGTGGAAGGTCTTGCCTTCCATCGTTTCTTCGCTGTGGTAGGTCCAGCTGTCCCCGCTCCGGGTGCCCTCGGACATGCCCGTCCACCCGTAGGTGTCGATACCGTAGTGCGTGTAGACCTGCTTGACGGGGTTGTAGCCCATGATGCCGAGGCCCTGCATCGGACCCATGGGGGCAGTCCCCTGTGATTTGCAGACGACGTGGAACCCGGCCTCTCCGAACCAGGAGCAGTCCTCGGTCCACGCCACCGGGCCGCCGGGCCCGAAGGGTCCGGACTGCATCTCGCCGCTGCCCGCCCACTTACCGACGAACATCTCCAGCACCTTGTGCTCGTCCGTGGGCTGCGGCATGGCGGCCGCCTCCTCGCCGAAGCCCACGGCGGGCACGACGAACAGGGCGAGCGAGGTCACCGCGATCCAGCGAAAGTAGGTCATTTGCGCCTCCTTTTGACGACCTTTCGACAGTAGCACGGTCGTTCGCTCGACTCTGTCCGGGATCGGCGGACGGCTGGGTAGGGTCAATTAAACCTCCAGGGCCGTAGGAGGGACTCAGCAGCGTGAGGGGTCTTGAAACGGCCTCGCAGGTTCACCCGGAAGCCAAGAATGTCCCGCGCTCGCGCTCGCTCCAGACGCGCAAAGCTGGTGAGTCTCCTGGCCCTGCCCTTGGCAGTCGGCGGGCCGCTGGCTGCGCAGCCCGTACCTCGGACCCACTTCGACATCTTTGGCGAGGACACCGGGTGCGCGGCGCCCAACCTCTGTGGCGACTTCGGCAACGACGTGGCTTCCGCCGGCGACGTCAACGGCGACGGGATCCCCGACCTGGTGATCAGCGGGCCGACGGTCAGCGGGACGAATCCCAGCACCGGCAGGGTCTACGTCTTCTTCGGGCCGTTCGACGGGGACCTGCAGGCCGAGGAGGCCGAGGTGACGATCACCGGGCTCGAGTTTGCCGACCTGGTGGGCAATCCCGTCAGCGGCGATCTGAACAACGACGGTCTGAGCGACCTGGTCATCGGGGCTCGCGGACCCGACATCGGCGGCGAGATCCTCAACGGCCAGGTCTGGGTCTTCTACGCCCCGTTGGAGGGTGACCTCCTGGTGTCCGACGCCGACGCCACCATCACCGGCACCGAGTTCAGCGAGCTGGGGCGGTCGGTCGCCGTCGGCGACGTCGACGACGACGGCGTGGACGATCTGCTGGCCGGCGCCAGCCAGGCGGGCAGCGGCACGGCGCACCTCTTCTACGGACCGGTCGTCGGCGAGCTCAGCTCGCTCGAGGCCGACGCCATCATCTCGGGAACTCTAGGGTTCGAAGAGCTGGGCGAATCGGTGGCGCTGGTCGATCTCAACGACGACGGCTTCGACGACGTGGCCGTCGGCGCTCCCAACTTCCCGCTCGGCGACGTCACCGCCGGCAGCGTCTTCGTGTTCTTCGGCCCGATCTCGGGCAACCACTTCAGCACCGAGGCCGACGTCACCATCCTCGGCGAGGAGCTCAACGACTCGTTCGGCAGTCACATGGCCGGCGGCGGCGACGTCAACAACGACGGTTTCGAGGATCTGTTGGTGGGCGCCTGGCAGCTCTTTCTCAACGGGCCCGGGAAGGCCTACGTCTTCTACGGCCCGCTCGCTCCGGGCACCCACGACTCCGCTCAGGCCGACGCGATCCTGACCGGAGAGTCAGGGCCCCCTCCCGGCGACCTCTTCGGCATTCTCGACGGAGCCGGCGACGTCAACGGCGACGGCTTCGACGACGTTCTCGTGGGGGCCCAGTTCGGTGGGCCGGCCAGCCGCGGCCGCGCCTACGTGTTCCACGGTCCGCTCGCCGGCGTGATCCCCGCCGCCGACGCGGATTCGATCTTCGACGCCCCGGGTTTCGACCCCGATCAGGGTCTGGACGTCCTGGGCCGCGGCGTCGGCGCCGCGGGCGACCTCGACGGCAACGGCTTCGACGACGTCCTGCTGGGCGCCCCGGGCTCGGAAGGGCCCGGCTTCGCCCGCGTCGTCCTCTTCGGCGCCCCCATCTTCGCCGACGGCTTCGAGTCCGGCGACGCCTCGGCGTGGTCGAGCCCGGTGCCGTAGCGACGCGCCCGGAGGCCGAGGCCCGGCGCCTCAGAAGTGCCAGCTGGCGCCGACGCTGACGGCGTTGAGGAGGTCGGAGCTCTCGTACTCCACGAGGACGCCGAAGCCCCTGGGGAAGACGTACTCGGCGCCCAGGCCGGCGAGCAGCTCGCGGTCGGAGGGCTCCTCGACCTCTTGGCCGTCGAAAGCCCGGCTCAGCGTGCCGCGCCAGCCGAGCACGCCCAGCTTGCCGTACACCGTGACCCGCTCGGTCACCGGCCACCGCGGGATCGCCGACAGCGACCAGCCGGTGAACTCGGACTCGACCGGGAAGGTGGGGACGATCTGGGACCGGGTCGCGGACTGGATCAGGCTCAGCGGCAGCGGGCAGACCTCGCCCGGCGGGCAGGGCCGGGGCTCACCCGGGTAGGCGCCGAGGTCGTGGTAGCCGGCCCGCAGGCCGAAAAAGCGATGGAGCGTGTAGCCGACCTCGAAACCCGCCGAGGCGTCCTCGTCGTCCACCCGCCAGCCGAGGACGGGTGGCCCGAAGTCCTGTTCGACGCTGGCCTGGCCGACCTTGCCGGTCAGCGACCAGCGCGAGTCGCCGGCCGCCGCCGGGCCGGCCCCGCCGAGCAGCGCCGTCACGATCACCAGTCCGATCCAACCGAGCCACGTTCGTATCGAGCTGGACATGTGCGTAACCTCCGTTTTGTCTGCCGAACGCAGTTAGCACGCGGCGTGCCAGGGCTGGTCGTCTACCGCTGGCGCCGCCCCGAAGCCCGATGACGGGGCCTTCTTTTCGGCTGTCGGTCAGGGATTGCGCCAGCGGGTGAGGACGTAGAACGGAATGCCGCAGAGCAGGGTCAGGAATCCCCAGAAGACCGTGTCCTGGCCCGAGCCGGCGGTCGCCACCATTCCGTAGACGAAGGCGAGGACGGCGATCGCCACCCCGACCCGGAGCGGCTCGCTCGCCTTCGCCTGCCGCGCCCGCACGGTCAGCATCAGGTCGGCCATGGCGCAGAAGACGAAGGGGATCAGCGAGGCCAGGGTGGAGAGCAGGATCATGCCGGTGAACATGGCCACCAGCGCCTTGGTGAAGTTGGCGATCACCAGCACGCAGGCCAGACCGCTGGAGAGCATCAGCCCGAGGGCCGGCGTGCCGCGGCCCGACAGCCGCGCGAAGAACGGCGGGAAGAGCCGGTCGCGGGCGATCGCCATCGGCACCTGGCTGGCCACCAGGATCCAGCCGTTGAGCGCCCCGAAGCAGGAGACGAAGGCGCCGGCGGCGACCAGCTTGCCGGCCCACGGCCCCCACAACGCCTGCGCGGCGGTGGCGAAGGGCGCGGTCGAGTTGGCCAGAATCTCGCGGGGCACCATCCCCATGACCGCGACGGTGGAGGCTACGTACAGCGTGGCGGCGATCCCGACACCGAGGATCGTCGCCCGCGGGATGGTCTTGCGCGGCTCCTCGACCTCGCCGGCCGGCACCGTCGCCGCCTCGAGACCCAGGAAGGCCCACAAGGTGAGCGCCAGACAGCCCTGGACCGCCGCCCACAGCGGCTTGCCGGTCGGGTTGAAGGGCTCGAAGTGGGCGGCCTCGAAGCGCATCAGCCCGAAGACGGCGACGGCGACCAGCGGCAGGATCTTGAGGATCGTCGTCACCAGCTGGACCAGACCGGCCTCCTTGACGCCACGCACGTTGACCGCGGTCAGCACGACGATCGCCGTCACCGCCGCCCCCGCCGCCAGCGGTGGAGTGGTGGCGAGCCCGGGGACGAACTCGCCCAGATAGCCCACCATCGCCACCGCGATCGCCGCCACCGCCGACCAGCACGAGATCCAGTAGCCCCACCCGACCAGGAAGCCGGCGAACTCGCCGAAGGCCTCGCGGGTGTAGGCGTAGGGGCCGCCCGCCGCCGGCAGCCGCCGCGCCAGCCGCGCGAAGACCAGCCCGATCATCATCGAGCCGACGGTGGTCACCAGCCAGCCCAGCAGGCTGGCACCGCCGAAGGGCGCCAGCGAGGCCGGCAGCAGGAAGACCCCGGAGCCGATCATGTTGCCGACCACCAGCGCGGTCAGCGTCCACAGCCCGAGGGCCTTGCCGGCGGGGGAGAGCGCCGGGGGCGGCGGAGCGGTCTCGGGGTCGGCCACGGCGGGATTGTCCCCCGGACGGCTCACGCCAGCAAGCCGGCCAGCGCCGCGGTCTGGAAGCAGGCCAGCGAGCCGGCGACCATCGCCCGCAGGCCGAGCCGGGCGAGATCGCCCTTCCGCTCCGGGGCCATGCCGCCGATGCCCCCGATCTGGATGGCGATCGAGGAGAAGTTGGAGAAGCCGCACAGCGCGTAGGTGGCGATCGGTTGGCCGGCAGCCGGAGGAGGAGCCCGGCCGCCCGGCGTGGCGGACGGGGAGCGCCAGTAACGAATCGGCACCGCCGACGCCCAATGCAGATGAAGCGATATCCGTGGAGCCGGAACCGGCTCGGAAGGAGGACCGAGGTATGAAGCTCTCATCTTGCCGGGAACTCAAGCAGCAGGTGCTCAGCAAGGCCTACGCCGCGCCCACCGGTACCTTCGGGCGGCGCACCTTCAACCTGCAGAAGGCCAAAGGGCTCTCGGCCAGGGCCAAGAAGGTCCAGACCGAGGAGCCGGTGCCGGTCGCCGCCGTCGGGGTGGCGCCGTGGAAAGGCAAGGAGTACAAGCTGGCGGTCCGCGTCTTTCGCGGGCAGACCCGCAACGCGCGGCCCATCCTCAAGGACTTGAAGAAGCTCAAGGGCGAAGTGGAAGTGGTCACCGGCATCCGCTACGAGCCGCGGATCACGGTGAGCGCCGGCGGCTCCTGCGGGCACTTCCAGATCACCGCCGGCACCCTGGGCGGTTTCGTCGAGGACGCCGACAACTTCTACATCATGAGCAACAACCACGTGCTGGCCAACAGCAACTTCGCCTTCGCCGGCGACCCCATCCTGCAGCCGGGGCCGGCCGACATCCCGGGCCCCGGCCAGTTCCGGGTGATCGGGCTGCTCGACCGCTGGTTCCAGCTCAGCCGCGTCGACCGCAGCGGATTCGACGTCGCGCTGGCGACCTTCAGCGACGAGGTCCAGTTCTTCCGGCCTTTCGCCTACACCGGCATCGGCACCATCCAGAACACGCCGTCGCCCAACCGCTTCGCGGTCAGCCGGGTGACCAAGCGCGGCCGCACCACCGCCACCACGATCGGCACGGTGAGCGCCTTCGAGCTGGACGGCGTGGCCATCGACTACAGCCAGCCGGGCGACCCGCCGGCGGTGGTCACCTTCGACGATCAGATCGAGGTGATCGGCGACCCGCCGCAGACCCCGTTCAGCCAGCCCGGCGACAGCGGCTCGTTCATCATCGACCGCGATACGCTGCAACCGTACGCGCTGCTCTACGGCGGCGGCGAGGACAACCAGGGGATCGACCGCACGCTGGCCCACTTCATGCCGGACGTGCTCAACGCCATGGGCGTCACCCTCGTGCAGTAGGGAGGCCCTCGGAGTGGAGGCTTCGTGACCAACGAAGAGGATCTCGAGCGGCTGCGGCGCGCCAAGCGCGCCCTGCTCGCCAAGTACGGCGACCGGCCGTGGTTCCGGGGCGCCGGCATCGCGCCCGGCGCCGGCGGGCTGACCCTGCGGCTCAACGTCGACCCCGAGGTCGACCTGGCCGGCGAGGAGGTGCCCGAGAGCTGCGAGGGCCAGCCGGTCGAGGTGGTCTACATCGGGGCCTACGAGCCGCGGCCGGAGCGAGACAGCCCGGACCGTGGGCGCTCCGAGGAGGAGTGAGCTAGAGCGGTCGCACGCGCCGCGCCAGCCAGACCATCGCCAGGCCGCAGAGCACCGTCGGCGGCCCCTCGCCCCAGGACCAGGCGCGGGGCATGCCGATCGAGAAGTCGAGTACTGCGAGGGCGGCGCCCAGCAGCACCGTCAGCCAGCCGATGAAGACCAGCAGGTCGCGGTAGCGGCGCACCCGGCGGGCCAGCCAGATGACCAGCACGCCGAGAAAGGCGTAGATCAGCGACAGCGAGCGCGTCAGGTACTGGGTGAGCGGGGTACGGGGCAGCGGGTCGACCCCGAGCCAGAGGCTCGTCGACTCCATCCAGGCGGTCGGCATCACCACCGGCACCACCGCCAGGGCGGCGAGACCGCCCAGCAGGTAGAGCAGCAAGGCGAGCAGACGCTCGGCGCGCTCGGGGCTCACCCGGAGCCTCCGCCCCGCACGGTGCCCGCGGCGCCGCCCGGCTCGGCGCGCAGCGCCCCGATCCAGCCCCACAGGGCATCGAGCTGCTCCTCGTCCAGCGCCTCGCCATAGGCCGGCATCGCGAGCGCCTGGCGCCGCCAGAACCAGGCGACCAGCGGGTTGCCCGCCAGCCGCGAGCTGGTGCCGTCGCGCACCCATTCGTCGAACTCGGCGCGGTCGCGCACCAGGTCGGTGAAGTTGCGGCCCAGGAAGCCCGGCACGAAGCCGCCCAGCGACCCGGGGTTGGGCAGTCCGCCCGAGCCCTCGATGCCGTGGCAGGCCAGACAGCCCTGCTCGCGGGCCAGCGCCCGGCCCGCCACCGCCGGTCCGCCACCGGCCGGCTCGACGCCCTCGACGGCCGCCACCCAGGCGACCAGGTCGGCGATCTCCGCGGCGCCCAGCCGCTCGCCGTAGGCCGGCATCCGCACCCGCTGGGCGTCCAGCCTGGCGGCGGCCGCGGGGTTGTCGAGCCAGGCGCGGGGCGCCCCGAAACGGATGAACTCCTCGAGCTCGGCGCGGCTGGTGGCGTACATCATCGCGTTGCCGCCCTGGAACCGGGGCACCGTGCCCCAGCGGCTGCCGGGGTTGGGGATCTCACGGCCGGCCTCGCCACGGTGGCAGTCCAGACACCCCTGGCGCTCGGCGACCAGCCGGCCGCGAAGCACGGGGTTGAGCTCCCAGCGCCACAGCAGGGCCCGCCGGGCCGGGCCGAGGACGGCGCCCACCGCGGCCCCGGCCAGCACCAGGGCAGCCAGACGCCGGAGGGCGCGCGCCAACGAACCGCCGAGCCGCGGCTAGGAGGCCGCCTTGGAGCCGGTGACCGTGACGACCTTCATGCCGTCCTTCTCGGCGAGGGAGCCCATCACCTGGGCCTTGGAGCCGGCCAGGTCCTTGAGCGCCTCGTACGGCGCGCCGTCCTTGTGATCGGCGGCCAGCAGCACCAGGGTGCCGTCGTCGGTCAGCAGACCCATCGGCTGGCCGTTCTTGACGCAGGTCTTGGCGCAGCCGGCGTGGTCGGGCCCCTTGGCCCCCTGCGCCACGTAGCAGGCCAGGTCCATCACCTCGCCGGTCCAGCTCCCTTCGTGCATGTCGGCGACCGCGAATCCAGCGCCCAGCATTCCGAGTACCGCGAGCCCCAGCATTGCCTTCTTCATCATCTTGACCCCCTTCGCATGTGATCCGAATCGGTGGTTCCGCTTCGCAGGCGGAGAGTGTACCCCAGCCGGAGGCGGGCGATTGTCGACCGTCGCAGGGGATACGGAGCCGCCGGTGGCACGGATTGACCGTGTTCCGCACTCCGGGCCTGCAGGCGGGCCGGGCGTCAGGAGGCGGCGCCGGCCGGCGGCGCGGGCTCGACGCCCGTGAAGAAGGCGATGAAGCGTGGCGAGAACCAGCCGTCGAGCGGCCGGCGGTCCGGGTCGCCCGCGCGGCAGGCGCGCACCGCCTCCTCGGCGGCGGCCAGCAGCTCGGGCCGCTCGGTGTCGGCGGTCTCGTGGAGGGCGAACAGGGCGGCCGCGCGCAGCAGCTCGGCGTGGGGTGTGCTCTTGGTGCCCAGCCGGGCCTCGTCGAGGAGCTCGATCACCTTCTCGTAGTCGCCTGCGAACAGGGCCTCGGCGGCCGCCGTGAGGGCGCGAGGCGGCCCCGCCTGCGCCCAGCGGACGCTCCGGATACCCTCCTCGAGGTTGGCGCGCAGCTCCTCGAGACGGGGCGGGGCGACCCTCCTGGCGGCGCCGCTGCCGGCCGCACCGGCGCCCGCGGCGCGGGCGGCGGCCGCCAGCGCCGCCAGCTTGTCGCGGTGGCGGCGCAGACCGGCGGGGTAGGGTCGCAGGTATTCGCCGGCCGCCAGCAGCTCGTCGGCCTCGGCGGCCAGTGTCTCGACGCTGCCCAGAAGGTCCTCCTGGCGTTCGCGCACCCCCACCTGCAGCCGGCGGCCCTCGGCGGCCACGGCGGCCAGCCCGCGGGCGGCGCTCTCGGCCAGCGTGGCGGCGGCCTCGAGCGCCGCCGGGTCGCGGCTTTCGGCCACCGCCTCGCGCCGCGCCCGGGCCTCGTCGAGCAGACGCTCGGCCTCCCACAGCCGCTCTCTGAGCGCCACCTCGCCGGGGCTGCGCATCGTCCGCAGCTCCTCGCGCAGCCGCCGCGCCTCCGCGGCGGCCGCGCCCGCCTCGTCCAGCGCCGCGGCCAGCCTGTGGAGCGCGGCCCGGCGGGCCGCCAGCCGCTGCCGGCAGCGCTCGGAGCCGCGCTCGAGGAAGGCCAGCTCGTCGGCGAAGCGCTCGACCACGCCCTGGGCGGCCGACTCGGCCCAGGCGGCCAGCGCCGCCTCGCAGTCGCCCATCTCGTAGAGCGCCCGGCCGAGCTGGTAGTGGGGCAGGTAGCGGCGGAAATAGAAGCCGTGGGCGAGCCGCGCCTTCTCCTGCGGCCGCTCGGCGATGGCCTGCCGCATCGAGACCGCCGCCTCCCGCCACGCCGCCCGCTCGGCGGCCTCCAGCCCCTGGCGGTAGGCGGCCAGGAACTCGCTGGCGGCCCCGGCGGCCAGCAGCGCGGCGCCGGCCACCAGCAGCCGCGAGATCCGACCCCGACCGCGGCGTCCCGGCAGCCCGTGCTGGAAGCCCGCCGGCCGGTCCGGCGGCAGGCCGGAGCCCTCTGCTACTAGCGCCACCAGCCGGCCTCCTTGAAGTAGTCGGTCACCCGCGACGGAGGGAACTCCACCCGGCAACGGGCGCTTCCCACCGCCGGTACGCGTACCCTGCAAGGCTGTGGTTCCTCGACGCCCGGGTGGAGGAGCTCGAGCCGGTACTCGCCGGCCGGCAGGGTCAGCCGCAGCGGCGTGAAGCGGTTGGCCGGCAGCTGGAGGGTGGCGCCGCTGGCGTCGGCCAGCCCGACGAGCTCGCCCCATGGCGCGGCGTCGACGATCAGCGTGGCGGCCTGAGACGGGGCCGTGGGGACCGTAGCGGCAGCCGGGACCGTCGCGGTTGCCGCGACGGGGTCCGGACCCGGGGTCGCTCGCGGCGAGAACGCCCAGACCGCCAGCAGCAGCAGCGCCAGCGCGGCGCCGGCCGGCAGCACGACCCGCGCGGCAACCGGCCAGCGGGCGTCCAGTTCACGCCAGCCGGCGATCAGCCGACGGCCGAGCCGGACCGCCGCCGGGCCGAACCTGTCGGCCAGCCGCCGGGCGATCGCCGCCAGCGCCGCCCAGCGCCCGGTTCCGCCGGTCTGCTCGGCGACGGGTGCCTCGACGACGGCCGGCGCGGTGCCCTCGGCGCGCGGCGGATCGAGCAGATAGACGGTGTCCAGCTCCAGCCCCGACCCGACCTCCTCGGCCCAGGGGTCGCGGTCGCTGACGCCCGGCACCGGAACGACGGCCGACAGATCGGCCACCAGGGCGTCGAAGGACGGGTAGCGGCGCAGCGGGTCGCGGTGCAGACAGCGGCCGACGATCACCGACAGCTCGGGAGGGCAGTCGGGCCACAGGTCTTCGATCGGGGTGACGCCGCCGGCGACGATCGAATCCAGCAGCTCGCCGACGGTGTTCCCCGGGAAGGGGCTGCGAGCGGTCAGCAGCTCGTAGGCCAGGGCGCCGAAGCCGAAGACGTCGCCGCGCACGTCGGCCTCGAGGCCGACGATCTGCTCGGGCGCCGGATAGCCCACGACCTCGGCGGCGGCGCCGTCGCCGGCCAGGCGGACCGCCGCGCCGCGCAGCCACGAGGTCCCGAAGTCGACCACCTTGACCTGCTCGTCGGCCATCAGACCCACCACTCCGGGCCGCAGGTCGCGGTGCAGCACCCCCTGCTGGTGGGCGTACCGGACCGCGCCGGCCACCTGGACCAGGTAGAAGAGCTTGAGGATGTCGTCGACCGGAGGCTCGCTTCGCAGCAGCCGGCTGAGACTGGGGCCGGTCAGATACTCGCGGACCAGGTAGGGCTTCGAGTCGGCCGACCCGAAGCCCAGCAGCCGCGCGATGTTGGGATGGTGGAGAGCCGCCGCCGTCTCGGCCGCGGCCAGAAACCGCCGGCGGATGGCGTCGTCGCCGGCGATGCACAGCTTGACCGCGACCTCCTCGCCGGTCGAGCCGTCGCGCCCCCGGTAGACGATGGCGAACGGGTTTTCGCTGATCGTCTCCAGGATCTCGAATCGCCCGATCCTGGCGCTCTGGGTCACGGCGACGCTCATGCTACCCCCGGGACCGCCCCTCGGGGCCCCGGCCGCCGATGCTACGCGCAGCACCGTCGCCGCACAGTGCACCCCGTCACATGCGCGAGCCCGACCGCCGCGGGTGGCGCCTCCCGACCGCTCAGGGCACCGTGCCCGACCACGCCGTGAGATCGCCCGACTCGAACCCGTCCTCGAAGATCTCGCAGACGTCCCCGTGCCCGTCCCCGTCGCCGTCCTCCTGGCACGGATTGAAATTGTTGAAACAGTTGTCGCAGAGGTCACCCACCGTGTCGTTGTCGAAGTCCTCCTGCAGCGGATTGAAGTCGTTCGGGCAGTTGTCGGCGTCGTCGCCCACCGAATCGCCGTCGCCGTCGGGCGGCGGGTCCTGGGCGATCACCACGCCGTGGGCGGCCAGCATCGCCTCCTCGGGGCTCAGCACCTTGACCTGGGGCTCCGCCGGGATCAGGCACTCGTCGGCCAGCGACCACACCCCGGCCGCGAAGTTGGAGCTGCCGGGCAGGGGCAGGTCGGGCACCCCGTCGCAGTTGCCGTCGGTGATCGCCCCCGGTTGGGCCTGGACGACGTTGAGGTGGTTCTCCGGGACGTGCACCCAGCGCTGATCCAGGACCTCGAAGTCGATCTGGCCGGCCGGACCGGGATCGAGCACCCGGACCTGCAGGTCGTTCTGCCGCACGAAGACCAGCTTGGGGCGCACCGGGAGCTGGGCGTCGAAGGTGCCCCCGGCGTCGTAGTCCTTGCGGATGGTGATGGTGCCGAGCGCCTGCGGCTGGTCCGAGAGGCAGACCTCGACGTCCCACAGCTCGGGGTTCTGGCCGCCGTCGTAGGTGACGGTGATCGGCTGCACGCTGACCAGCGACAGGGCCAGTATCTCGATCGGGACGGTGTCCTCGCTGCCGGGGCCGGGCAGGATGGCGTCGTCGAGCCGCCGCACGACGGTGTCGGCCGGGAAGATCGGCGGCCCGCCGAGCGGCGGCAGCGGCACGCCGCCGAGGACGGGACGGTCGAAGAACGGGTCCGACCCCGGATCGAAGAAGTCCGGCGGCAGGGCCAGGGCGGTGTGGGTCGTTCCGCCCGGCGGGGTGGTCCACAGGTCGATGCCGGCCAGGACGTCGTCGGCGACCGCAACGGAGGGGAGCAGGACAGTGGCCAGCAAAGCGGCAACCACCGCCGCCGGCCGGGGACGGGCGAGGGCAACTCGGGTCATGGAGGGCCTTCTCTAAAGCGCTACCTGGGCCTCTCCGGGCGCGCCGCGCCTGGCGGCCCGGTGCACCCTTCGGCAGCTCGGCGGCCCTTCGACCTCCGGCCTCACTCGCCACCCACGGAGGCGAGGACCCGTTGCTTTGCGGCCCCGGCTCTCGCCGGGTGTGCCCTTCTCGGGATGCTGCGCGGCAGTCTATAACACGAAGGTCGAGGGTCGGTGGCGAGACCGGTGCCCCCCTCGGCCGCCTGGAGGCCGGGGCGTTGGCAGCCGCGTAACGTGTTGGCCAGGGTGGGGGAGTGGAGCGGGGT
>JBFGCA010000056.1:0-29718 GCA_041567315.1 Thermoanaerobaculia bacterium | reverse complement strand
GGCGCTCGCTGCGCTGGCCGCCGGCGGCGACCCGCGCGCCGCCGACCTGGCGCGGCTGGCGGCGGAGTCGCCGTGGCCGGCCCGGCGGGCGGCGGCTGCCACGGCGGCGGCGCGGCTGGGCGACCGGGACCTGCTCGCCGCGCTGGCCGCGGACTCCGCGTCCGTGGTCCGCCTGGCGGCGCTGGCCGGGCTTCTGGACGGCGGCGGTGGTGAGGAGGCCCCGGTGACGGCGCGACAGGCTCTCGCGGACGCCGACCCCGGCGTCCGGGCCGCGGCCCTGGAGTGGTTGATCGCCCATCCGGTAGCGCCCGTCGAGGAGCTGTTCGCCGCGCTGGCGGTGGAGGGAGCCCGCCGTTTCGTGGAGCTGCGCTGGAACGCCGCCGCGGCGCTCGGCGCCCGCGCCGCCGCCGAGCCGCTGGAGCGCGGGCAGGCGGTGAGGATGCTCGAGCGGCTGGCCGCCGACCGCCACTACGCGGTGCGTCTGGAGGCCGCCGAGCGGCTGGCGGCCCTGGGCCGCCCGCGGCCGGCCGCCGGGCCGGCGGTGGCCGGGCGCGGCGTCGCCTACTACCGCCAGCTCCTGGAGCGCAGCCGCGGCCCGCGGGAGGTCGAGCTCGAGACCCGGCGGGGGACGCTCAGGCTGCG
Organism: Thermoanaerobaculia bacterium; assembly: GCA_041567315.1. Lineage (GTDB taxonomy): Bacteria > Acidobacteriota > Thermoanaerobaculia > Multivoradales > JAHEKO01. Next base: position 29,076 of record JBFGCA010000056.1, on the reverse strand, counting down.
GCTCGACTGCCCGCGGGCGCCGCTCACCTGCGTCAACTTCCTGCAGCTCGCCGGGCAGGGGTTCTACGACGGGCTGACCCTGCATCGGGTGATCCCGGACTTCGTAGTGCAGGGGGGCGACCCGCGTGGCGACGGCTGGGGCGGCCCCGGCTACACCCTGCGCGACGAGCCCGGCGCCCGCCGCTTCGAGCGTGGCGTGCTGGGCATGGCGCGGGCGGCGCCCCACACCGCCGGCAGCCAGTTCTTCATCACCCTGTCGCCCCAGCCCCACCTCGACGGCCGCTACACCGCCTTCGGCCGCGTGGTGGACGGCGACGAGGCCCTCGACCGCCTGCTCCCCGGCGACCGCATCCTCGCGCTGCGCGAGGTGCCGCTGGGATAGCAGTCCCCGCCGCACGGGCCGGCGGACTTGCACCACGGGCTGCTAGACTGCGCGACGGTGTTCCGGGCACGGCAGGGCGCGGCCGGCGAGTCCAGCGGGGCGCGCGAGACCGTCTGTCGCGTGTTCGCCGCGGCCGGCTGGCTGCTGCTCGCCGTCGCCCTCGCCGCGGGCGCCCGGGCGGCGGACGGCGACGGCGGGGTGGCCTCCGAGGCGCCGGGCGACCCCGCCGACCCCGCCGACCCCGAGGAGGTGGGCCCCGAGCTCCTGGGCCCGGTGAGCCGCCACCAGATCGAGGCGGTGGTCCCGGAGTGGGTGAAAACCGAGATCGAAGCCGATCCGGACCGCGAGGCCGCAGCGCGGCTGGCCGACGCCCTCGAGGGCGCCGAGGTCACCGTCTACCTCGGAACATGGTGCGAGGACAGTCGCCGGGAGCTGGCGCGGCTGTGGCGCGCGCTCGACGAAGCGGGGATCTTCGAGCCGCCGCAGTTCGCCTACGTCGGGGTCGACCGCGACAAGCGCGAGCCCGCCGAGCTGTTGGCCGGCAGCGATCTGCGCTACGTTCCCACCTTCATCGTCCGCCGCGGCGCCGGCGAGGTCGGCCGCATCGTCGAGTCGGCCCCCGGCGGCATCGAGCGCGATCTCCTGGCCCTGCTGAGCGGCGAGCGCCAGGGGGTGCTGAGCGGACGCGACGACCTCGGGGCGCCCGCCGAGCGGTAGCAGCCCATGGTGCGCCTGCAACAGGTCGTCTGGCGGGGGGGCGAGATCGTCCGCGGCTCCACCACGGACGGCTAGCCCGGTGCTCCGCTCGCTCGCCTGGACGCTGCAGGTCGGGGCCCTGGTGGTGGTCGGCACCGCCCTGCTGGTCGGGGTGCTCCACGACGCCCTCCGCACCGAGGTCGGGCTCCTCGGCCTGGGCGGGGCGCTGTTCCTGCTCGGCAGGTGGCTGGAGGGTCGCGCCGTCCGCTGACTCGGCGGCCCCTCGGCTCCCCGGCCTCCGGCTGCAACATTTCTCCCCGACGCCGCGTAGACAGGGATGTCTCAGGAACCGCCGCAACCGGCCGAAGACCTCGAGCTGATCCAGGCGGTCCTGCAGGGCGACCGGGAGCGATTCGGTGAGCTGGTCGAGCGATATCAGGGCCGATTGGTCAACCACCTGTTCCGCATGCTGCGGAGCGTCGAGGAGGCGCGCGACCTGGCGCAGGAGGTCTTCTTCAAGGTCTACCAGGCGCTGGACCGCTACGACCCGCGCTACCGGTTCTCGACCTGGCTGTTCCGGGTGGCGCAGAACGCCGCCATCGACCGCATCCGCAAGCGGCGGCTACAGACCGTGTCGATGGACCGGCAGCCGGACCCGGAGGGGGGCTCGCGGAGCTGGGAGTTCTCGGCCGACGGCCCCGACCCCTACCGCGAGCTGCGCAGCCACGAGCTCAGTCTGGCCATCCAGCGGGCCATCGAGGGCCTGCCCTGGGAGTACCGGGAGCTGATCGTGTTGCGGCACTACGGGGAGCTGTCGTACGGCGAGATCGCCGAGCTCAAGGAGATGCCCCTGGGCACGGTCAAGAACAAGCTGTTCCGGGCGCGTCAGATGATGAAGGAGAAGCTGGGCGATTTTCTGGCCGAGTGAGAGCGACGACGATGAACCAGGAGCACGACACCTACCGGCTGTGGCTCGGGGCCGAGCTCGACGGCGAGCTGGGCCCGGCCGAGCGCCGCGCCCTCGACGGCCATCTGGCGGGCTGCGAGGCCTGCCGCGGCGAGCGCCGGGCGCTCGCCGCCCTCGGACGGCTGCTGGCGGCCGGCCGGGTGGCGGTCGAGGCCGACTTTCGCGAGCGGGTGATGGCCGACCTGCCGCCGGCCGCCTGGGAGGCGCGCACCCGGCGCAGCTGGCTGGCGGCGGCCGTGCTGGTCGCGATTCTGGCCGGCGGGGCGGCGCTGCTGCTGGGCACCGCCGCCGAGCCCGGGCTGGGGGTCCTCGGGCCGCTGCCGGTGCTGCTCGATCTGCTGGCCTCCTCCGCCCTCGCCGGCGCCGGTCTGCTGGCCGCCTCCTGGCGCGGTCTGGGGATGGCGCTCCAGGAGGCGCTCCAGGCCTCGCCCTGGAGCTTCGTCGTGCTGGGCGTGCTGGTGGTCGCCGTCGACCTGCTGCTGGTGCTGCTGCTGCGGCGCGCCGCCGCCCGGGCCTCGCGTTCGCGCTAGCGCGCCACTCTCGCGGCTTGCCGCCGCGCCGGGCGGAGGCCACCCGCTCCCTCCGACCGGCCCCGGCCGGGACCGTCGGGGCGGACCGTCGTAGACTCGGCGGCGTGCCGCCGCTGACTGGGAGCCGAGCTGCGGGGTCCTGGCGCCTTCTGACGCTGGGGTGGCTGCTCGCCGCCGCCGCGCCGGCGGCCGAGCCGGCCGCGCCGGCGCTGGTCATCGGCGAGGGCAGCGTGGCCGGGCGCCAGGTGGTCGCCCTGGGCCGCGACCTGGTGGTGGCCGGCCGGGCGCTGGCCGACGTCGCCGCGGTCAGCGGCTCGGTCGAGGTGAGCGGGGTCGTCGCCGGCGACCTCATCGTCCTCGGCGGCGATGCCCGGCTGCTGCCGAGCGCCCGGGTCGAGGGCGACGTCTACGTGCTGGGCGGGCGGCTGGTGGCAGAGCCGGGGGCCCGGATCGACGGCCGGGCCGCCTCCTACGGGTCGCTGGGAGCGGCCTGGCTGACCCTGCTCGAGGGTCCAAGTCTCGGGCTGTCGCCGGTGTCGCCGCTGGTTCTCGGCGCCAAGCTGGCCCTGCTGGCAGCCTGGCTCACCCTCGCCCTGGTGCTGCTGGCGGTGAGCGGCCGCGAAGTGGCCGGCACCTCGGAGGCGGTCGGGCGCGAGCCGGTGCGCGCCTTCTTCCTGGGGCTGGGCGCGGTCCTCGCCATGGTGCTCACCGCTCTCTTCGTCAGCGCCCTGGCTCCCGGGCTGCTGGGGGCGCCGCTGCTGGCGCTGGTGGTGCTGGCGGCGCTGGTGCTCAAGCTGTGGGGGATGGTGGCGGTCTTCCACGCCGTCGGCGCGCGGGCGGTGCCGGCCCTGCTGCGGCGCCGGCCGACGCCCCTGGCCTGCGCCGCCGCCGGCCTGCTGCTGCTGGGCGGCCTCAAGCTGCTGCCCTGGGTGGGCACCTGGGTGTGGACGGCGGCCACCCTGATCGGCATCGGCGCCAGCCTGACCAGCAAGCTGGGCCGGCGCGAGCCCTGGCTCGAGCCCGGCCCGCCGGTCTTCGCCGCGTAACCCGACCGGCACCCGCGGCCCGCGCGGCGCCTTGACGGACCGGGGGCGCCAGCGGCTACGCTTGGCCGTGCCGGCGCCCCGACCGCGCCGGGTCGGCCATCATGCGCTGGAGCCGCTACTACCTGTTCACCGCCCGCGAGGCGCCGAGCGACGCCGAGGTCGTGAGCCACCAGCTGATGGTGCGCTCCGGGATGATCCGCAAGCTGGCGGCCGGGATCTACAGCTATCTGCCGCTGGGCTGGCGCAGCGTTCGCAAGATGATAGAGATCGTGCGCCGCGAGCTGGACGCCGCCGGCGCGGTCGAGCTGGCGATGCCGGCGGTCCAGCCCGCCGAGCTGTGGCGCGAGACCGGCCGCTGGGACGTCTACGGCGATCTGCTGCTCAGGATCGAGGACCGCGGCGGCCGCGAGTTCTGCTTCGGCCCTACCCACGAGGAGGTGGTGACCGACATCGTGCGCCGCGACGTCCGCAGCTACCGCCAGCTGCCGCTCAACCTCTATCAGATCCAGACCAAGTTCCGCGACGAGATCCGCCCCCGCTTCGGGCTGATGCGGGGCCGCGAGTTCCTGATGAAGGACGCCTACTCGTTCCACGCCGGCGCCGGCAGCCTGGACGAGGCCTACGAGGCGATGCGGCTCGCCTACTGCCGGGTGTTCGAGGACTGCCGGCTGGAGTACTCGATGGTGGAGGCCGAGAGCGGCCCCATCGGCGGATCGGACTCGCACGAGTTCATGGTGCTGGCCGAGACCGGCGAGGACGCAGTGGTGTCGTGCCCCGAATGCGGCTACGCCGCCAACGTCGAGAAGGCCGAGAGCGGCGAGCTGCCGGCGCCGCCGGCCGAGGAGCCGGTGCCCCGCCGCCGCGAGTCGACCCCCGGCAGGACCACCGTTGCCGAAGTCGCCGAGCTGCTCGGCGTCGAGCCCGGGCGGCTGGTCAAGACCCTGCTCTACGACACCGAGGAGGGGATGGTGGGGGTGGTGGTGCGCGGCGACCGCGAGGTCAACGAGTTCAAGCTGGCCAGCCATCTCGGGGTCGCGCACCTGTCGATGGCCGGCGAGGAGAAGGTGGTGCGGGCCACCGGCGCGCCGGTGGGCTTCGCGGGACCGGTGGGGCTGCCGGGCAAGCTGCGGCTGGTGGGCGACCGCTCGGTCCGCCGCCTGGTCAACTTCGTCTGCGGGGCCAACGAGGCCGACGCCCACTACGCCGGCGTCAACTGGGGCCGCGACGCCGACCTCTCGGAGTGGGCCGACGTGCTGCTGGTGACCGGCGGCGATCCCTGTCCGCGCTGCGACGGCGCGCTGGTCCTCCACCGCGGCATCGAGGTCGGCCACATCTTCAAACTGGGCACCAAGTACTCCAAGTCGATGAGCTGCACCTACGCCGACGAGGCCGGCGAGGAGCAGCCGATGACCATGGGCTGCTACGGGCTGGGGATCGGCCGCACGGTGGCCGCCGCCATCGAGCAGAACCACGACCGCGACGGCATCGTCTGGCCGCGGCCGCTGGCCCCCTTCGAGGTGCTGCTGATCGCCCTCAACCCCAACGAGCCGGAAGTGGTGGCCGCCGCCGACCGCCTCTACGAGACGCTCTCCGAGCAGGGGGTCGAGGTCTTCTACGACGACCGTGAGGAGCGGCCGGGAGTCAAGTTCAACGACGCCGACCTGCTCGGCTTCCCGGTCCGGGTGGTGGTCGGCAGCCGCGGGCTGGAGCGCGGTGAGGTCGAGCTGTCGCTGCGCCGCGACCGCGAGAAGCTGGCGACGCCGCTGGCCGAGGCCGCCGGCCGGGTCCGCGAGCTGCTCGAGGCGGTGTAGCCCGGTGGTGGCCGGGTGGCGGCAGAGGCCGGTGCGGGTCCTCGTGGCCGCCCTCGCGGTCTCCGTCACGGCCTGGGCCACAGCGGGGTGCGGGACGCCGGCGACGGACGGCGGCGGGCCAGCGGTCGCCTCGGTCCCCCCCGGTGGCTCGTTCGCCCCCGTCGAGCCCACTCCTGACGCCAGCGTCCTGCTGATCACCGTCGACACCCTGCGCGCCGACGCCCTGGGGTTCGCCGGCAACCGTCAGGCGGCCACCCCGGCGCTCGATCGGCTCGCCGCCGGGGGGCGGGTGTTCTCCAACGCCCACGCCCACACGGTGATGACCCTGCCCTCGCACGCCAACATCCTGACCGGCCTCTACCCCTACCAGCACGGGGTGCGCGAGAACAGCGGCTTCGTGGTGCCGGCGGCGGTGCCGACCCTGGCAACGATCCTCGGCCAGGCAGGGTGGGCGACCGCCGCCGTGGTCGGCGCCTTCCCGCTCGACGCCCGCTTCGGGCTCGATCGCGGGTTCGACCTCTACGACGACCGCTACGCCAAGGCCGCGGCCGCCGACGTTTTCGTGATCGCCGAGCGGCCGGGCGCCGAGGTGGTGGCGCGCGGGCTCGAGTGGTGGCGCGCCCGGGCCGGCGAGCGCCGCTTCCTGTGGCTCCACCTGTTCGACCCCCACGCCCCCTACGACCCGCCCGAGCCGTTCGCCGGCCGCTTCGCCGGGCGGCCCTATCTGGGCGAGGTGGCGGCGGTCGACGCCTACCTGGAAGAGATCCTCGGGCCGGTGACGAGTGGCGCCGAGGGACCGGTCTTCGTCGTCTTCACCTCCGATCACGGCGAGGGCCTGGGCGATCACGGCGAGCTGTTCCACGGCATCTTCGCCTACGAGTCGACGCTGCGGGTGCCGCTGGTGGTCTGGGGTCCGGGCATCGAGCCGGGGACCGACGACCGGCTGGCCCGGCACGTGGACCTGCTGCCGACGGTGCTGGCCGCGGTCGGGGTGGACGCCCCGGGCGGGCTGCCGGGCCGCTCGCTGCTGGCGGCGCCGGGGACGGAGGAGCCTTCCTACTTCGAGGCGCTGACCGGCAACCTGAGCCGCGGCTGGGCGCCGCTCAGGGGGCTGATCGACGGCGCCCGCAAGGCGATCGAGCTGCCGGTGCCCGAGCTCTACGACCTGGCGGCCGACCCCGCCGAGACCCGCAACCTGGCGGCCGCCGAGCCGCGGGCGGCCGCCGAGCTGCTCGGCCGGCTGCCCGCCGAGTCGGCCTGGCCGCCCGCCAGGGGGTTGGTGAGCCCGGACGAGGAGGCCGCGCTCCGGAGCCTGGGCTACCTGGGCGGCAACGCGCCGGCGCGCCAGAGCTACGGACCCGAGGACGACCCCAAGAACCTGATCGAGCTGGACCGCAAGCTTCACCGGATGAACGACCTCTACGGCAGCGGCCAGCTGGCGGCGGCGGTCGAGCTGGGCGAGCGGGTCGTGGCCGAGCGCCCCACGATGCCGCTGGGGTACGTCTATCTCTCACAGGCCCTGCTCAAACAGGGCCGGCTGGGCCGCGCCATCGAGGTGATGACCCGGGCTCGCGAGCTGGGGGCCGCCAGCGACACCCTGCTCCGCCAGCTGGGCCTCAGCCTCACCTCGGCCGGCCGGCCAAGCGAAGCGGTCGAGCTGCTCGAGCCGCTGGCCGAACGCGGCGAGCCCGCGACCCTCAACGTACTCGCCGTAGCGCTCACCCAGGCCGGCCGCGCCGCCGACGCGATCGGCGTCCTCGAGCGGGTCTTCGAGGCCGACCCCACCAACTCGCGGGCCTACGAGAACCTGTCGCTCGCCGCCCTGTCGCTGCGCCGCTGGGCCGAGGCCAGAAGCCACGCCGAGCGCGCCCTGGAGCTGGACGACAACCTGCCCGGGGCCTGGAACAACCTGGGGATCGCCCGCTACTACCTGGGCGACGGCCGCCTCGCCCTCGAGGCCTGGGAGCGCGCCATCGCCCTCGACCCCCTGCAGTTCGACACCCTCTTCAACCTCGGCGTGAAGGCCGCCGAGCTGGGCGAGCGCGCGCTGGCCCGCCAGGCCCTGGAGCGCTTCCTGGCCAACGCCCCGCCCGCGCGCTATGCCGCCGAGCTGGAGCTGGCACGCCGCACCCTGGACGGCTGAGTGCTGGACAGCCGGGTAGCTCAGACCGGGATCGGAGAGAACCGGGCCCGCTCTGCGCGCACGGGCTTGATCGGCCAGCCGATCATCATCACCCAGAACGGCAAGGCGACCGCGGTGCTGCAGGACGTGGAGAGCTACCAGCGTCAGCGGCAGGCGCTGCTGCTCCTCAAGTACCTCGCGAGGGGAGACCGCGATCTCCGCGAGGGAAGGGTCCTCTCCGATGCGCCGGCCGACGAACACTTCCGAAGCAAGCTTGCGGCCCTGAAGGCGGGTGGCTGAGACCGTCGAGGTCATCTGGGCGCAAGCCGCCGTCCGCGATCTCGATGACCTCCTCGACTACCTCGCCGCCGAGGCGGGCGTCGACCGCGCTCTCGCGCTCTACGAGGCGATCCGCAGGCGCATCGCCGATCTGTCGGAGATGCCCCGGCGCTGCCGCCACGTTCCCGAGCTCCAGGCGATCGGCCTGACCGAGTTCCGCGAGGCGATCCTCTCCCCCGACCGGGTCTTCTTTCGTCTGGTGGAGCACCGGGGTAGTCCTGCTCGGAGTGCTCGACAGCCGCCGGGACCTCGAGGGGCTCCTGCTCCAGCGCGCCCTCGACGCCTTGGCCTGTAACACTCGAATCGGTAGTGGATGAGCGAGCCATCGCGGCCGAGCTCCAGGCGCGCCGACGCAGTCATGGCGGGGACTATGGCGAGGAGGCGCAACGCCGAGATCGGCTATGAGGGCCGCTCAGGCACTACCGATTTGGGTGTTACGGTCCACTAGTTCTCAGCCTGGTCTCGCCAGCGCTTCAACCTGGGCCTCGAGCGCCTCGCCCAGGAGGTGGCGCGAGAGCCGAAGCGCCGTGTCCGCGGTCAAGACCGCCTTGCCGTGGACGATCTCGTTGATCCGGCAGCGCCTCAGTCGTCCGCCGACAGGACGCAACCGGCGTCTAGGATGGTTGCGCCTACTTGCCAACCATGGCATATTTACGCCATGAAATTCTCGGAACTGGTCGACATCGTCAGCGAGTTGCCGGTGTTTCGCACCAGTTTCTTGCTGGCCGGCGACCGCGATCCGGCGGACGTGCGCCGACAGCTCGCCCGATGGAAGGCGGCGGGCAAGGTGATCCAGCTTCGGCGCCGCGTCTACGTGCTCGCCACGCCTTGGCGCAAGGTGGAGCCGCATCCGTTTCTCCTCGCCAACGAGCTCCACCGGCCCTCGTACGTGAGCCTGGAGTCGGCGCTCTCCCACCACGGGCTGATCCCGGAGGCAGTGCCGGTGACGACCTCGTTGACGGCCGGCCGGCCGGCGATCCTGGACACGCCGCTCGGCCGCTTCCGCTACCGTCATCTCCGCCCCGGAGCCTTCTTCGGGTATCGCCGGGTGCCGGTGCTCCGCGGCCAGGAGGCGCGGGTGGCCGAGGCCGGCAAGGCGCTTCTCGACCTCGCCTACCTGGCGCCGGGCGGGGACACCCGCGAGTACCTGGAGGGGCTCCGCCTGGAAGGCCTCGACGGCCTTCGACCGGAGGCCCTCCGCGAGCTCGCCCGCCGATGGAACCGGCCGAAGATCGACCGCGTGGTGGCGGCCCTCGCGCTCCAGCAATCGGCCGCACGAGAGGAGATGGGGCCGTGAAGGAGGAGCTCCTCGACCTGACCCGGAAGACGGCCTCGCCGGTCCTCGCCATCAACCTGGCGCGCGAGTACCTCCAGGCGCGGATCCTCCTCACCCTACAGGAAGCCGGAGCCATGATCCCGCTGGCCTTCCAGGGGGGAACGGCCCTGCGATTCCTCTTCAGTCTCCCCCGCTTCTCCGAAGACCTCGACTTCGCGCTCGAGCGGCCGGGTCGGGGCCGGTTCGAGCTCGCCGACTTCGAGGAGCGGCTCCTGGCTCAGCTCACGCGGGAAGGCTACGAGGTCAGCACGCGGCGCAGGACGGGTAGCGCCGTCGAGAGCCTGATGGTCGGAATCCCCGGCCTGCTACACGAGGCGGGGCTGAGCCCGCACGCCACGCAGCGGATCAGCATCCGCATCGAAGTGGACACCAGCCCGCCGGCCGGCGCCGGCCTCGAGACCACGATCGTGCGCCGGCACGCCCTGCTCCACCTCCAGCACTACGACCGCCCCTCGCTGCTGGCCGGAAAGCTCCACGCCATCCTCCAGCGCCGATGGACGAAGGGGCGGGACCTGTTCGACCTCCTCTGGTACTTGAGCGACCCCCGGTGGCCGAGCCCGAACCTGGTGCTCCTGAACAACGCGCTGGAGCAGACGGGCTGGCAGGGGCCGGCCCTCGAAGCCGCCTCCTGGCGCACCGTGGTTCGCGAACGCGTCGCCTCGCTCGACTGGACCGCCGTGGAGCGAGACGTGGAGGCCTTCCTCGAACCCGGGCCTGCGGTCGACCTCTTCGGCAGGGAGAGCCTGTTGAAGCTGATCGCGCGGCAGGCATAGCGCCTGTGGACGCGCCTTCGCCCAGCCGACCTGTGTAGCGACGCGAGCGGCGCGGACCCCGGCTAGCGCAGGGGGGCGAGGCGGGAGCGGACCAGGGCGGCCAGCTCGGTGCGTCCCTGCTCTTCGGCCAGACGCAGGGTGGCTTCGAGCTCGCGGCGGGCGGCGTCGCCTCGACCGGCGGCCATCAGTGCCATCGCCAGGTTGAAGCGGGCCTGGGAGTCAGCGGGCTCGAGCTCGACGGCGCGTTCGAGGTGGACCAGACCGTCGGCGGCGCGGCCGGCCTGGACGAGGAGGATGCCGAGCGCCTGTTGGGCACGGGCGTAGCTCGGGTCGAGGGTGACCGCGCGGTCGAGGAGGTCGAGGGCCTGCTCGGGCCGCGAGGTGCGCAGGTAGAGCTGGGCGGCGTTGTAGTAGATCGAGGCGTCGGCGGGGCCGTCGCGGAGGGCGGCCTCGAACTCTTGCTCGGCCTCGTCGAGGCGTCCGAGGCGGCTGAGGACGATGCCCAGGTCGGCGCGCAGTTGCGGCCAGGCGGGGCGTAGCCGGAAGGCTTCGCGGAGCGTCGCCTCGGCCTCGGCGGGGCGGTCGAGCTTGTCGAGTAGCAGGCCCAGGTTGCGGTGGAAGCGGGCCTCTTGCGGTTGGACCTCGATCGCTCGCTGGTAGTAGGCCAGCGCCTCGTCGCGGCGGCCGCTCGCCTCCAGCAGGTTCGCGTAGTTGTTATAGGTCTCGCCGGCGATGGCGCCGGTGCGGGCGGCGGCCTCGGCCGCCTTCTCGTAGGCCTCGAAGGCCTTCTGCCGGTAGGCCGCGGCGGCCGCCGGGTCGGCGGCGGCCAGGTCCTCGTAGTGCTTTCCGAGGTTGTTGTGGGCCGCCCAGGCGTCGGGGGTCTTGGCGACGGTGTCGAGCCACAGGCTCTCGAGGCCATCGTAGATCCGGCACTGCCGCCAGGTCAGCGTTCCCAGCAGCGCCAGCGCCGCCGCGGCGGCGACGGTGGCCGGCTGCCGCAGTGCCGGTGGCGCTGCCGCTGGAGGTACCGGTGGGGCTGCCCGTCGAGCTGTCGGACGCGCGTCCGGCCGGGCCGTCTTCGGGATCGCCGCCGGGGCCGGCGCCAGCCGGTGGACCAGGGCGCCGACCGCCAGCGCGATCAGGCCCATGCTGGCCAGGTACTGGAAGTGGTCGGCCACCCACGAGTAGCGGAAGGGAAAGACGTTGAGGAACCCCAGGGCCGGGAACAGGGTGCCGCCGAAGAAGAGGACGGCGGTCAGCGGCCCGCGCCCGAGGCGCCCGCGGAGCGCCGCCAACGCCGCCACCACCGCGACCGCGGCCAGCGGGAACAGCCACTGCCAGAGCTGGGCGGCGTCCAGCGTCCAACGGCGGTAGAAGAAGGCCAGGGGATGGGGCCACAGGAGCTTCCCGGCGTAGAACCACAGCGCCCGCCCGGCCAGCAGCAGCCGCTCGGCGAAGCTCAGGTCCCAGGTCTCGCCCTCGGCGCCAACCACCGAGCGCTCCATCCAGACGGTCAGCCCCGACAGCGCCAGCCCGACGGCGAAGAACGGCAGCAGCCGGACGACGTCGCGCCAGGCGAGCGAGCGCTTCCACCACAGCACCAGCAGGATCGCGGCCGGCAGGGTGGCGGTGACCGTCTTGGCGAGCAGGGCAGCGACGAAGCAGGCCAGCGCCAGCGCGTAGAAGCGGCGGTCGCTGCCCGGCGCCCGGCTGCCGGCCGGCCGCTGCGCGCCGGCTGCGCCCGGCGGGCGGTAGCGCAGGTAGGCCAGGAAGGCCAGCAGATAGAACAGACCCGACAGCACGTTCTTGCGCTCGGTGACCCAGGCCACCGACTCGACGTGGACCGGGTGGACGGCGAAGACCGCCGCCGCCAGCCAGGCCCCGGGCAGCCCGAGGCGGCGGAGCACCAGCCACCAGAGCAGCGCCACCGCGGCGTGCAGGGCGACGTTGACCGCGTGATAGCCGGCCGGCTCGAGCCCCCACAGCCGGTATTCGAGCCAGTAGGTGGTGTGGACCAGCGGGTAGTACTGGGGAACCGCTCCGGGCTCGGTCCAGATGCGGGCCAGACCCTCGGTGCTGCGCAGGGTCGGGTTGTGGGTGACGTAGTCGTCGTCGTCCCAGACGAAGCCGGCCGGCAGCGCCCGCGAGTAGGCGACGAGGGTGAGCAGCACGAGGGCGCCGCCCGCCACCCAGGGACGCTCGAGGAGACGGCGCAACGCGCTACTCGACGTAGCCCAGGGCCTCGAGCTGCTCGAGCCGCTCGAGATCGGTGGGGGTCATGCCGGGGAGGATCTCGGAGAACGGCTCACGGGCGCGCAGGTCGCGGAGCAGCCGCTCCATGTCGGGTGGGCGCTGGGGTGCCAGGTTGCGCTCCTCGCCGGGGTCGGCGGCCAGGTCGTAGAACTCGCTCTCGGCCGGCCGCAGCTGGTGGTAGATCAGCTTGTGCGGCCCGTCGATGAGGCCGTAGAGCTTGTCGTCCTTGCGGTCGCTTCTGGCCGGATCGTCCTGGCGGCCGTAGGTGAGGATGTTGACCGAGTCGGCGTAGGCGAGGCGGCCCGGCGGCTCCTGGCCGGCCAGCAGCGACGGCGCCAGGCTGCCCCCGTCCATCTTTGGCCAGCGGCGCGCCGCGATGCCGGTGAGCTCGAGGACGGTGGGCATCAGGTCGATGGTCGGCGTCACCGCCCGCACCCGCTGCCCGGCGGCGAGCCCCGGCGCGCGGAGCAGCATCGGCACCCGGATCTGCTCCTGGTAGAGGATGCCGTGGCTCCACCAGCCGTGGTCGCCCAGCCCTTCGCCGTGGTCGGCGACCACCGCCACCACCGTCCGCTCCCAGTCGCGATGCCGTCGCCAGCCCTCGAGCAGCCGGCCGATCTGGGCGTCCATGAACGCCACCTCGGCGTCGTAGAGCGCCCGCAGCCGGTCGCCACGGCTGGCGGCCCCGGCCGGCAGGAAACGGCGCTGGACCTGCGGCGGCGGTGGCAGCAAGGGGTCGTGGGGGTCGAAGTAGTGGACCCACAGCAGCAGCGGCCGCGTCGAGTCCGCCTGCTCCTCGATCCAGCCCAACGCCGCGGTGGTGGTGTCGTCGGCGCGTCGCTGGCTCAGGCCGGCGTTGACCACCCCGTGCTCGTCCACCAGCCCGCTGCCGTCGGCCTGACGGAAGTCGGCGTCGAAGCGGTCGAAGCCCTGATCCAGCCCGAAGGCGGCGGTCACCGGGAAGGCGCTGACGAAGGCGGCGCTCTCACCTCCGGCCTGGCGCCAGACCTCGGCCAGGGTCACCGCCGCGGCCGGCAGCTTGTTGGCCACCAGCCCATGGAGGACCCTCAGGCCGTGATGGTAGGGGTCGAGACCGGTGAGGATCGAGGCGTGCGAGACCGGGGTGACCGCCGCCTGGGCGATGGCCCGCTCGAAGAGCACCCCCTCGGCCGCCAGCCGGTCGAGCTCGGGGGTGGTGCCGTACGGGTAGCCGTAGCAACCCAGCCGGTCGGCCCGAGTGGTGTCGAGGGTGACGAGCAGCAGGTCGAGCGGCGGCCGCTCGGCGCAGCCGCCGGCCAGCACCCCGGCCGCCAACAGCACCGCGCCCGGACCCACCCACCGGCCGGCCCGGGCCGGCTTCCCGTTCATCTCGCTCCGCCGGCGAGTCGCGGCCTCGGGCCCTGCATCCCGCGGGATGCTAGCAAGTCGGCGGCGTCCGTCTCAGGCTGCCCCCGCAAGCCGGTCCTCTGTCGTCGCGTCTGTTAGGCTTTCGCTCAAAGCACGATCCAGGATGCCCTGGGGAAACGAGAAGATCCTGGGCGGGACTCTGTCGCCCGAGCCCTCTTTCCTGACCATCGAGTTGATGGTTTTCGTCCTCTTCGTCTACTGCGTCCGCCATGCGCTCAGGATCGGGCGCGGCCTCGACGAGCGACACGGCCGCTCCTGGGCGCCCCTGTGCGCAATGGCCGGCACCCTCATCTTCACCTTCATCGTGGAGTACAAGCTGGGCGACCCCGAAGCGGAGGCGAGCATCTACGCCTACCCGGAGTCGAGCTATCTGCTCTATCTGCTCCGCGTTCCGGTGTGGATCCCGGTGGGCTGGGCCTTCGTGGTCTACGTGGCGATGCGGACGTCGGACAAGCTGGAGCCCAACTGGAAGATCCGCCCGGTGCTGGACGGCCTGCTGGCGCTCAACCTGGACTTTGCGCTCGACCCGGTGGCCGAGATCAACGAGTGGTGGACCTGGAAGCTCAAGTACCTGGTCTTCAGGTTCGATCAGTTGGTGGAAGGGCTGACGGCCGCGGAACAGATCCAGCTCAACCAGTGCGTGCGCCAGGCGGAGGTCGAGCGGGTGACGCGGTCCGCGGGGGAGGTGGGCGATCTGCAGGCCTTCGCCGAGCCCGGCAAGGTGGGGCCGGCGGACGTGTTCGGCGAGTACTTCCCGGCCGACCTGGTCAAGCTCGACTGCCTGCCGTGGAACGCGCCCGGCTACAGCGACTTCTTCGGCATCCCACTTTCGAACTTCTTCGCCTGGTTCATCATCGTCGCCGGCTTCTCCTTCGCCTTCCGGCTGGTCCAGCACAAAATCCTGCTGCCGCGGGGCTGGCGGGGTCTCGGGTGGGGTCTGGTGGCGGCGGGGCTGGCGGTGCTGCCGGCGCTCGGCCTGGTCAAGGCCTACAAGGAGATCTCGAAGGCCGTAGTGCAGTCGGAGCACGCGGTGCTCGGCGGCGTGGTGCTGTTCGCCGTCTTCTGGGGGGCGGCGGTGCTGCTGGTGGCCAGCCGTTGGTTCCGCTACCCCACCGACTGCCGGCTCGACCGGCTGCTCTGGTTGGCGCCCCTCTGGCTCCACGGGTTCTTCTTCTTCCAGCTCTTCGTGACCAAAGGCTACGTGAGCCTGCCGGAGCTGACGATCTTCCTGCCGACCACCGCCGCGGTGGCGATGTTCGTCTTCGGGTGGCCATACCTCGACGACCTGCGGCGGATCGTCCGCGAGCGCGGGTGGCTGGCGCTGTTCGACCCCCGAGGGGTGGGCGAGGGTGGCTGAGGGCGCGCGCCGCCTCCACGCCTACCGGGCGGCGCTGGTGGCGGTGGTCGTGGTGCCGCTCGTGGGCTTCGTGGCCGCGGTGGCCACCAGCTGGGCGCTGGGGGTGCTGCGGCCGGTCGACCTGGCGCTGCTGGTGGGCCTCTATCTGTTCACCGGGCTGGGCATCACCGCCGGCTACCACCGGCTGTTCAGCCATCGCTCTTTCGAGACCCGCTTGCCGGTCCGACGGCTGCTGGCGGTAGCCGGCTCGATGGCCTGCCAGGGCCCGCTGATCAGCTGGGTGGCCGAGCACCGGCGCCACCACCAGCTTTCCGACCGCGACGGTGATCCGCACTCGCCGCACCACCACGGCGAGGGCTTCGGCGGGCTGCTCCGCGGCCTGTGGCACGCCCACCTGGGCTGGTTGTTCGCCGACCGCGGCGACCAGCGCCGGCGCTACGCGCCCGACCTGATGGCCGAGCCGGCCGTGGCCACAGTGGACCGGAACTTCCTAGTCTGGGTGGGGCTCGGGCTGCTGCTGCCGGCCGCCGCCGGCTGGGCGGTCGAGCCGGGCTGGCGCGGCGCCCTGCTGGGCCTCCTGTGGGGCGGTCTGGCGCGGATCTTCCTGGTCCAGCACGTCACCTGGTCGGTCAACTCGATCTGCCACGTCTTCGGCTCGCGCCCCTTCCGGGTCGGCGACCGCTCGACCAACAACGCGCTCTGCGCCCTGCTCAGCCTGGGCGAGGGCTGGCACAACAACCACCACGCCTTTCCGGCCTCGGCCCGCCACGGCCTGAGCTGGTGGCAGCTCGACCTCACCTGGGCGTTCATCCTGGCGCTGCGCGCCGTGGGGCTGGCCTGGGCGGTGCGGCTGCCCTCGGCGCACGAGCTGGCGTCGCGGGCGCCGGAGACCGGGCGGGCGGCGGCGGGGGCGGGCTGATGGCCGCCGAGCCGGCCCGCAGGGCCGATGGCCCGCCGCCGCGGCAGGAAGGGCGGCCGGGCCTCCCCCGCGGGCCGCGGGGCCGGCAGCGACCGCCGGCCGGCCGGGCAAGCGGCTACGAGCGCACCGTCCGCGAGCTGCTGGCGGTGGCCGGCGTCGAGATCGGCGGAGCGCGGCCGTGGGACGTCCAGGTGCACGATCCGGCCTTCTACCGCCGGGTGCTGGCCGCCGGCAGCCTGGGGCTGGGCGAGTCCTACATGGACGGCCAGTGGGACTGCCAGCAGCTCGACGAGCTGTCGGCGCGGCTCAACCGGCACCACCTGGTCCGGCACGTGGCGCGCAACCTGCCGCGCCTCCTGCAGGTGCTGCGCGCCAAGCTGGTCACCCGCTGGGGCCGCGACCAGGTGTTCCGGCGGGTCGCCCCCCACTACGACCTCGGCAACGACCTGTTCGAGAAGTTCCTCGACACCGAGTACATGGCCTACACCTGCGCCTACTGGCGGCGGGGGGCCCAGACCCTCGAGCAGGCGCAGGAGGACAAGTTGCGGCTGGTGGCCGAGAAGCTGGGGCTCGAGCCGGGCATGCGGGTCCTCGACCTGGGCTGCGGCTGGGGGCCGTTCGCCCGCTTCGCGGCCCGCGAATACGGGGTCAGCGTGCTCGGCGTGACGCTCTCCAAGGAGCAGGCCGAGCTGGGCAACCGGCGCTGCGCGGGGCTGCCGGTGGAGCTCAGGGTGGCCGACTACCGCGAGGTCGGCGGCACCTTCGAGCGGGTGGTCTCGATCGGCTGTCTGGAGCACGTCGGCCACCGCAACCACCGGCGGTTCTTCCGCCAGGTCCACGACCGGCTGGCCGACGACGGGATCGCCCTGGTCCATTCGATCGGGGTGATCGGCAGCCAGTACATGGTTGGCGGCTTTATCGACCACTACGTCTTTCCGCTGGTCAACCTGCCGTCTATCGCCCAGATCGGCCGCGCCATCGACGGGCTGCTGGTGCTCGAGGACCTGCACAACATCGGCCCCGACTACGAGCGCACCCTGCTCGAGTGGAACCGCCGCTTCCAGGCCGCCTGGCCCGAGCTCGAAGCGCGCTACGGCGGGCTGCTCGGCGGCCGCTTCAAGCGCATGTTCGAGTTCTACCTCCTGGGCTGCGCCGGCTTCTCCCGCGCCCGCGGCCACCAGGTCTGGCAGATGGTCCTCACCAAGGCCCGCGTGCCCCAGCCGCCCTGCCGTGTGAGCTGACCCGCCGGCGGCTGGACACTATGACGGCAGGCCCGAGGCCGCGGTCGCGAGGTCCATCCGGTCGAGGAGGGCCTGGAAGCGGGGGTCGGAGCGCAGCTCGTCGAGGGCGGGGGTGACGGCGGCGAAGGAGACCCAGCTGTCGCGCTCCTGCCAGGCGCGCTCGAGCGAGTCGAGCGCCGCCGAGCGGTCGCCGAGGGCGAGCTGGATGAGGGCGATGAAGTAGGGCGGGATGTAGCGCTCGTTGGCCGTCTGCTGCATCTTGGCCAGCAGTCCCTCGGCCGCGGCCCGCTCGCCGGCGCGGGCGAGAGCCGCCCCCAGCCCGCCGGCCGTGAACGGGTTGCGGCCCAGCTCGGCGGCCTTCTGGTGGGCCTCGATGGCCTCCCGGAACATGCCCTTGGCGGCGTAGGCCTCGCCGAGGTCCCAGTAGGTCCACCAGAAGTTGGGCTCCCAGTCGGCCATCTTGCGGCAGTGCCCGATGGCGCCGTCGTAGTCGCGGGTCAGATAGAGGCCGTAGGCGTAGATGGCGTTCATGATCGGCGCCAGCGGGTCGAGCTCGATGCTCCGCTTGAGCATCGCCATGCCCTTGCGCGGCTCGCCGAGCCCGACCAGGCAGGCCCCGTAGCGCATCAGGGTGACCTCGTGGCCGGGGTTGAGGTCGAGGGCGCGCCGGTACTCGCGCTCGCTCGCTTCGCGATCGAAGTCGTGCACCTGGACCGCCCAGCCCATGGTCGAGTGGGCCTCGGCCAGACCCTCGTCGAGGGCCAGGGCCAGCGCCGCCTTCTGCTTGGCGAGCGGGAAGACCTCGCGGGGCCGCCGGTAGCCGTACATCCCCAGCAGCACGTAGATCTCGGCCAGCAGGGCGTAGGGACGGGCGTAGTCGGGATCGAGCGCGATCGCCTTCTCGGCCCAGCGGACCCCCAGCGCCAGCCCCTCCTCGGTGATCATGTTGCGGCCGTGACGGGCCTTGAGATAGGCCTCGTGGGCCTGGGGATTCACCTCTTCCGGATGGGCCAGCTGGGCCCGCTCGTCGGCGGTCACCGCCACCCGGATCCGGCCGGCCACCGCCTGCGCCACCCGGCTCTGGAGCTCGAAGATGTCGCGCAGGTCGCCGGTGTAGCTGTCGGCCCACAAGTGGGTGTCGCTGGCGGCGTGGACCAGCTGGGCGGTGATCCGCACCTTGTCGCCGCTGCGCAGCACCGAGCCCTCGAGGACGCCGTCGACCCCCAGCTCGCGGGCGATCTGCGGCAGCGGCTTGTCGCTCTCCTTGAAGCGCATCGCCGAGGTGCGGGAGATCACCTTGAGGGCGCCGATCTGCGCCAGGTCGTTGATCAGTGCCTCGGTCATGCCGTCCGAGAAGTACTCCTGCTCGGGATCGCGGGACAGGTTGGCCAGCGGCAGCACCGCCACCGACCGGATCCCCGAGGCCGAGGAGACGGCGACGCTGTCGGCGGCGGCCGGCGGGGCCAGCGCCGCGGCCGCCAGGCGTGACTCCGTCACCGGCCCCGACCCGGCGGCGCCGAGACCGGCGGCCAGCGCGGTCTGCAGCACTTCGAGCGCGGCCCGCGCCTCGCTGGCCTTCTGGTAGCGGCGCGCCGGGTCCTTGTCGAGACAGCGGGTGATCACCGCCGCCAGCGCCGGCGGCGTCCGCGGCGGCAGCGCCGCCGCCGGCTCGGTGAGCACCGCCGAGCTGATCTCGAAGTGGGTGCGGCCGCCGAACGGCGGCCGGCCGCTCAGCGCCTCGTGGAGCACCACGCCGAGCGCCCAGAGGTCGGAGCGGGCGTCGGCGGTCTCGCCGCGGAGCTGCTCGGGCGACATGTAGAGCGGCGTGCCGAGCAGGGTGCCGGGCTCGGTGAGGTCCGGCCACTCGGAGGTCGCGGCGTCGCTCTCGGCCAGCGCCGGAGCGGTGGCGAGACCGAAGTCGAGGACCTTGACCCGGCCCTCGGTGGTGATCATCACGTTGGCGCCCTTGAGGTCACGATGAACCACCCCGCGCGCGTGGGCGTGGGCGAGGGCGTCGGCGATCTGGCGGCCGTAGGCCACGACCTGCTCGGCGGGCAGCCCCCCGGGCGGCGTCAGCTCGCGCAGCGTGGTGCCTTCGACGTACTCCATGACGATGTGCAGCCGATCCTGGTGAGTGCCGACGTCGTAGAGGGTGCAGACGTGGGGATGGCTGAGCGCCGAGGCCGCTCGCGCCTCGCGGAGCAGCCGCTCGCGGGCCGACTGCCGCTCCTGCAGGTGTGCGGCGAGGACCTTGATCGCCACTTTGCGGCCCAGCCGGGTGTCCTCGGCCAGGTAGACCTCGCCCATGCCACCCTCGCCCAGCGGCTCGAGGATCCGGAACGCCCCCAGGCTGGCGCCGGCTTCGATCATTGGCCGGAGCATATCTCGCGGCGGCAGCGCGCCTGCCGGATGCGGCCGGTTGGCACGGAGGCTGCTTTGCCAGGCTAGACTGTTCGGCGTGAGGCCTCTCTTGTCCCTTTCCGTTCGCTCCCCTTCCCGGCGGGCACCGGTCGCCCTGGCGCTGGCCCTGGCCATCCCGGCCGCCGCCGAGCCGCCCGCTCCCGTCTTCGTCGAGCGGTCGCGCGAGGTGGGGCTCGACTTCGTCCACTTCAACGGCATGTCGGGCGAGCTGTACTTCGCCGAGATGGCCGGTGGCGGGGCGGCGCTCTTCGACTACGACGGCGACGGCGACACCGACCTCTACTGCGTCCAGGGGCACATGCTGGGGCCCGGCAAGACGCTGGCCGACGCCACCTTCCAGCCCTCTCACCCCGAGCCGTTCACCGACCGCCTCTACCGCAACGACACCGGGCTCGGATCCGACGGCCGCCCGGTCCTGCGCTTCACCGACGTCACCGACCGCATGGGGGTGCTGACCCCGGGCTACGGCATGGGGGTCACCAGTGGTGACTACGACAACGACGGCTGGCCCGACCTCTACGTCACCAACATGGGTTCGAACCAGATGCTGCGCAACAATGGCGACGGGACCTTCACCGACACCACCGACGTCACCGGCACCGACGACCGGCGGTGGAGCGTGTCGGCAGCCTTCGTCGACTACGACCAGGACGGCTGGCTCGACCTCTTCGTCGCCAACTACGTGGACTTCCGGCTGGCCACCCACAAGCCGTGCGCCTCGGCCACCGGCCAGTTCGACTACTGCGGTCCGCTGGCCTACCGGCCCGAGCCCGACCGCCTGTTCCGCAACCGCGGCGACGGCACCTTCGAGGACGTCACCACCCGCTCGCGGGTCCACACCGAGTACGGCAGCGGCCTGGGCGTGGTGGCGGCCGATTTCAACGGCGACGGACGGCCCGACATCTACGTCGCCAACGACCAGATGCCCAACCAGATGTGGATCAAACAGGGCGACGGGACCTTCGTCAACGAGGCCCTGTTCGCCGGCTCGGCGGTCAACGAGGAGGGCAAGCCCGAGGCCAGCATGGGGGTGGTGGCCGGCGATTTCGACGGCGACGGCAGCGAAGACCTGTTCATGACCCACATCACCCGCGAGACCAACACCCTCTACCTCAACGACGGCACCGGTCTGTTCGTCGACTCGAGCCGCGAGAGTGGTCTGGGGATGGCGAGCTTCAAGTTCACCGGCTTCGGCACCGTGCTCTCGGACTACGACAACGACGGCTGGCAGGACCTGTTCATCGCCAACGGGGCGGTCAAGACCATCCCCGAACTGGCCCAGGAGGGCGACAAGTTCCCGCTGCGCCAGACCAACCAGCTGTTCCGCAACCTTGGCGGCGGCCGCTTCGAGGAGATCAGCGATCGGGCCGGTGAGGCGCTGCAGGTGTCGGAGGTGAGCCGCGGCGTCTCGGCCGGCGACCTGGATCAGGACGGCGACACCGATCTGGTGGTGGCCAACAACATGGGCCCGACCGAGCTGCTCGACAACCAGGTCGGCAGCGCGCGCCGCTGGCTCGGTCTGCGGCTGGTCGGCGGGCCGGGTCTGCGGGACATGCTGGGGACGCGGGTGGCGGCGCGGCTGCCGGGCGGCCAGGTGCTGTGGCGGCGGGCCAACACCGACGGCAGCTACGCCTCGGGCGTCGAGCCGCGGGTGCTGGTCGGGCTCGGCGACTCGGCGGAGATCGCGGAGCTCGAGGTGATCTGGCCGGACGGCCGTCGCGAGGTCTGGCGGCGGCCGCCGGTCGATCGCTATCTCACGGTGCGCCAGGGCGGCGCCCGGAGGATGCCGTGAGCGGCCGTCCCCGGCTGCGGGCGGTGCTGGTCGTCGCGCTGCTCGCCGCCGCCGGACCGGCGGCCGCCGAGCTGCCCGAGCTGCTGCCGGTTCCGGAGCCGGTGCTCGGCAACCTCGAGCCACCCATCCAGCGGCAAGTGCGCGAGCACCGCGCCGAGCTCGAGCGGCTGCTCGCCGATCCGGCGACCGGCCCCGAGCTGCTCGGCGCCGCCTTCGCCCGCATGGGTCAGCTCTACTTCGTCTACGACCTGGGCGGGGCGGCGGAGGCCTGTCTGACCAACGCCGCGGCGCTGCTGCCCGGCGACTTCCGCTGGCACCACTACCTGGGGACCCTGCACGGGACCGAAGGTGATCTCGAGAAGGCCCGGGACCGGCTGGAGCGGGCGATCGAGCTCGAGCCCGCCTATCTGCCCGCCTACGTGCGGCTGGGGCGGGCGCTCTTCGACCTCGGCCGGCTCGACGAAGCGGAGGCCGCCTTCCGCCGCGCGCTCGAGCTCGACCCCGACAGCGCTGCGGCCCACCACGGACTGGGCCGGGTGCTGTTCGACCGGAAGGAGTACGCCGCCGCCGCCGCCGAGTTCGAGCGCGTGCTGGAGCTGGACCCGGAGGCGGTCTCGGCGCACCACCCGCTGGGCATGGCCTACCGTCAGCTCGGCGACATGGAGAAGGCGCGTCACCACCTCGCCCAGACGCCGAGCGAGATCGTCCCGGTCCACCTGACCGACCCCATCGTCGAGGGGCTATCGACGCTCATCGTCGGCGCCCAGATCCACTTCAAGAAGGGTCTGGAGGCGGCCCGCGCCGGCGACCTCGAGAAAGCGGCCGCCGGGTTCAGGACCGCCATCGAGATCGACCCCCGCGACCCGCTCTCTCACTACAACCTGGGGCTGACGCTGCTCAAGTCGCAGGCCGCCGACCAGGAGGTGATCGACGCCTTCGCCAAGGCCGTCGAGCTCGACCCGGACTACCGGGACGCGCGCTACGTGCTGGCCTCGGTCCTGGCCAAGGCCGGCCGCGCCGACGAGGCAGCCTTCCACTACGGCGAGGCCTACCGCATCGATCCCCAGGACCAGGAGGCCCACCTGATGTGGGCGCTCGCGCTGAGCAAGGCCGGCGACGACGCTCGGGCGCTGGCCGAGCTCGAGCGGATCGTCGAGGCCGAGCCCAAGAACGCCGCCGCGCTGCTCAACCTGGGGACGCTGCTGGCCCAGGCCGGCCGGGTCGACGAGGCGATGGCCACCTACCAGCGGATCACCGCCCTCGAGGGGGTCGAGGAGCTGGTCGACGCCCGGCTGCGGCTCGGCGATCTGCTGCGCGAGCGCGGCCGGGACGCGGCGGCCACCGACCACTATCGCGCGGCGCTCGAGCTGGCTCCCGACCGCGCCGACGCCTATCTGGGGCTGGCGCGGACGCTGGGCCGCAGGGGCGCCTTCGCCGAGGCGGCGGCGCAGTTCGAGAAGGTCATCGAGCTGCGGCCCGACGACGCCGAGGCCCACTTCGCCCGCGGCCTGGCCTGGATCCTGGCCGGCGACACCCGCCGCGCGCGCCAGGCGCTGGAGGAGAGCCGGCGGACCCTGCCCGACGTGCTGCCGGTCACCCACCTGCTGGCCCGGCTGCTGGCCACCAGCCCCGAGGCCGAGGTGCGGGACGGGGCCCGCGCCGTCGACCTGGCCTTTCGGGTGTTCAGTCGGGCGCAGAGCCTCGATCACGCCGAGACGGTGGCCATGGCGCTGGCCGAAGCGGGCCGCTTCGAGGAGGCGGTGCGCTGGCAGAGCCGGGTGGTCGAAGAGCTGGAGCGCGCCGGCGGGCCCGGTGCCGGGGAGGCGGCCCGCGAGCGTCTGGACCGCTACCGGGCCGGCCAGGCGGTGCGCAGCCCCTGGCAGCAGGCCGGCGCGCCCGCGGCCGGCAGCAGCGGGCCCGGCGGCCCGGGCGATCGCGGGGCCGGCGGCGGCGCCGCGTGAGCCCTCGCCTTCCCGCCGTGGCGCTGCTGGCGGCGGCCACGATGGCGGCGCCGCTCGCCGCCGGCATCCGCTTCCGCGAGGTGAGCGACGCCTGGGGTCTGGACTTCCAGCATCACCACGGCGGCTCGGGCGAGCGCTACATGGTGGAGACCATGGTCGGCGGGGTGGTGGTCTTCGACTACGACCTCGACGGCGACCCCGACGTGCTCTTCGTGGACGGCGGCAAGCTCCCCGGCTACCAGGGCGAGGAGCCGCGCTCGCGGCTGTTCCGCAACGAGGGCGGCGGGCGGTTCGTCGACCGCACCACGGCCGCCGGCATCGCCGTCGAGGGCTACGGCTGCGGCGGCTCGGCCGCCGACTACGACGGCGACGGCGATCCCGACCTCTACGTCACCGCCTTCGGCCCCAACCGGCTGTTCCGCAACGAGGGGGACGGCACCTTCACCGAGGTGGGCGCCGCGGCCGGGGTGGACGACCCGCTGTGGAGCGCCTCGGCGGCGTTCGGCGACGCCGACCGGGACGGCGACCTCGACCTCTACGTCGCCAACTACGTGGACTTCACGGTCGCCACCCACAAGTTCTGCGGCGACGAGAAGCGCAACCTCCAGGGCTACTGCCACCCGGGTGCCTACGAGGGACTCCCCGACCGCTACTACCGCAACCGCGGGGACGGCACCTTCGAGGACGCCACCCGCGAGGCCGGTCTCCAGGGGGCGGAGGAGGCGGGTCTGGGAGTGATCTTCGCCGACCTCGACGGCGACGGCTGGCTCGACCTCTACGTCGCCAACGACGCCGATCCCAACTTCCTGTTCCGCAACCGCGGGGACGGCACCTTCGAGGACCTGTCGCTGCTCTCGGGGGCCGCCTACAGCGACACCGGCAGCCCCGAGGCGGGGATGGGGGTCGACGCCGGCGACGTCGACGGCGACGGGCTGCTCGACGTCGTGGTCTCCAACTTCGAGCTGGAGACCAACGCCCTCTACAAGAACCTCGGCGGCAACGTGTTCCTGGACGCCCGCTTCGTCACCAACGTCGCCGAGGCCACGCTGCCCGACCTCGGTTTCGGGCTGGCGATGGCCGACTTCGACCAGGACGCCGACCTCGACCTGGTGGTGGCCAACGGCCACATCCTCGACAACGCCGAGGAGCACAACAAGAACAGCCGCTTCGCGCAGCGCAACCGGGTGCTCGAGAACCTCGGCGGCGGCCGCTTCCGCTCGGCCCCCGAGGACGGCCTCGACCTGGTGCGCCCCAGCCGTGGCCTGGCCACCGGCGACTTCGACGGCGACGGCGACCTCGACCTGGTGATCTCCAACTCCAACCAGCGGGCCGAGGCCTACGAGAACCTCGGCGCCGACGGCCGCTTCCTGCTCATCGACCTCGACGGCACCGACGCCAACCGCCTGGCCGTGGGCGCCCGCCTCGACCTCCAGGCGACCGGCCCCGTCCAGCTCCGCGAGGCCCGCACCGCCTCCAGCTACCTGTCCCAGAACGCCGCCACCCTCCACTTCGGCCTCGGCACCGCCGAGCGCGCCGAGCGTCTCATCGTCCGCTGGCCCCGCGGCGCCCGCCGCGCCTACCTCCACCTCCCCGCCGACCACCGGCTGCGGCTCTACGAGTAGGCGCGCGCGCGCGACCTTCGACGGCTTCTCAGAATCAGGTAGTTGCTGCGCCGGCCGGGAGGATGGCGGTGCTCTGCCGGCTGTCGCTACATGACTCGGGACGGAGAGCCAGAGCTGGGTGACGCGGACAGGCTTGCCGTTTTGCCACCTGGCAGTCCCGACAACTCTGTTCTGGTTTGACTCCAATTGCCAAAGTAGCTACAGTTGCGTAGAGTGGCCATATCTGCCGCAGGCGGAGGGCGTTTCCGTGGGACGGCGTGAACAGGTGGGCATCCGGAGGCTGAAGAACGAGGCGTCGCGCATCGTGAGCGAGGTCGAAGAGGGCAAGACCGAGTACGTGGTGACCAAGAGGGGCAAGCCAGTCGCGGTGCTGCGGCCGGTGACCGAGGCCGATCTGCGAGAGGCGCGCTCTGACCAGGTGGCCGACGCCCTGGCTCGGCTGCGGCGCACCGCGCGGCGGGTGGCTGCGGCCGCGAGCGGGGAGACGGCGGCGGCCGTGGTCTCCCGGCAGCGCCGTTGATCGCGATGCAGGTGGTCGACGCCAGCGTCTACGTGGCCTTCGCCAACGAGGCGGATCGGTTTCACGAGCCTGCGGTTCGTTGGCTCGAGAGCTGCCTCGATGCGCAGCGGCCGCTGGCCGCCCCCAGCTTGCTCGTCGTCGAGGTCGCGGCCTCCATTCGCCGGTTGACCGGCGATCGGCGACTGGCCGAGCGGGTAGTCTCGGACCTGGTCGAGACCGGGTGGATCGAGCTCGCGCCGCTCACTCCGGAGCGCAGCCGCCGGGCCGCGAAGATCGCCGCGGGCACCGGCGTCCGCGGGGCCGACGCTGTCTACCTGGCTCTGGCTCAGGAGCTCGGTGCCACCCTCGTCACCGTCGACCGCCAGCAGCTCACCCGCGCCTCGGTCGTCGCCCGCGTCGCGCGACCCTAGGAACCCGTGGTGAAGGTCCGCCCGGCCGCCTGGCAGCGGGGCCGAGCTACGGCCGCGAGGTGCCAGCCATTTGGCAAGCGATTGATAACAGGTGAGTTACGCGGCGTGAGTGCGAGCGGTGGGGGCGGTGTCGAGTCGCCCTACTGGCCGGCCTCCTGCTCGAGGCGGGCGAGGTTGGCGGCGGCGACGGGGTCTTCGGGGCGGATCTCGAGGGCGCGCTGGAGGAGGGTGCGGGCCTCGTCGGCGCGGCCGTCGTTCATCAGCAGGACGGCGAGGTCGTTCATGGTGGCGGTGTGGTCGGGGGTCAGCTCGAGGGCGCGGCGGAACCCGGCCTCGGCCTCGTCGAGCCGGTCGAGGGCCATCAGCACGACGCCCCGCTGGTAGGCGGCGTCGGCGCTGTCGGGGGCGATGGCGGCGGCGCGCTCGGCGGCGGCGAGGGCGTCCGCGTGGCGGCCGCCCACCATCAGGATGCGGGACTCGACCAGCCGCGGCCGGGGGTCGGCGGGGGCCAGCTCGGCCTCCTGGGCGACCAGGCGCAGGGCCTCCTCGGGCCGCCCCTGTCCGAGCAGCTTCATCGCCTCGCGGAGCTGGCGGCCGGTGGGGTCCTCGGCGTCGCGGCGGAGCTGCATCTCCTTGGTGGCGCTCGGCACCTCGGTGCGGGTGATCTCCTGGAAGCGGTCGAGGGCGGCCCTGGCCTCCTCGCGCCGGCCGGCAGCGGCCAGCGCCTGGCCCAGCGACTGCCAGGGCTGCTTGTTGTCGGGGGTCAGCTCGGTGGCCAGCTCGAGGTGGGGCAGAGCGTCCTCGGCGCGGCCGGAGTTGAGCAGCAGGCGGCCGTACTCGAGGGCGATGCCGCCGGCCAGGCCGGGGCCGAGCATCGCCCGCTGCTCGGGCTGGGCGGCGAGCAGCATCTGGGCGAAGGGCGCGATGGTCTCGATGGCCGCCTCGAGGTCGCCGCTCTGGTACTGGGCGTGGCTGAGCTGGAGGGCGGCCGCGGGGTAGCCGGACACCCGTCCGGCCAGCAGCTCGACGGCCTCGGCGCCCTGGCCGGTGAGCACGTAGGCCTGCGACATCGAGCGCCGCACGTCCATCTCGAGCTGCTCGTCGGCGCCGCTTTCGAGGAGCGGCTTGAGAGTGGCCAGGGCGCCGTAGGGATCGCCCTTGAGAAGCAGCGTCTTGCCCCACAGCAGCCGCACCCGGGGGTTGTCCTGGGGCAGGTCGGAGAGCAGCTCCTCGGCCTCGGGGGCGCGCTCCATCTGCACCGCGCACAGAGCGGCGGCGAGGCGCGCCTCCTCGTCGTCCGGATGATCGGCGATCCATGGCCGGAGCAGCACGAAGGCCTCCTGCAGGCGGCCCTGGCGGCCGCGGAGCAGCCCCAGCTCGCGCGCCGCCGGCGAGCCCGGCGCCAGCCGGGCCGAACGGGTCAGCCAGCTCTCGGCCTCTTCGAAACGGCCCTCGGCCAGGGCGGCGCGGGCGGCGTTGTAGAGCACCGCCGGATCGGCACCCTCGGCCGCCGCCATCGGCTCGAGCAGGGCCAGAGCTTCGGCCGAGCGCCCAGCCTCGAGATAGAGGGCGCCCAGCACCGCCCGCAGCTGCGGCGGCGTCTCCGCCAGCCCGGCCAGGGGCTCGAGCAGCCCGATCGCCGCCTCCAGCTCGCCGGCGTCGAACCGCTCGAGCGCCTGATCGACCGCGGCGGCCGCGTCTTCCGGCGGCTGCTGGGCCGCAGCCATGCCGGCAGCGAGGATCGCGACCAGGGCAACTCCGGTGAGCATCGGCCAGCGCCTGGGCGACCCGGCAGCCCGTGGCGCAAGTCTGCCCGACCGTCTGGCGGCGGCGCGGGGCCGTCTGCGACTGCGGGTGGGGCCGCCCACCGTAGCTGCGGACCTCCCGCGCCGGCCATTGAAAAAGCGGATCATCGGGAATCTCCTACCTGGAACCTCTGTGTGGGCGGCTGGGCGGCCGAAAGCGGCTCCGCCGCTGCTGTGCCTCCGCCGTCCTCCGGGCCGATTCCTGGCGGTCCGTGTCGGTGGCCATGGTCGCCGTGGCCGCGGTGCTCGGTGCCGCCGCCGCCCGCTCCGCCTGCAAGTTCGATGCGAGGGACTTCGAGCCGGCGCAGGTCGGGCTCGCCCTCGACCGCCAGGTAGAAGCCGTTGACCGGCGGGCCGGCGAACTCCTGGCGTCGCCCGGTCGGCCAGCGGACGACGATCGCCTCGATCGTCTCGGCGGCGCCGAGACCGATCTCCTGCTGGAAGCTGGAGGCCCCGAAGGAGCCGCCGCTGCCGGCCAGCAGGTGGACCGAGCGCGGCCCGGCGGCGTCGGTGACGCGCACTTCGACCCGCGCGCCGAGCGCGAAGCGGTTGGCGCCGGCCCCCTGGAGACGCAGCACCAGCCAGGAGTTGCCGTTGCCCGGGTTCTCGTAGAGCACGTTGCCGTAGGCGTCGTAGGGGAAGGCGCCGCCCATCTGCTCGAACAGGTCCTGGTCGCCGTCGTTGTCGAGGTCGCCGAAGGCCACCCCGTGGCCCTTCTGCAGGTGGCCGAAGCCGCCGGCGAAGGTGACGTCGGCGAACCGCCCGCCGCCCAGGTTGCGGTACATGACGTTGGGCATCAGCGAGCTGTAGTGGGGGTTGCCGGTCCCCAGATAGAGGTCCAGCCAGCCGTCGTTGTCGAGGTCGCCGTAGTTGGAGCCCATGACCAGCAGCGGCCGGCGGAGTCCGGAGGCGAGCGAGACGTCGGTGAAGCGCCCGCCGTCGTTGCGGTAGAGCACCGGGTGGCCCTCGTCGATCGGGAAGCCGAAGTAGGCCGCCGAGACGGTGGGCACCGAGACCGAGAAGTCGTTGACCAGCAGGTCGAGGTCGCCGTCGTTGTCGGCGTCGAAGAACCACGGCGCGAAGCTCACCGCGGTCGGCTCGGTGACCCCCAGCTCGACCGCCACGTCGGTGAAGGTGCCGCCGCCGTTGTTGCGGTACAGACGGTTGGGGCCGATGTTGGAGACATAGAGATCGGGATCGCCGTCGTCGTCGTAGTCGCCCCAGGCCACCCCCTTGGCAAAGCTGCGGTTGACGACCCCGGCGGCCCGCGCCTGGTCGGTGAAGGTGCGGTCGCCGTTGTTGCGGAAGAGCTGCGACGGGTAGGGGTTGCCGGTGCGACCGAACAGCTCGAGCGGATCGGTGGAGG
>JBFGCA010000055.1:0-29750 GCA_041567315.1 Thermoanaerobaculia bacterium | reverse complement strand
TGCGGCGATCCCTCCTCGGATCAGTGCGACAACGCCGACAGCTGCCTGTCGGGCGCCTGCGATCCGAACTGGGTGCCGGCGGGCGCGGCTTGCGACGACGGGCTCTTCTGCAACGAGAACGAGGCCTGCGACGGCGCCGGCGTCTGTGGCGGCGGCGCCCCACTCGATTGCGGCAACGGCCTCCACTGCGACGGCGACGAGGTCTGCAACGAGGCCACCGACACGTGCGATGCGGGCACGCCACCGGACTGCTCGGACGGCGTCGGCTGCACGGACGACTCGTGCAACGAAGAGACGAACAGCTGCGACAACGTGCCCAACGACGCCAACTGCCCTGACGACGGCCTGTTCTGCACGGGAACGGAGTTCTGTGATCCGGCGCTCGACTGCCAGTCGACCGGCGATCCCTGTCCGGCGGGCGAGATCTGCGACGAGGATCAGGACATCTGTGAGGCGCCGCCCGTGGTGGTGGATCTCGACATCAAGGCCTTCAAGATCACCAAGAGGGTCCGCCTGAGCAGCAGGAAGCCGCCCGTGATCTCGTTGAAGCTGGTGGTCAGGAACGGCGGCGCGGTCGACGAGCCGCGACCGGCGACGTTGGTCGGCACGCAGGGCGGTCTGGGGGTATACAGCCAAACCATGCCGGTTTCCGACCCCGCCGGCGACGGGCACACCACGTGGCTCTTCCCGCCGTGCACCGCCGGGAGCCTGTGTCCCGGTGGGGCGGTGCCCGTCGGCGAGGGTGAGGTCCTGTGGACCGCTACCATCGCCGACGACGATCCGACCGATGACCTGACGGACGACACCGCGACGGCGACGACGACCGTGGTTCCGTAGCCGGAAGGCTACGGCTTATTCTCGGGGGAGGCCCGTGCCTCCCCCTTTTTTTCGCCGTGACCGCAGGGCCGCACAGCCGTCTGGGGGATTTCCCCCGGTGCGAAGGGGGGTTTCCCCTCATTCCCGGGCGCCGCCCGAGTCTCTAGGCTGATCCCCGACAAGCCAGGCTCGCCTCGTGCAACGCTCCTTTGTCTGTTGCAAGCCGTCCTTGACGGACAGGTCCCTCGCGCCGAGAGCGAAACCGCCTCGAGGCCAGTGAAAGGTTGAGCGGAGGATGCGGGATCGTATCGCCGCCTGGACCCGCCGTCAATCGGGCTGCCGCGCCTCGGCTCGCGGTGACCAGCGGCACCGACAGGGAGATCGTCAGCGCGAACCCGGACCCCCGGATGCCGTCAGTTGACGTCCCCGGTCGGTGGGGCCAGTGGCGCGTCGAGGGCCTCTCCGCTCCCTTCCCTTGACAGCCCCGGCGCGGCTGCCTATATTCCTTTTTCGGCAACTAGCGATACAAAGGGGCGGGCCGGCCCCACCCGTCGGCAGAGGGCAGGGGCAGCCCGGCCGCCGTCTCGATGCGTCAACCGACCCACCCGCCCAGCCGTGGCGGGGGCGCCCGCCGCCTGCGAGGGTGGACGGCGTCCGCGGCGGCGCTCCCGGCGTGCGCCCGGTTGGTCCCGGCCCGTCCGCGGGCTCGCGAACACGTGCAAGGACAGTGAAAGGAGATCCTCCGATGACAGGGTCCTCGACTACTCGGCTCGGGCTCTTGCTGCTGGCCGCCGCGGCGCTGGCTTTGACCGCGGCGCCGCTCGCCGCCACCAACGGCTATCTCATCCACGGCGTCGGCACCCGCTCGAAGGGGCTGGCCGGGGCGGGGGTGGCGCTGCCGCAGGACGCGCTGGCGGCGGGCACCAACCCGGCCGGTATGGCGCTGGTCGGCAAGCGCTACGACGTCGGCATGGCGATCTTCAACCCCAACCGCAAGTACACCGTGAGCGGCGATCCGACCGGCTTCCCCGGCACCTTCGGGCTGGTCCCTGGCACCGTCGACAGCGACTCGGAGTACTTCTTCGTGCCCAACTTCGGTGCCAACTGGATGCTGGGCCCGTCGAGCTCGATCGGCATCTCGGTCTACGGCCAGGGCGGCATGAACACCGACTACGCGACCAGCACCTTCTTCGGCACCCAGCCGACCGGGGTCGACCTGTCGCAGCTCTTCATCGTCCCCACGTGGGCGACCCGCCCGGGCGGCGGCAGGCACGCCTTCGGAGTGAGTCCGATCCTCGCCTACCAGACCTTCGAGGTGCAGGGGATCCAGGCCTTCGGCGGGTTCTCGTCCAACCCGGCCGCGCTCAGCAACAACGGCCACGACGACTCGACCGGCTTCGGCGGCCGGGTGGGCTATCTCGGCCAGTGGACCGACCGCTTCTCGTTCGGCGTCGCCTACCAGACCCAGATCGCCATGGAGGAGTTCTCGGACTACGCCGGTCTGTTCGCCGGCGAGGGCGATTTCGACATCCCGGCCACCTGGACGGCGGGGTTCGCCTACCGATTTGGGGAATCGTCCTATTTCGTGCTCGACGTCCAGCAGATCCTCTACAGCGACGTCGAGGCGGTGGGCAACCCGCTGATGCCCGCCCTCGGCCGCGCCTTCGGCGGCGACCCCAACTTCCTGCTCGGGCGGATCGCCGGGCCGGGCTTCGGCTGGGAGGACATGACGGTGGTCAAGGCCGGCGTGCAGTGGGGCGGCGCCCCGTGGACCTGGCGCGCCGGCGTCTCGAGCGGCGACCAGCCGATCCCCGACACCGAGGTGCTGTTCAACATCCTCGCCCCCGGGGTCATGGAGGAGCACCTGACCTTCGGCTTCACCCGCCAGCTCGGCAGGGGCGCCCTCAACCTGGCCTTCATGTACGCCCCCTCGGTGAGCGTCAGGGGCGCCAACCCGCTGGAGGCCCCGGGCGCCCAGACCATCGAGCTGGAGATGGACCAGTTCGACCTCGAGATCGGCTACTCCTGGGGCCGCTGAGCGGCAGCGGCGGCCGCGGCCGCGGGGCGGCGGGCTCAGGCCTCGAGGGGGCGGAAGCCCTCGCCCCGCACGTCGCGGGCGCCGGTGATGACCACGAAGGCGCGCGGGTCGTGGCGATGAACGATCTCCTTGAGGCGGTCGGCCTGGCGGCCGGTGACCACGCACATCAGGATGCCGTGCTCCTTGCCGCTGTACATGCCGACGCCCTTGATCAGGGTGACGCCGCGGTCGAGCTCCTGGAGCAGCGGCCGGCCGACCTCCTGGACCCGGTCGGAGACGATGTAGACGAGCTGCTTGCGGCGGTCGCCCCAGGTGGGGCGGAAAGCGCCCAGGTCGATCTCGAGCGCCTCGCGGGTGGCCGCCCGCAGCCGCACCAGCAGCCGTTTGTAGGCCCGCGGCGCCTCGCCGAACACCTCGGCGTCCGAGCGCCGCAAACCCA
Organism: Thermoanaerobaculia bacterium; assembly: GCA_041567315.1. Lineage (GTDB taxonomy): Bacteria > Acidobacteriota > Thermoanaerobaculia > Multivoradales > JAHEKO01. Next base: position 26,457 of record JBFGCA010000055.1, on the reverse strand, counting down.
CCGTGAAAAGCCCCAGGGCGATCAGCGCGCCGTTGAAGACGACGCCGACGGTGAGCGCCGCCCAGCCCGGGAGCGGCCCCACCGCGGCCCGCTCGAGGAACTCCGGCCAGCCGCCGACCGGCGTCGGGTGGATCGTCACCTTGACCAACCAGCTCACCGCCAGGATCAGGAACAGCGGCGCGTAGTTGCGGCGGTAGCGCCGGCCCAGCGCCTCGAGCAGGGTGATCGGGAAGGCCGGATGGCGGAGGCTCTGGTAGAGCTCTTCCCGCCAGTCGCTCCGCGCCTGGGCGTTGGGGGTCAGCAGGCTGCCGTAGAAGTTGGTCTCCATCAGCCGCACCCGGTGGGTCCACAACTCGTAGTAGCGGTAGCGGCGCGCCTCGATGAACAGGAAGAGCAGCGCCAGCAGGGTGACGATCAGCAGCACCACCGGCGGGTTGGCGACGCCGCCGAAGGCGAAGGTGAGGGCGGCGCCGGTGGTCACCACCGCCCAGTTGGTGGTGGCATCGAGCCGCCCCCGCCAGGTGTTGGAGCGCGCCACCTCGCCGCGGTAGAGGTGGACCATGGCGGTGGTGAACTCGGGGCTCGAGGCGGGCGCCGAGGCGAGGACCGCGGCGGGGTCCCGCGCGGGGGCCTGCGCGGCGGTCCCGGAACCACTCCGGGAGCTGGTCTGCGAGCTGTCGGCGGGCGCCGCCGGGGGCGCGGCGTCGGGGGCCGGATCGGTCATGAGGTCTCCTCTGGCGGAGCGTCGCGGGCGATAGTGATGAGCCGTCGGGCCGGCGGGCGCCGTCTGCGGCCGTGGTTAAGATTACGCGACCGGAACATCGAGGGAGGATAGATGGCCGAACCCATGACGGCAGCCGCCGACCCGACCCCGCAGCCGACCGCGCGCTGGGCCAAGGTCATCGACCACGAGAGCTGCATCGGCTGCCACGCCTGCACCACCGCCTGCAAGTCCGAGAACGAGGTGCCGCTGTCGGTCACCCGCACCTACGTCAAGTACGTCGACGTCGGCACCTTCCCCCAGGCGCGGCGCGCCTTCCAGGTGACGCGCTGCAACCAGTGCGCCGACGCCCCCTGCACCCACGCCTGCCCGACCCGCGCCATGTACGCGCGGCCCGACGGCATCGTCGACTTCGACAAGTCGATCTGCATCGGCTGCAAGGCCTGCATCGCGGCCTGCCCGTACGACGCCATCTTCATCAACCCCGAGGACCACTCCGCCGAGAAGTGCAACTTCTGCGCCCACCGCATCGACGTGGGGCTGGAGCCGGCCTGCGTGGTGGTCTGCCCCACCGAGGCGATCCTGGTCGGCGACCTCGAGGACCCCGGCGCCAGGGTGACGCGGATGGTCCACCGCGAGCCGGTCAGCGTCCGCCGGCCCGAGAAGGAGACCCACCCCAAGCTGTTCTACCGCGGCGCTCACCAGGCGACCCTCGACCCGCTGGCGGCGAAGCGCCCGGGCGGCGGCCTGTTCATGTGGAGCGAGCAGCTCACCGGCGGCTCGCACGTGGTCTCCGGCCACCCCGATGGTGGCGACTCCGGAGCCGGCAACCCGGTCGCCGGCAACTCCTCGGCCGCCGCCCTGCTCTCCTACGACGTGCCCCACAAGGCGCCCTGGGATTGGCGGGTGAGCCTCTACACCCTGACCAAGGGGATCGCCGCCGGCGTCTACCTGGTGGCGCTGCTGCTCCTGCTGCTGGGCGCCATCGGCGACGCCAGCCCCTTGTGGCGCTGGGCGGCCCCGATCCTGGGCGGCGCCTTCCTGGGCGTCACCGGGGCGCTCCTGGTCTGGGACCTCGAGCACCCCGAACGCTTCTGGATGATCTTCGCCCGTCCCCACTGGCGGAGCTGGCTGGTCAAGGGGGCGTTCATCATCGCCGGCTACGGCGCGGTCCTCGGCCTCCACTTCCTGGCCAGCCTGCTCGACTGGCCGGACTCCGTCCGCCGCTGGCTGGCCTGGCCCGGCCTGCCGCTCGGCCTGCTGACCGCGGTCTATACCGCCTACCTGTTCGCCCAGGCCAAGGCCCGCGACCTCTGGCAGAGCCCGCTGCTGCCGCCCCACCTGGCGGTCCAGACCGTCCTCGCCGGCGCCGCCGCCCTGCTCCCCGTGGCGCTCCTCTTCGAGCCCTCCGCCGTGCCCCCCCTCCTCCAGGTCGTCGCCGTCACCGCCGCCGCCCACCTGCTGATGGTCCTCGGCGAGATCACCCTCACCCATCCCACCGCCCACGCGCGCCTCGCCACCCACGAGATGACCGCCGGCCGCTTCGCCGGCTTCTTCTGGGCCGGCCTGCTGCTCGCCGCCGCCGCCGTCGCCGCCCCCTGGCTCGGCCCCTGGCCCGCCGCACTCACCGCCCTCGCCGGCCTCTTCGCCTTCGAACACGCCTACGTCCAGGCCGGCCAGTCCGTCCCCCTCGCCTGACCATGCCCGACCTCACCACTACTGTTCGCCTCGGAGCCCCTCTTCTTCTTGGCCGCCCGGGACCCGTCATAGGCATCGACCCTACGGCAACGCGGCAGTCCGCCGTCAGGGGGCGGGAGGCCGCCGCCAGGCCGGGGGGTTCCCGGCAGCGGAACGTGTTGGCCAGGGTGGGGGAGTGGAGCGAAGGGAACCCCCCGGCCCCCAGGCGGCCGCGGGGGAACCCCCGCAGGCTGCGACCCATCGCCCGCGCGAAAGCCCCCCAGCCACGGGCGGGGGCGTCCCCATCCAGGAGACCGTGACCAACATGGACCTCAAGAAACTGAACCAGCGCGTCAGCGCCGCCCGCACCGCCACCGAGGCCCGCGGCGAGACCTTCTACCCCGGCCCCAGCCGCATCCACCTCGCCTCCTTCCCCCCCAAAGAGCGCTGGGACGACTGGGTCGAGCTGGACTCGAAGGCCTGGCCGAAGCGGGTCGAGAAGCGCTACCTGCTGGTCCCCACCACCTGCTTCAACTGCGAGTCCGCCTGCGGCCTGCTGGCCTACGTCGACAAGGACACCATGGCGATCCGCAAGTTCGAGGGCAACCCCGAGCATCCGGGCTCGCGGGGTCGCAACTGCGCCAAGGGACCGGCCACCCTCAACCAGGTGACCGACCCCGACCGCATCCTCCAGCCCCTGAAACGGGCCGGGGCGCGCGGCGAGGGCAGGTGGCAGCAGGTCTCCTGGGAGGAGGCGCTGGACGACATCGCCGGCCGCATCCGCCGGGCGATGGAGGAGGGCCGTCACAACGAGGTCATGTACCACGTCGGCCGCCCCGGCGAGGACGGCTTCACCGAGCGGGTGATGGCGGCCTGGGGGGTCGACGGCCACAACTCGCACACCAACATCTGCTCCTCGGCGGCGCGCGCCGGCTACCAGTTCTGGTGCGGCATCGACCGCCCCAGCCCCGACCACGCCCGCGCCGAGGTGATCCTGCTGGTGAGCTCCCACCTCGAGACCGGGCACTACTTCAACCCCCACGCCCAGCGCATCGTCGAGGCCAAGCGCCGCGGCGCCAAGCTGATCGTCCTCGACACCCGGCTCTCCAACACCGCCACCCACGCCGACTTCTGGCTCGCCACCCAGCCCGGCTCGGAGGCGGCGCTGCTGCTGGCGATCGCCAACCACCTGATCAAGAACCGCCTCTACGACCGCGACTACGTCCGCCGCTGGTTCAACTGGCAGGAGTACCTGGAGGTGGTCCACCCCGGGCTCGACCCCACCTTCGAGAGTTTCGAGCGCATGCTCGAGGCCGAGTACGAGGGCTACACCTTCGAGTTCGCGGCCCGAGAGACCGGCGTCGACGCCGACACCATCCGCCGGGTGGCCGAGACCGTCGCCACCGCCGGCCACCGGCTCTCGACCCACAACTGGCGCTCGGCCGCCGCCGGCAACGAGGGCGGCTGGCAGGTGGCGCGGACGCTGTTCTTCTTGAACGCCCTGATGGGATCAATAGCAGTTCCCGGCGGCACCTACCCCAACGCCTGGAACAAGTTCGTCGCCCGCCCGATCCACCTGCCGCGCCACCCCGAGAGCTGGAACGAGCTCAACTGGCCGGTCGAGTACCCGCTGACCATGTATGAGCTGTCCTTCCTGCTGCCGCATCTGGTGCGCGAGGGCCGCGGCCGGCTCGAGGTCTACTTCAGCCGGGTCTACAACCCGGTGTGGACCAACCCCGACGGCTTCTCGTGGCTGGAGCTGCTGACCGACGAGGAGAAGGTCGGCCTCCACGTGGCGCTCACCCCGACCTGGAGCGAGACCGCCTACTTCGCCGACTACGTACTGCCGATGGGCAACGCCGCCGAGCGCCACGACATCCACTCCTACGAGACCCACGACGCCCAGTGGATCGGCTTCCGCCAGCCGGTGCTGCGCGCCGCCCGCCAGCGGCTCGGCGAGCGGGCCGGCGACACCCGCCACACCAACCCCGGCGAGGTGTGGGAGGAGAACGAGTTCTGGCTCGAGCTGTCCTGGCGGATCGACCCCGACGGGGCGCTCGGCATCCGCCCCTTCGTCGAGTCCAAGGCGCGGCCCGGCGAGCGGCTGACCGTCGACGAGTACTACGGCTGGCTGTTCGAGAACTCGGTCCCCGGGCTGCCCGAGAAAGCCGCCGCCGAGGACCTCGAGCCGCTCGCCTACATGCGCCGCTACGGCGCCTTCGAGGTGGCGCGCGACGTCGGCCCGGTCTACGAGCAGGAGGTGCCGACCGCGGAGCTGGAGGACCCGGTCGAGGACCGCTACGGCCGCGTCTACACCCGGGCGCCCGGCCCGCCGCCGCTCAACCTCGCCCCCACCGGCACGCCGCTCCCCGACGGCGAGGGCCGCCGCCCGGTGGGCGTCAAGATCGACGGCAAGGTGCTGCGCGGCTTCCCGACGCCCTCCGGCAAGCTCGAGTTCTACTCACCGACGCTCGCCGCCTGGGGCTGGGGGGACGTCGCCGTCCCCACCTACGTCCGCAGCCACGTCCACCCCGAAGCCATGGACCCCGATCAAAAGGTCCTGATCTCGACCTTCCGGCTCCCCACCCAGATCCACACCCGCTCGGCCAACGCCAAGTGGCTGGACGAGATCTCGCACACCAACCCGCTGTGGCTCCACCCCCGCGACGCCGAGCCGCTCGGCGTCGCCACCGGCGACCTGGTCCGCGTCGAGACCGAGATCGGTCACTTCGTGGTCAAGGCCTGGGTCACCGAGGGCATCAAGCCCGGCGTCGTCGCCTGCTCGCACCACATGGGCCGCTGGAAGCTCGCCGGCCACGCCGGCGAAGGCCAGCGCCAGCTCATGAACACCGTCGCCCTCAAGCACAAAGGCTCGGCCTGGTCGATCGCCCGCCAGAAGGGCGTCGAGCCCTACCCCTCCGCCGACCCCGACACCCGCCGCATCTGGTGGACCGACGCCGGCGTCCACCAGAACATGACCTTCCCCGTCCACCCCGACCCCCTCTCCGGCATGCACTGCTGGCACCAGGCCGTCCGCGTCAAGAAGGCCCGCCCCGGCGACCGCTACGGCGACATCGCCGTCGACACCGAAAAGTCCCACCAGGTCTTCAAGGCCTGGCTGGCGAAGACGCGATCGCCCCTGAAGCACTCGCCCGACGGCAACCGCCGACCCCTGTGGCTGATCCGCCCGGTCAAGCCGGTGACCAAGGCGTACAAGCTGCCGGTGGCGGCGGGTATGCCCTGACCAGCCAAGAGGAGCAGGGTGTCGAGCGCGACCCGCCTCTTGGCGACTCGCCGATTGGCTCCGCAGGCAGCAGGGGCTCAGTTGGCCTCGCCGAGGAAGTCCTGGACGGCCCGCCGGAACGCCGGTGGATCAATCGCCGGGTACCGATAGAGGCGGGGCTCGATCTGCTCGAAGAGCTCGACGAGGCGGGTCGGCTCGACAAGGCCGTCGACGACCATCGCCCGGGCGTCGGCGAGGTCCTGGGCGTGGCCGCGCTCGATCTTGGCCAGGGCCTGAGAGTAGGGGTCGAGGTGGTAGATCGACAGGTTGCCCAGCTGCTTGACGAAGAGACTGCGCTCCTGCCAGCCGGGCAGCGCAGGGATGAACTGATCCGGCGAGGCCAGCTCGACGTTGATCTCCAGCTCCTCCTTGAGGCGTGGAATCGCCCGCAATAGCTCGTCGGCCTCGGGCACGAGCTTCAGGTCGACGTCGATCGTCGTCGCGCGCCAGCCGCGCAGGACCGCCGTCGCCCCGCCAGCGAGGTAGAGGCGGATCGGGCTCCGGGCCTGCTGGCTGAGCTTTTCGAGGAAGCTCTCGACACGCGCGGCGTCGGCTAGCCGGCGCATCGCTCGAAGCTGACGAGCCGCCGGATGAGGGCGTTGTAGCGCGAGTGGGCGGAGTCGGGGTCCTCGACGGCGAGCAGCCGGTAGAGGCGATGCTCGGGCTCGCTGAAGGTCTCGCCGGACACCGCCAAGCCCAGTTGGCGAAGTCGCGGCGCGCCGATCGAGACCAGGAGAGCGGGCACCGTCTCGGCGGCGTGCTCCAGATCGCTCAGGCCCTGACGGATGAGCTCGCCGCCGGGTAGTCGCTGCCAGTCCACCAGCCGACTCTAGCAGCGGTCAGCGGCAGCCCGCCGCGGGCCCCGCCACAACCAGCCCTTCCCTCAGGGAAGCACGTCGTCGACCGCGATCCGGGTCTCCGGGAGGAAGCGGGGGGCGACGAGATCCCCGCGACCGTAGCTCTCGACCCGCGCGTAGCCGTCTCCGCGGGCATCGAGGTGGACCTCGAGGCCTTCGCCCTCGAGGTCGATGACCCACAGCTCGACGATGGCGGCCCGGGCGTAGAGCGGGACCTTGCGGGCAAGATCAGGGTCGTAGGTGGAGTCGGACACTTCCACCAGCAGGAGGACGTGCTCGGGACGGGGGTGGGCCGCGGCGTAGTAGTCGTCCCGCCGGGCGAGCAACGCCAGGTCGGGCTCGGGCTCGGAGTGCTCGCTCAGCTCGACGGGATTCTGGACGCTCACCACGACGCGCCGGCCGAGGCGTTCGTGAAAGAGAGCCTCCAGCCGGCGGACGCAGGCCGCGTGACGGGTTCCGGCCGCTGCCGCCTCGCAGATCTCGCCGGCCAGCAGCTCCACGCGCTCGCCGCTGTGGAGGATGCCTACCTCGAGCATCCTGTGGTACTCACCGACGGTAAAGAGGCGGTGGGTTACCTCCGTCCGGATCACGCCTTCAGCCTAGCAAAGCAGCGGTCTTCATATTGGCTGTTGCAGTCTTGGCACACCCGCATTCGCTCGCCTCCCTGAGCCAACCTTGAAGACGCAATCTCGGCGTGCGTCCTTGCAGGACGCTAGACTTGCACCACTGCCGCAATGAGGGGAACGGGCAGGAGACCGCGGGACCGGCAAGGGGGTCGACATGAGCAACATGGTGGTAGCGCACTACCTCGACCACAGGGTCGTCAAGGGCCACAGCGAAGACGTCCGCCCGAACAAGGAGGCGTTCCACCTCACCGAGGCGGAGTCCGGCGAGACCGCGGAGATCCAGCTCGCCGACCTCAAGGCCGTCTTCTTCGTCAAGTCGCTCGAGGGCGACAGCGAGTACCAGCCCGATCTCGGCCTCGAGCGACCCGGCTTCGGCCGCAAGATCAAGGTCCGTTTCAAGGACGGCGAGAAGATCGTCGGCTACACCAGCGGCTATTCGCCCCAGCGTCTTGCGTTCTTCTTCTTCCCCGCCGATCCCAAAGACAACAACGACCGCGTGCTCGTCGTCAACGCCGCGACCGAGAAGGTCGAGTTCGTCTAGCTGTAGGCGGAGTCGTGATCGGGATGAAGCGAGAGGAGCCGGAGCCATTCGCCCTCCCGGTACCCGACGGCCCGGAAGCCCTTGCTCAGCCGTAGCGAGTAGAGCCTCACGCCACGGGGGCCCGTTCGCGAGGCGATGGCTCCCCATTTGAGACCACGATCCCGGTAGACCTGTTCCCAGCCCATCTCGGAGAGCTTTCGCAGGATGTTCAAGAGCGCCCGCTGGGCCTTCTTGTCCAGAGTGAAGAGCTGGCGCCAGGCCAGCTAGCGGTCCCAGAGGCGGGCGGCGCCGCGGCGGCGGAGGTCCTGGTCGTAGAGGCCGGCGGGGTCGAGGTCGCGGATGCGGGTGAACCAGTCGGCGGGGATGCGGCTCGGGCGGCCCTCCCACTCGACCACCAGATACGCTCGGGCCGTCGGCCGCCGCTACCAGGCCAGCTCGAAGACGCAGACGCCGTCGCCGGCGCACTGGCAGGAGGTCTCGGCGGCGCGCACCGGGCCCGGGACCTGCATCGCCTCGAGGGCGCCCTCGTAGTAGCCGAGAGCGCTCCAGCAGTAGATCTTGGAGTACTGCTCACAGCCCTCGATGCAGATGCGGCCGGAGCGCTCGCCGGTCTGCTCGTAGACCGGGTCGCCGAAGCTCTGGAAGCGCCGGTGCAGGAGGGTCATGCGGCTGAAGAAGCGGTGGGGCTCCTCCTGGACGAAGATCTTGTAGACGCCGCCGAGGTTGACGGCGGCCGAGTGGCGGCCCATCTGGCGCAGGTTCTCCTCGAGTGAGCCGCCCGCCAGGGTGGCGATGGCGCGGTCGATCTCGACGGCGCAGCGGAACGGGACCCAGGCCGCGGCCAGCCGCGCCGAGCCCAGGAAACCGCGGCACTCCTCGTCCAGCGCGGACTTGAGTCTTGGAAGCAGGTCGGCGACCCGCCCCTCGGCCCACTCCAGGTGGGCCTTGAGCATCGCCGCCTTGAGCTGGCCGTCGCCCTCGAGACTCTCCTGCACGGCCGGATTATTGCCCGACCGGCGCCGGACCGCCGACTGTGAGATCGCCGGCAACCTGACGGCTGGCCTTCCGGGATCCGAATCACCGGACCTTCTCGACCGGCTGGAGATCGAAGATGCACACCGGACCTCGCAGGCTTCGAGCGGCGGCGGCGCTGGCCGCCCTGCTCGCGACGCCGCAGATCGCCCTGGCCTGGGGCCACACCGGGCACCGGATCGCCGCCCAGGTGGCCCAGGGCCGGCTTTCGCCGCCGGCCGCGGCGGCGGTCGAGGCGATCGCCGGGCGGCGGAGCCTCGCCATGCTGGCGGCCTGGCCGGACTTCATCCGCTCGGAGCCGGCCTGGGGCTGCGTCGAGCCGTGGCACTACCTGACGGTCGAGGACGGCCAGGAGTTCGAGAAGGCGATGGGCCGGGCCGGCGAGCCGGGGCGCACGTGCAAGCTGAAGACCCTGCCTGAGGACGTCCCGAACAACGTCGTGGCGGCCATCCGCTATTTCGACCTCGCGCTGCGCGGCGATCGGGCGACGACCGAGAGCTTCGCTCGGTTTCTCGAGACGATCGGGGCCCAACCCTGGGGCGCCGACTCCCGGAGCACGGACGAGGAGCGCCGGCGTGCCCTGCGCCTCACCACCCTGGCTTTCCTGGTCCACTTCGTGGGCGACGTCCACCAGCCGCTCCACGTCGGCCGCGGCGGCGACGGGGGCGGCAACTCGGTCTCGGTCAACTGGTTCGGGACGGTCGAGAAGCTGCACGCGGTCTGGGACGAAAAGCTGATCGAGAACGAGGGTCTGAGCTTCACCGAGTTCGCTTCCTTCCTGGAGGCGGAGCTCGGTGGAGAGGTCGAGGCGGGGTCGCTGGAGCCCGCAGAGTGGGCCAGGGAGTCGATCGTCCACCGGTCCGCGGTCTACGAGATCTGGCAGAGCACCAGCCGCGAGAATCACCTGCCGGACCTCGGCTACGCCTACGCCCACGACCAGATCGGCGTGGTCAAGCAGCGCCTCTACCAGGCCGGCCGGCGGCTCGCCGCGCTGCTCAACGCGATCTTCGAGTAGGCGCTGCGGCAGCCCGCCTTCCAAGACGTCGGGCATACCGCCGTGGACTGGCGAATGCGGGTGCGCGAGTGCGGGGTGCCAGGTTTTTTGGCCTGGCGGACTTGCACCGCCGGCTGCCAGATCGCCGACCGCCGTCGCGTCTACACAGGGCGGAGGCGCGATGACCGAGCGCTATACTGCCAGCGTGCCGACCGGCGCGACGCGGCGTCTGCTGACCACCACCGACTACCACGCGATGATCGAGGCCGGGATCCTCGGCCCGGACGATCGGGTGGAACTGCTGGCCGGAGAGCTGTACGAAGCCGCGGCGATCAACAGCCCGCACGCCGCCTGCGTGAGACGGCTGACTCGGTGGTTCTCCCAAGCCGTCGGGGAGCGGGCATTGGTCAACGTCCAGAACCCGGTGGAGATCAGCGACTTCTCGGAGCCGCAGCCCGACCTGTCGCTGCTGGCGCCGCGGGCGGACTTCTACGCCGAGCGCCACCCGCGGCCGGAGGAGGTGCTGCTGGTCATCGAGGTGGTCGACTCGAGCTGGCGACGCGACCGGCATCTCAAGCTGCCGCTCTACGCGCAAGCCGGCATCGCCGAGGTCTGGCTGATCGCCCTGCGGACCGAGCGGGTCCACGTGTTCCGGGAGCCGGCCGGGAACGGGTACGCTCACACCGAGCAGGTGGGGCGCGGAGGCACGCTGTCGCCGCGGCTGCTGCCGGACCTCGAGCTGAAGGTGGACGCGATCCTCGGCTGACGGCGGCCTGTGCCGAGCGTAGCGCTCGGCCTCGAGCTTGAACCAACGTGCGGTGACAGTCCGCCGGCCCGTTCGCCGCCGGGGCGGGAGCCACCCGTGGCGTGGACCCTCAGTTGCCAGCCCGGCGCCGGTGTAACCACGGGCTCGCGATCGGCTCCCAAGAGGGAGCCGCGTCGTGTGAGCCGAGGCGGGCCGGCGCGGCCGGGCCGCGGCCTATACTCGCTCGACCCGCCCCGGAGCCGCTCTCGCCGATGGCCGACCGCCGCCGCCCCTGCTCGCCGATGGGCCCACCGACGGGCCTGCCGCGCGCCCCGACGCCGGTCCCCTCACCCGCCCGTCTGCTGATCCCCCTGCTGGCCCCGCTGCTCGCCCCCCTCCTCGCCGGCGCGCCGGGCGGCGTCTGTCTGGCGCTGGCGCCCGACAAGGCGCTCCACCAGTACCACCTCGCCACCTGGACCACCGAGGACGGACTGCCCCACAACAACGTCGTCTCGCTGGCGCAGAGCGACGACGGCTACCTGTGGATCGGCACCTGGGAGGGGCTGGTGCGCTACGACGGCATGCGCCTCACCCTCTTCGACCGCGGCAACACCCCGGACATTCGTGGCAACCGGGTCGCCGCCCTGCACGTCGATGCCCGCGGCACGCTGTGGATCGGCACCGACGGCGGGGTCACTGCCTACCGCGACGGCGGCTTCACCGCCTACGGGACAGAGGACGGGCTGAGCAACCGGAAGATCACCGCGCTCACCACCGACGATGCGGGGACGCTATGGGCCGGCTCGCTGGGCGGGCTCGACCGCCTGGCCGGCGACCGCTTCGTGGCCCAGGACGGTCTGCCCAGCACCTACGTCTGGTCCCTCGCCGCCGACGGCACGGGGGGCCTGTGGGTGGGGACCTTCGACGGCGGGCTCGTCCGGCTGTCGGCCGCGGGCCCAACCGACGGCGGGAGCCGCGGGGTGATCGCCGCCGAGCGCGTCCCGGGGCTGGCGGTGAGCGCCCTGCTGCCGGGCGCCGACGGCGGACTGTGGATCGGCACCTCCGACGCCGGTCTGTTCCGGCGCTCCAGCTCCGGCGAGCTGACCCGCTACGGCACGGCCGACGGCCTGCCCAGCGAGGACGTCCAGGCGCTCGCCGCCGATCGCCACGGCAACCTGTGGATCGGCACCGCCGCCGGGCCGGCCCGTCACCGCGCCGGCCGCTTCGAAGACGCCGGCGAGCGGCTGAGTGGGCAGGTGCTGGCGTTGCTCGAGGACCGCGAGGGAGGACTCTGGATCGGTTCCCGGCCGGCCGGGCTGGCGCGCCTGAGCGACGTCAACTTCACCACCCTGGCCCGCCGCGAGGGCCTGCCCGGCGACGAGATCACCACCATCTTGCAGGACTCGCTCGGGAGGATATGGGTCGGCACGCTCGGTCAGGGTCTCGCAGGCTGGGCCGGCGGCCGGCTGCGCACCTGGACCACCCGCGACGGGCTCTCGCACGACGTGGTGCTGTCCCTGGCCGAGGCGCCCGACGGCGATCTCTGGGTCGGCACCCGGCAGGGGGTGGATCGGCTCCGCGACGGCCGGCTCACGCGAGTGGCGGCGTTCGACGAGGTCTGGGCTCTGGCCGGCGGCGCGGGCGGCAGCCTGTGGGTGGGCTCGCTGGCGGGCGCCGACCGGCTGGTCGACGGAGAGCTCCGCTCGGTGCTGTCGACCGCCGAGGACCACCGGGCGGCCGCCAGCAGCTTCCTGATCGACGCCGGGGGCGGCACCTGGATCGGCACCATCGGGGCGGGCCTGCTGCACTGGCGCGAGGGCGAGCCGCCGCGCCGTCTGACGACCGCCGACGGGCTCCCCTCAGACACGGTCTTCGGTCTCCACCAGAGCGCCGGCGGCACCCTCTGGGTGGGGACCGACGGCGGTCTGGCGCGGGTGGACGGCGGCGGCGTCACCGACCTCTCGGCGATCGACGGGCTGCCGGCCGGCAGCGTGCTGGCCGTCCTCGAGGACCGGCTCGGGATGCTGTGGCTGGCCTCGCCGCGCGGCGTCTTCCGGGTCGCCCGCGAGGCCCTCGAGCGGATCCCCGGCGGCGGCGGCGGCCCGCGCGCGGTCGAGTCGATGCGCTACGGCCGGGCCGACGGCATGGCCAGCTCCGAGTGCAGCGGCAGCGGCTCCTTCCCGGCCGCCTGGCGGATGGCCGGCGGCGAGTTGTGGTTCGCGACCGCCAAGGGCGTCGCCGTGGTCGACCCGGCACGCCTGCTGATCAATCGGGTGCCGCCGCGGGTGGTGCTGGAGCGCTTCGTCGCCGACGGCCAGGAGCTCGACCCCGACCCCGGTCTCGAGCTGTCGGCCGAGGTCCGCCGCTTCGAGTTCCATTACGCCGCCCCCACCTTCACGGCACCCGCCCGGGTCCGCTTCCGCCACCGGCTCGACGGCTTCGACGACGACTGGGTGGAGGCCGGGGCCAAGCGCACCGCCCACTACATGAACCTGCCGCCCGGGAGCTACGTGTTCCGGGTGACCGCCGCCAACAACGACGGGGTCTGGGCCGAGACGCCCGCCTCGATCGGCTTCCGTCTCAAGCCCCGCTTCTACATGACGCCGTGGTTCGTGCTGCTGGTGGCCGGCGCCGTCGGCGGCGCCGGCTGGGGCCTCTACCGCCAGCGCCAGCGCAGCGTCGAGCGCGAGTTCTCCGCGGTGCTCGCCGAGCGCACCCGCATGGCGCGCGAGATCCACGACACCCTGGCGCAGGGACTGACCGGCGTCTCGATCCAGCTCGAGGCGCTGGAAGAGGCGCTGGCCAGCGACCCGGGCGCCGCCGGCCGCCACCTCGACCGCGCCCGCGGCCTGGTGCGCAAGAGCCTGGCCGAGGCGCGGCGCTCGGTGTTCAACCTCAGGCCGCGGCAGCTCGAGAACGGCGACCTCGCCAGGGTCCTCTCGCGGGTGGTCAGCGACCTCGCCGCCGGCACCACGACCCGCTGCGACGTAAAGATCGCCGGCTCGCCGCGGGCGCTGCCGCGCGCCGTCGAGGACAACCTGCTGCGCGTCGGCCAGGAGGCGGTGGTCAACGCCATCGAGCACGGCGCCCCGAGCGAGGTGCGGGTCGAGCTGCGCTACGAGCCCTACGTGGTGACGCTGCGGGTGGCCGACGACGGCGCCGGGTTCGATCCGCAGTCGATGGCCGCCGCCGGGGCCGAGCGGCTCGGCCTGGTCGGCATGCGCGAGCGCGCCGAGCAGATGGAGGGCCGGCTCGAGGTGCGCAGCGCCCCGGGAACGGGGACCGAGATCACTGTCTCGGTGCCGGTGCGATGATCCGCATCCTGATCGCCGACGACCACCCGGTGGTCCGCGAGGGGCTGACCGCGATCATCGAGCGCCAGCCGGACATGACGGTGGTCGCCGAGGCCGAGAACGGTCGCCGGGCCGTCGAGCTGGCGCTGGCCCACGAGCCCGACGTGATCCTCATGGACCTCCGGATGCCGGAGCTGAGCGGCGTCGAGGCCATCGCCCGGGTCCACGCCCGGCTGCCCGGCTGCGGACTGATCGTGCTCACCACCTACGACGGCGATCAGGACATCGTCCGCGCCCTGCAGGCCGGGGCACGCGCCTATCTGCTCAAGGACACCTTCCGCGCCGAGCTGCTGGCGGCGATCCGCGCCGTCCACTCCGGCGAGCGCCGCATCCCGCCGGCGGTGGCGCGGCGCCTCGCCGAACACGTCGCCAACCCTGGGCTCACCCCCCGCGAGCTCGAGGTGCTGCGGCTGATGGCCGCCGGCCACAGCAACCGGCAGATCGCCCGCGCCCTGTTCGTCACCGAGTCGACCGTCAAGGGCCACGTCAACAACATCCTCGGCAAGCTGGGGGTCCGGCACCGCACCCACGCCGTCACCCTGGCGCTCAAGCGCGGCATCATCTCGCTCGGCGACCCGCCCTAGCCTGCACTGCCCACCAGCTCGCGCGTCCAGTACCAAAGTACTGCCCGAAAACCCGCCGCCGGGCGCGTGCAATCGGCGGTTGGCGGTTGCCACACTCCTCCCGTGATCGCCGGGGCAGGGCAGAAGCGAGCGACCGCGGCCGGTCGCGTCCCCGGGCCGCAGCCCGGCGACGGCGACCTGGTGCCGCGGCTGCGGCGGGGCGAGGCGGCGGCCTTCGACACCCTGGCCCGCCGTCACGGCCCGCGCCTGCTGGCGGTCTGCCGGCGGCTGATGAAGGACGAGGAGGAGGCCCGCGACGCGCTCCAGGACGCCTTCATCCAGGTGCTGCGCTCGATCGGCGGCTTCTCGGGCCGTTCGCTGCTCGGCACCTGGCTCCATCGGGTGACGGTCAACGCCTGTCTGATGCGGCTCCGCGCCCGGCGCCGACGGCCCGAGGTGCCGCTCGCCAGCGTGCCGCCGGCGCACCGCGAGCGCGCCCTCGGCAGCGGCGACTGGGACCCCACCGGGCTGCTGGTCCGCGAGCACCGCCGGCGGGTGCTGTGGGCCTGCATCCGGCAGCTGCCGGCGCCCTACCGCGCCGTCCTGGTGCTGCGCGACCTCGAGGACCGTGACACCCGCGAGACGGCCTCGCTGCTGGGCACCACCGGCGCCGCCGTCAAGGTCCGCCTCCACCGGGCGCGGCGGGCGGTCGGCCGCCTGGTGCGCGAGCGCTCGGCGGCCGCCGACGGCCGCGCGAACCGGGCCGGGCGATCACCGCGCAGCAGCTCCCAGAAGAGGAGGAGACGATGAAGAAGGCGCAGACCCGGGCCGCCGCCAAGGCGCGGCCGACCCCGCGCAAGCGGGTTCCCGTCAAGCGGACCAGAGCATCGGCGACCGCAGCGGTCGGCGACGAGGAGCGGCGCCGGATGATCGCCGAAGCGGCCTACTACAAGGCCGAGCGCCGCGGTTTCGCCGCCGGCCACGACGAGCAGGACTGGCTCGAGGCCTGCGCCGAGATCGACGCCAGGCTCAGCCCTCCAGGTGGAACTGCTCCAGCACGTCGCCGGCGAGATCCTTGACGGTCACCGTCCAGCCCGTCTCCACCCGGTCGAGCAGCACGTAGCCGAAGTCGTGGTAGCTGTTGAAGTCGG
This sequence comes from Thermoanaerobaculia bacterium, assembly GCA_041567315.1. Lineage (GTDB taxonomy): Bacteria > Acidobacteriota > Thermoanaerobaculia > Multivoradales > JAHEKO01. The sequence goes on along the minus strand of JBFGCA010000055.1, from coordinate 10,914 downwards.
CCGGCGTGATGCCGAGCTGGGTGAAGACCTGCGGGTTCTGCTGGATCATCTGCGGGGTGATCGGCGAGTCCTGGGAGGTACCGGCGTCGCCGCTCACCACCTGGTGGGGCCGCCCGTCCGGGAAGCTCTGGGTCTCGAGCAGGTGGACGTGGCCGGCCAGGGCCATGTCGACCTCGGGCGGCCAGCCGCCGCCGGGCATGGCCGCGATCGACGCCTGGAGCGTGGTGTCGGTCACCTCCAGCTTGGCGGGCTGATCGTCGCCCTGCCACTCGGGCGCCAGCGCCCAGAACGGCCGGTGGGTGACGGTCCAGGCCGAACGGCCGGGGGTGACCATGGCGGCGGCGCGGGAGAACTCGGCCGTGTAGCGGTCCTGGGCGCTGGGGTCGAGCCCCGAGGTCGTGGGGTCGGTGGCGGTGTTCAGCACCAGGAAGTCGGCGTCGTCGAAGGCCACCTCGTAGGGCTCGGAGAACTGCGGACAGCCGTCGGGCTGGAGCTCGGCCGGCTGCAGCGGGCGGCCGTCCAGGAAGCGCAGCCAGCCGAGGTGGTTGCGGCCACAGTCCTCGTGATTGCCGCGGGTGACGATCCACGGTGCCGCCTCCAGCAGGGGCCCCGCCGGCGCGAAGAAGTCGGTGTTCCAGGTGTCCCACTTGTCGCCCCAGGGCGAGCCGGCGCAGCCCGGTTGTTTGTCGGCGTCGCAGGCCGACTCGCGGTAGACGTAATCGCCGACGTGGACGATCAGGTCCGGGGCCTCGGCGGCGGCCTTGCGGGCCGCCTCGGGCAAGCTCCAGGACGTCCCGGTCCCCTGGCCGTCACAGTTCTCCTGCCAGTCGCCCTTGATGCGGCAGCCGGTGTCCCCCAGCACCAGGATGCGCCTCGGACTGCCGGTCGGCGTCGGCAGCGCCGTGCCGGCGACCGAGACCGACGCCGTCCCCGCCGGCACCGCCGCCTGGCAGGAGACCACCGCGAAATCGCCGCCCGCCGCTGCCCGCTCGCTCATCGGAGTCGCCATGCCGTCCACCGTCGCCTGCGGACAGGGCGAACCGGCGGCGACGATGGCGCGCGCCTCCAGCCCGCCGACGCCGTACTGCACCCAGGCGTAGATCGGCGGGGCCGCGGACACCTCGGCCTGCGGGGCGGCCCCGGTTTCCCGAGTTTCGGACGGCCTGCAGCTCGCCGTCCCCAGCACGGCAATCCCCAGCAGAGACCCGATCACCACCGGACGAACGCTCTCGGATCGCGACATGTCTTTCCTCCCGGTCGCCGGATCGGTGCCAACGCCGCGCTCGGGTCGTCTTCCCGGCGGCTGCCCCGATCTGGACATCGACCTCGATCGGTCTTTCCTCTGACTACGCTGCGAGACTAGTTGACTATAACGTCCGAGTCGGGAGTGGATGGCGCCGCGGATCCGAACGGGACCGCGGTGGACGCCCGACCGACCGTCTGGCAGCGAAGCGACGCCGGACCGCCGGGACCGCTCTCCAGCATCACTCCACCCGAAACCGCGGTTCCTCGATCCGCTGGCTGCGGCACCGCGGGCAGCGACCCGGAGGTGCGGGCCGTTGCCGCTCGCGGAAGACGAAACCGCACTCCGCGCAGCGCGCCGCGCTCATCCGCAGCCGCTCGCGGCCGCTCCGGAGGCTGCGCTCGACGTGCCGAAGGTCCTCGGCCAGCAGCTTGACAGGGACCTCGAGCCACAGCCGCAGCTCCTCGAAGCCCATCTCCCGCTCGCGGAGCAGTCCGGTGATCTCCTGGCGGCGGGTCGGCACCACGGCATCGTACCTGCGGCCGGCCCTTCGGCCACGCCCTGCTGGGCCGCGTTTGTGGCCGATGCCATAGAGCAGGTCGCGGCTGGCAGCTAGGCTGCGGGCATGTCGAGCCGGCGCAGCCTCCGCGTGGCGGGCGTGGCGCTGGCCGCGACGCTGGCGGTGGCGGCGATTCAGCCCCACGCGGTGCGGGCGGCGTTCGAGCAGCTGCTGCGGTTCATCGAGCTGGGCGGCGAGCCGGTCCTGGCCTCGTTCCCGGTGATCTCCGAGCACGAGATCGAGGAGCTGCGCGGGGCACCGCCGCAGACCCAGGCCGAGCGGCTGCTCGAGCGCGCCGTCAACGGCTACCGCGGCGCCGCCGAGCTGATCGAGGCCGAGCTGCCGGCCTGGCACGGCCGGATCGAGATGAGGGGCCGGCTCGACGCGCTGTTCCGCACCGCCATCAACTCCAGCAACCTGCGCGTCCGGGCGGCGGCGCTCGAGATCTACCTCGCCGCCTTCGCCATCGACAAAACCCCGGAGCAGGTCGCCCATCACCAGCAGGTGGTTCGCGAGGACCCGGCCGCGGGCGTCTGGCACCTGTGGGTGCTGGGCCTGCTCGCCAACCGCGGCGTTGAGCCGGCGCGGATCGTCGAGTTCCTCGTTCCCTACCTCGACGACCCCGACCTCGAGGTCCGCCACTGGGCGGTCGAGGGCCTCGCCTTCTCGGGAGACGAGGCCATCGTCCCCCACCTACTCCGGGTCTTCCACGACGACCCCGAGCCCTTCATCCGCGAGCGGGCCGCCTGCAGCCTGGCCCAGTCCGGCATGCTCAGCGGCGAGGCCCGCAACCTGGCCGTCCCCGAGCTGCTGGACTTCACCGAGGACCCGACCCTCGACGGCCAGACCCGCTCCTGGGTCTACCAGGCGCTCCGCGACATCACCGGCCGCTCCCTCCCCAACGACCCCCGCGCCTGGCGCGACGCCGTCGGCGCTTAGTACCGCTGGCCCCTCACCCGGACGCCACCTCGCCAACGGGTTCTGGCGTTCGAGCTGCTCGTCGACTACCTGGGCCAGGGCCAGGGTCTCGAGGTCGATCTCGGGGTCCCGGTAGAAGTGGTCGAGGCCCGAGCCGCGGCGGCGCTATGCTCGACCCGAAGGCCGGGTCTGTCATGCGACGAGACGACGGGCCGGGTGAGGTCACCCGGCTGCTCGAACGGGCCTCGGGGGGCGACCTCTCGGGCGAGCGCGAAGCCACTCCGCGGTCCGACCTCTACGCGGTGGGTTGGGTCGCCTACTGGCTCCTCACCGGGCGGCCGGTCTTCGATGGCGAGACCTCCGCCGAGGTGCTGGCGGCCCATCTCGAGACCGAGCCGGCCCCACCCTCGGCGCGCGCCACCCAGGAGGTGCCGGCCGCCCTCGACCGCATCGTCCTCGACTGCCTGGCCAAGAACCCCGCGGCCCGGCCGGCGAGCGCCGCCGCGCTGCGCGCCCGCCTCGAGGCGGTGCCCCTGGCCCGACCCTGGAGCCAGGCGCGGGCGGAGGCCTGGTGGCGGACGGCGACGGGCCCCGGAAGCGAGGTGCCGGTGGGTTGAAGAACCTACCGACAGCGAGGGCAGAGACAGCCGACGCCGCTGGAAGCGCCGGCGAGCGGCGGCTGGGACGCCGGGAGCGGCTGGACCGCTGGGCCCTGACGGCGATCTTGGCGCTCTGCGTCCTCTATCTGCTGCCGTCCAACCCCAAGTACCTGGACACCTCGATCGACGGCTCGTGGGGGGCCACCCTCCACCACTTCGCACTGAGCGACCTGCAGTTCGGCCGGGACCTGGTGTACACCTTCGGTCCGTTCGGCTTTCTGGCCCAGCGCCTGTACTGGCCCCGGACCTACTGGCTGCTGTGCGGCTGGACGGCGCTGCTGGCGATCGGCCTCTGCGCGGCTTTCCGGCGCATCGTCCTGGACCTCGACGTGCCGATGAAGGCTCTCGCCGGCCTGGGCTTCTTCCTGCTGCTGGCGGTCACCCTGGCCACCGACCTCCACCTGTTCCTGCTCCTGCTGCTTTTCGTGGGACTTGCCCTCGGCAAAGGGAGCGCCCGCGTCACCCCGCTCGAGCTCTTCGTCCTCATGCTGTTGGCGGTGGCCGCCCTGATGAAGTTCGTCCACTTCGTCGCGGTGCCGTGGGTGGTGGTGCTGAGCGCGGCGGCGGTGTCGCTGCGCTGCGGCAGGATCTGCCGGGCACCGGTCTATCTCGCGCTCTTCGTGCTGGCGCTCTGGGTCGCCGCGGGGCAGCGCCTGGCCGGTCTGCCGGCCTACTTCCGCAACGCCAGCGAGATCGCGGCCGGGTACGCCGAGGCGATGCTGACCACCGGCAGCGGCTGGGAGTCGGCGGCGCTGCTCGCCGGCATGGGCCTGACCCTGGTCTCGCTGACCCTGGCCGACCTCGACGGCTCGCGCGGGCGGCGGGTGCTGTGGCTGCTGGCGATCGCCGGACTCTTCTTGATCTCCTTCAAGCTGGGGTCCATCCGCCAGCAGGGCACCCGCATCAGCGTCCCCTGGGTGCTCACCACCGCCGTGGCCTGGCTGGCCGTGGCGCTACCGGCAAGAAGCAAGAGTAGCCCGGCGGCCCTCTGGAGTGTCCGGTGGATCGTCGCCGGCCTGGCCACGCTCGCCCTGATGGTCATGGCCGAACTGCGCTTCGAGGAGAGGATCAGCGGCCGCCTGGTCGCCGCACGGCACCGCCCGTTCGCGTCGCTCCGCCTGATGCGCGCGCTGTGGAGCGATCCCGACACCCTCCGGCGGTGGCACCGCCAGCGGATCGACGAGATCGTCGCCGGCAACCCGTTGCCGCCGCTGCCCGGAACGGTGGACCTCTACGGAGACGCCGCCGCGATCCTGCTCGCACACGGCCTCGACTACCGGCCGCGACCGGTGTTCCAGAGCTTCAGCGTCTTCACGCCTCGCCTGGCGCGCCTCAACCGCGACTTCTACCGCAGCGCGGCGGCGCCCGACTGGGTCGTGGTCCGGCTCGAGCCGTTCCGCAAGCTCCCTCCCGGGTTCCGCGACAGCGAGTCCCTCCTCGAGCTGTACAGCGGATACGAGCCGGTGAAGGCGGCGAATCAACTGCTGGTCCTGAGGCGCCGCCCGCCGGCGGCGCGCCGGCCCTTCTTCACCGGAATCAGCGAAGAGCGGAGCTTGTCGCTGGGTGAGTCCTGGCGCATGGACCGCACGCGGTTCGGGCCCGCCGTGTGGGCGGAGATCGAGGTCGCTCGGACGCCGCTCGGCAAGCTGGCCCACCTGCTCTACAACGCGCCGGCGCTCAAGCTCGAGCTCAAGTTCGCCGACGGCCGGCGCCTCAAGGCGAGATTCCCCGCCAACGGCACCGGCTTCCTGCTGTCGCCCGCGGTCTGGGGCACCGGGCAGCTCGGCCGGGACCTGCGCCAGGGTCTCGACGCGGCGCCCAAACACCGCATCGTCACCCGGCTGCGACTGGCCACCATGGGCGACGGGCAATGGGCCTACGGCCGCGTGAGGGTGCGGCTGACGGCCCTCAGCCAGGAACCGCCGTCCTGATTTCGGTCGGGCGCCTGTCGAGGTCGGCCGCGCTAGCGTAGCTCGCAGACCTCGCCGCCCCAGGCGCCGGTGGCGATCTCTTCGACCACGGCCGCCACCCAGACGTGTCCCGCCGGCAGCGGCAGGGCGAGCTCGAGCGAGCCCGCCGCCAGCTCCTCGGGACGCAGCGGCCGCTGGTGGACTGCCGTCTCGGTCGCCGGTCCCCGGGTGCCCCAGGTGAGCCGCAGCCCGCTGCCGGCGGAGCCGCGCGCACCGGCGGCTCCGACCGGCGGTGGCACGGCGGCGGTAGCCAGACGCAGCCTCAGCCGGCCGGTGCGGCCCGAGTCGCCACCCCTTTCCGCAGTGGCCCTAAGGCAGGACACCTCGACCGGCAGCGGTCCCTCCTCGGCGCGGCCGGCCAGCAGCCGCCGCAGGCGCAGCGCGCCGACGCTCGGTAGCGTGCCCGAGCGGGCCCAGCGCGGGTAGACCGGGCGGACGGCACGGTCCAGTTCGAGCGCCAGCTCGTGGAGCTCGCCGTCGGGCGGCCCGGAGACCTGGAAGGTGAGCCGCACCCGGCCGGCCAGCGAGTCCAGCAGGTCGTCGAGCGACGGCCGGTCCTCCACCGTGCGCCCCGCGGTCTCCGCGGCCAGCAGCGCGAGCGGCGCCAGCGGGTCGGTCAGGGCCGCCGCGGTGAACGGGTAGGCCGCCGCCAGCGTCGGGTCGAAGGCCACCGCCGAGCGGAGGGCCTCGCGCGCCTCCAGGCTCTCGCCGCGGCGCTCCAGCACCCGCCCCAGGTGGACCAGCGCCGCCGCCTGCCGGCCGGCCGTCTTGGGGTGGTCGTAGTAGTGGTAGACGGCGCGGCGGAAGGCGTCCTCGGCCTCCTCGAGCTCGCCCTGTGCCTCGAGCGCCAGACCCAGCTCGGTCAGGGCGCCGGCCTTCTTGGGGTTGCGGTTGCGGTCCAACCACACGGCCAGCGTGCGCAGCGTGAAGCTGGCGATGAGGTGCGGCCGGGGGGACCAGCGGACCCCGAACCGCTTGGCGCCGCGCACCGCCTCGGGTGGCGCCAGCGGCGCCACCACCCAGCCGTAGGCCGCCAGGGTGCGGGCCAAGGTCTCGGTGTCGGGCGTCAGGTCGACCGTCGCCGGCGAGCCGACGCCCCCGGTCGCGGCACCGCCGGCGCCGACGCCGTCGCTGCCGCCACCCTCGGCGCCACCACTGTCGGCCCCGGCGCCGCCGTAGAAGCTCTCCGGCGCCAGGTCGAAACCGTCGCTCACCAGCAGCAGCGCGCGTCGCGGGGTGTCGTTGCCGGTCTGCTCGATCAGCCAGCTCGCCAGCTCGTCCTGGCGCTCGCGTACCAGCCGCTGCTCGGCGACCGCCGCCTGCCGGGCAGTCTCCGGCGGCGGCCCGGCCGGATCGCCCTCCGCCAGCAGGAACTCCTCGCGACGGCGGACCAGGCGGTCCTCGCCCCGCCCGCGCACAAAGATCCCCGACAGCGCCTGGTCGAGGAGCTCGGCGTCGCGGCCGGCGGCGAGGACGACGCCGGGCTCGGGGTCGGCGACCACCACCTCGACCGCCCCCAGCTCGACCAGCTCGGCGGCCCGCTCGGCCAGCACCGAGGCCGCCCACCGGACGGTGCGCGAGCTTGCCAGCGGCAGGTCGAAGTAGACCGCCAGGCGCCAGGGCTCGGCGCCGGCCCCGTCCGCCGGCTCGAGCCCGACCAGCGGCACCGCCCGGCCGCCGAGCCGCACGCTCAGCTCGGAGAGCCGCAGGTTCGCTGGCGGCGCCAGCGGCCGCCCGTCCTTGCCGGTCTCGAAGCCGACCAGCAGGTCGACCGCGGTGACCCGCTCCTCGGCCCGGACCGGCGGCGACTCCTGGCCCGCGGCGACGCCGGCGCCGGCCAGAAGCAGACCGGCGACGACGACCCTACCAAAGAAGACCGCAGACCCTCTCCGGTCAGCCATCGGCAGGATGCCGATGCAAGTTCGGAGCCGGGAGAGCCTCGAGCGCCTCAAGGCTGGAGCGGACGCTGGCCACCGCCCGGGATGGCGAGCCCCGCCCGCGCGAGCTCGCCGGCCGGCCCTACTGGGCCTTGTCGGCCTCGATCGCGATGCGGACCTTGACCTCGTCGCCGAGGATGGCGCCGCCCTGGTCGAGCACCCGGTTCCAGCTGACGCCGTACTCCTGGCGATCGAGGGTGAACTCGGCGGCGAAGCCGGCCTTGGGGCCCTGCGAGGTCTCCAGCGTGCCGAGGAACTCGACCGGGATGGTGACCTGCTTGGTGACGCCGCGGAGGATCAGGTCGCCGGTGACCGACAGCGTGCTCTCCGAGCCCTCGATGCCGGTGCTGCGGAACGACAGTGTCGGGTGGTTGGCGACGTCGAGGAAGTCGGCCGAGCGCAGGTGGTTGTCGCGGTCCTCGTTGTTGGTGTCGATGGAGGCCGCCTGGACGGTGATCTCGACGCTGGACTTGCCGAGGTCGTCCGGGTCGTAGACGATGGTGCCGCTGAAGTCGTTGAAGCGGCCCGGCACCGGGGTGAGGAAGTGGCGGACGGAAAACGCGACTTCGCTGTGCGGCGTGTTGACGTTCCAGGTACTGGCCGCGGCCGGCGCCAGCCCCGGCAGGAGCAGCGCCAGCGCCGCCGCGAGCGCGAGCTTCTTGATGAGCATCTTTGGCATCTCCCTTCTTCTGGTCTCGTCCTGAACCAGGCTGCTGCTGGCGGAGGCGCCATTCTACCGCCTGGGCGAACGCCGTCGGCAGCACCGGTCACAGGTACGGCGCGCCGACAAGGGCGGTTCGAGGACAGCCGCCGGTTCCCGGGCGGCCAGCGGGTCCCCGGGGCTCCAGTTCGCGCGCTTCAGCGGGCGGCGGCGGCGAGCGCCGCCAGACACCCCCCGGTATCGCGGAAGTCGTCGAGCACCAGCCCGGCGCCGGCCGCCGCCAGCGCGTCGCCGTCGGCGGTGGCGACGCCGACGAAGCCCAGCCCCAGCCGGGCCGCGGCCCGGGCGTCCCAGGGCTTGTCGCCGAGCAGCACCACGCTCTCGAAGCGGTGGCCGTCGCCGCGCGCCAGCTCGAGCCCGTGGCGGACGATGGCCTCGCGCTCCAGGGCGTCGTCGGCCGAGGCCACCGGGGGAGCGACGGCGCCGAGACCGGCCGTCGCGAGCTTGAGCAGCGCCGAGCGCCGCCAGCTCCCGGTGGCGACGACCGCCCCCCACCCGGGCGCGGCGGCCAGCGCGGCCAGCAGCTCGGCCGCCCCCGGCACCTGGGCGAACTCGTGCGGCACCCGCTCGGTCTCTCCCTCCAGCAGGGCCACGAAGCGCTCGCGGTGACGCGCCACCTCGGCGGGCGTCGCCGGCCGGCCCCAGGCGCGCTCCAGCACCTCGGGGGTGATCCCCGAGTCGGTGGTGTGCCGGTAGGTCGTCCAGTCCTCGTCGGCGACGGTGATGCCGAACTCGTCCCGGAACGCCTGCAGGAAGCAGCGGTGGTCGACCTTCAGCGTGTCGGCCAGGGTGCCGTCGAGATCGAAGACCGCGAGCCGCATGGGAAGCGTCCGCAGTTTAACCCGGCCGCTATACTCGCGCGGCTCCGGGAAGCGGGCGGCGGCGGGACCGGCGGCTCGCCGGTGGCGGAGCGACCGCGGTGAAGATCTACGACATCTCTCCTGCCGTCGCCGAGGGCTTTCCGGTCTGGCCGGGGGACACGCCGCTCACCCGCGAGCGGCTGCTCCGCCTGGAGGCCGGCGATGCGGTGGAGTTGTCGACGCTCCGCGCCACCGTCCACCTGGGCGCCCACGCCGACGCGCCCAGCCACTGCACGGCCGGGGCACCGTCGATCGAGCGGCTGCCGCTGGAGACCTACCTGGGGCGCTGCCAGCTGCTGCGGCTCCGCGTCGCCCGCGGCCGCCGGATCGATCCCGCCGACCTGCCGGCGGCGGTCGAGTGCGAGCGGCTGCTTCTCGACACCGGCACCTTCCCCGACCCACAGGTCCTCAACCGGGACTTCGCGGCGCCCTCGGTCGAGCTGGTGCGGCACCTGGCCGGCCGCGGGGTGCGGCTGCTCGGTCTCGACGCGCCCAGCGTCGACCTCTTCGACTCCGAGGAGCTGCCGGTCCATCACGCCTGCGGGCGGCACGGCGTCGCGATCCTCGAGGGGCTGCGGCTGGCCGGCGTCCCCGAGGGCGTCTACGAGCTGATCGCGCTGCCGCTGCGGCTCGCGGGCTTCGAGGCCAGCCCGGTGCGGGCGGTGCTGCGCGAGCTGGCCTGATGAGCCCCGCAGCCTTCGCCGGCGACGAGGCGCGCGCCCTCGAGCTCGACCGCCGCGACCCGCTCGCCGGCTACCGCTCGCGGTTCCACCTGCCGGCCGAGAACGGCCGCGAGCTGATCTACCTGGCCGGTCACTCGCTGGGGCTGATGCCGAAGGTCGCCCGCCGCGAGGTGGAGCGCGAGCTGGAGCGCTGGGCCACGCGGGCGGTCGAAGGTCACTTCGAGGAGGCGGAGCCCTGGTACGCCTACCTCGAGCCGCTGGTCGCCCCGATGGCCGAGCTGGTCGGCGCCCGGCCGTCGGAAGTGACGCTGATGAACGCCCTCACCGTGAATCTCCATCTGATGCTCGCCAGCTTCTACCGGCCGACCGCCGAGCGCTTCAAGATCCTGACCGAGGACCACGTCTTCCCCTCGGATCGCTTCGCCGTCGAATCGCACCTCCGGCACCACGGTCACGACCTCGCCCCGGCGCTGGTCGAGCTGCAGCCCCGGCCCGGCGAGGAGATCCTGCGCACCGACGACGTCGAGAGCGCGATCGACCGCCTCGGGGACTCGCTGGCTCTGGTGCTGCTGGGCAACGTCAACTACCTCACCGGCCAGGCCTTCGACCTGGAGCGGGTCACCGCCGCCGCCCACCGCCACGGCGCGGTGGCCGGCTTCGACCTCGCCCACTCGGTCGGCAACCTCCCCCACCGTCTCCACGACTGGCGGGTCGACTTCGCCGTCTGGTGCACCTACAAGTACCTCAACGGCGGCCCCGGCGCGGTCGGCGGCTGCTTCGTCCACGAACGCCACGGGTCGGATCTCGAGCTGCCGCGGTGGGCCGGCTGGTGGGGCACCGACCCCGCGACCCGCTTCGACATGGACGTGGCGCGGAGCTTCCGCGCCCAGCCCGGCGCCGCCGGCTGGCAGGTCTCCAACCCCCCGATCCTGGCGCTGGCGCCGCTCAAGGCGTCGCTCGCGATCTTCCGCGAGGCCGGGATCGAAGCGCTGCGCCGCAAGTCGATCCGGCTCACCGGCTTCCTCGAGGAGCTGATCGACCGCCTGCCGGCCGAGCGGGTCCGCCTGCTGACCCCGCGGCGTCCCGAGCAGCGCGGGTGCGCCCTGTCGCTCCGCGTCGCCCCCGACCCGCCCGGCCTGCTGGCGAGGCTGCGCGCCGCCGGCGTGGTCTGCGACCTGCGGCCGCCGGACGTCCTCCGCGTCGCCCCGGCACCGCTCTACAACACCTTCCACGAGGCCTGGCGGTTTGCCGAGATCCTGGCCGGCGCCCTGGAGGCCTAGCCCTAGCGGCCCGCGGTGGAGGTGCCCCCGCCCGTCCAGCGCCGAGCGGGCAGCGCCTGGCCCGAGAAGAAGCGACGCCGGCGG
>JBFGCA010000054.1:0-29762 GCA_041567315.1 Thermoanaerobaculia bacterium | reverse complement strand
GCCACCGTCGACGCCGCCACCGAGGCCGCCTGGAAGGCCTTCCAGACCTACGGCGAGCTCGGCCTCGAGCGCCGCCGGGCGGTGATCGACTCGATCCGCGCCGCCATGCGGCGCGACGGCGACGAGCTGGCGCGGCTGGCGCGCGAGGAGACCGGGCTCGGCCGCGCCGAGGACAAGGCGGTCAAGAACCGGCTGGTGACCGAGAAGACGCCGGGTCCCGAGGACCTCGACCCGGCGGTCCGCACCGGCGACGACGGCATGACGGTGACCGAGTACGCCCCGTTCGGCGTGGTCGCCGCCATCACCCCCACCACCAATCCCACCTCGACCGTCATCAACAACACCATCGCCGTGCTGTCGGCCGGTAACGGCCTGGTCTTCAACGCCCACCCCAACGCCCGCCGCACCTCGGCCGAGAACGTGCGGCGGATCAACCGGGCGATCGCCGCCGCCGGCGGTCCCGACGACCTGGTGACCTGCGTCGCCGAGCCCACCATCGAGTCGGCCCAGCAGCTTATGCGGCACCGGCGGGTGCGGCTGCTGATGGTGACCGGCGGCCCGGCGGTGGTCGCCGAGGCGCTGAAGACCGACAAGCGGGCGATCACCGCCGGTCCCGGCAACCCGCCGGGGGTGGTCGACGAGACCGCCGACCTCGCGCTCGCGGCCCGCGAGATCGTCCGCGGCGCCTCCTTCGACAACAACATGGTCTGCACCGACGAGAAGGAGGTGTTCGTCGTCGCCTCCAAGGCCGACGAGCTGCTCCGGGCGCTGGGGCGGAGCGGCGCCGTGGTGCTCAAGGAGTACCAGCTCCGGCAGCTTGAGCGGGTGATCTTCGAGCGGCTCGGCGAGCCGCGCCGGCCGGGGGTCATCAACCGCCGCTGGATCGGCCAGAACGCCGGCCGCCTGCTGGGCGAGATCGGGGTCACCGCCGGCGACGACGTGCGGCTGGTGGTCGCCGAGGTGCCCCAGGAGCACAGCCTGGTGTGGACCGAGCAGATGATGCCGGTGCTGCCGGTGGCGCGGGTGCGGAGCGCCGACGAGGGGATCGACCTGGCGGTCGAGGCCGAGCACGGCTTCCGCCACACGGCCTCCATCTACTCCAACGACGTGGCCCGCATCACCCGCATGGCGCGGGCCATGAACGTCAGCATCTTCGTCGCCAACGCCGCCAACGTGGCGGGTCTGGGGGCGGGCGGCGAGGACTTCACCTCCTTCTCGATCGCCACCCCGACCGGCGAGGGCCTGACCCGCCCACGGACCTTCTCGCGCATCAGGCGGCTGACCGTGGTCGGCTCGCTGAGGATCGTCTAGGCACGGCGATGCGCCCGGCGATCGTGCTGCTCGAGTTCGACTCGATCGCGGTCGGCATCCTGGCCGGCGACGCGATGGTCAAGCGCGCGCCGCTGGCGACGCTCCACGCCGGCAGCGTCCACCCCGGCAAGTACCTGGTGCTGGCCGGTGGCGAGGTGGCGAGCGTCGAGGAGGCGCGGGCGGCCGGCCGCGAGGCCGGGGCCGGGTCGCTGCTCGACGAGATCTTCCTGCCCGAGGTCCACCCGGCGGTGGTCGAGGCGCTGACCGGCGGCCGCCGGCCGCTGCGCGGCGAGGCCCTGGGCATCGTCGAGACGCGCACCGTCGCCGCCACCATCGGCGCCGCCGACGCCGGCGTCAAGGGGGCCGAGGTGGCGCTGCTCGAGATCCGCATGGCCGACGGGCTGGGCGGCAAGGGCTACGCGCTGTTCTCGGGCGAGGTCGAAGACGTCGAGGCGGCGGTCGAGATCGGGGTCGGCCAGCTCCCCTCGCGCGAGCAGCTGCTGGCCCGCATCGTCATTCCCCAGATCCACCCGGAGATGGTGGAGAACCTGATCGCCCACCCGGAGTTCGGCCAGCGGGCCCGCTCCTACCGGCCGGCCGGGTAGCGGGCCGGAGACCGCCGTGCAGCTCGGACGCGTCATCGGCACGGTGGTGGCCAGCACCCGGGTGGCCGGGCTGGACGGCGTCAAGTTTCTGATCGTCCAGCCGCTCGACCGCCGGCTGGCCGACAGCGGCCGGCCGGTGGTGGCCGCCGACGGGGTGGCGATGGCCGGCCCCGGCGAGCTGGTCTACGTGGTGGCCAGCCGCGAGGCCTCGCTGGCCCTGCCCGAGAAGTTCGTGCCGGTGGACCACGCGGTGGTGGGGATCGTCGACGCGGTCGAGGAGCTCGAGCCGTGAAGGTGGGTCGGGTGGCGGGCACCGTGGTGTCGACGATCAGCGCCCCGGTCTTCGACGCCCGGCGGCTGCTGCTCTGCGACCTGCTGACCGAGGACGGCGCCCCCACCGGTCGCTACACCATCGCCGTCGACGCGGTGGGCGCCGGCGCCGGCGAGACGGTGCTCATCCTCGACGAGGGCAACTCGGCCCGCCAGGTGGTGGCGATGGAGGACGCCCCGATCCGCGCCGTGGTGGTGGGCATCGTCGACGAGATCGCCACGGGTGCCTGAGCACGGGCGCCTGAAGAGCGGCGCCTGACGGTAGGGCGTCGAACCGAACATCCGGCGCCGAACGCGGGGCGTCAGGATGGAGCGTCGAATATTAAGGTTCGACTGTCGCGCTGCGTTGCCGGCGCCGGCGGCTAGCGGTACCATGATCGGGTGACCGTTGCGCCCGCCCTCGCCGAGCCTTCACCGGCGGTCGATTTCTCGCTGCCCGCCGAGCAGCGCGCCGTCCAGGAGGCGGCCCGCGAGTTCGCCGAGAAGGAGATCGAGCCCCTGGTCGACGAGATCGACGAGGCCCAGCGCTTCCCGCGCGAGCTGTTCGCCAAGGCCGGCGAGCTGGGCTTCCTGGGAGTGATCTTCCCCGAGGCTTACGGCGGCGCTGGGCTCGGCTACGTCGAGTACGTGCTGGTCATCATCGAGCTGTCCAAGGTCGATCCCTCGATCGGGCTCAGCGTCGCCGCCCACAACTCGCTGTGCTCCAACCACATCTTCAAGTTCGGCAACGACGAGCAGCGGCGCCGCTGGCTGGTGCCGCTGGCCCGCGGCGAGAAGCTCGGGGCCTGGAGCCTGACCGAGCCCGGCGCCGGCTCGGACGCCGCCGGCACCCGCACCCGGGCCGAGCGGGTCGACGGCGGCTGGCTGCTCAACGGCGCCAAGACCTTCACCACCCACGGCTCGGTGGGGGACGTGTGCGTGGTTTTCGCGGTCACCGACCCGGCCGGGCCGCGCCACCACAACGTCTCGGCTTTCGTGCTCGAGCGCGGCATGGAGGGTTTCCGGCCGGGCAAGAAGGAGAACAAGCTGGGCACCCGCGCCTCGGACACCGCCGAGGTGGTGATGGAGGACTGCCTGGTCCCCGACGACCACCTGCTGGGCGAGCCGGGCTCGGGCTTCATCCAGGCGCTCGAGATCCTCGACGGCGGCCGCATCTCGATCGCCGCCCTCGGGGTGGGGACCGCCGCCGGCGCCTACCGGACGGCGCTGGCCTACGCCAGGGAGCGCGAGCAGTTCGGCCGGCCGATCGCCAAGTTCCAGGCCATCGCCTTCTACCTGGCCGAGATGTCGACCCGGCTGGCGGCCGCCGAGGCGCTGACCTTCGCCGCCGCCCTGGCGATGGACCGCGGCGAGCGGGTGACCCGGCTGGCCTCGCAGGCCAAGCTCTACGCCAGTGAGACCGCGGTCTTCTGCGCCGAGCGCGGCGTCCAGATCCACGGCGGCTACGGCTTCGTCAAGGACTACCGGGCCGAGAAGTACTACCGCGACTGCAAGATCTGCACGATCGGCGAGGGGACCAGCGAGATCCAGCGCCTGGTGATCGCCCGCCAGCTGCTGGGGCGCTGAGCGGGTCGTGTAGCCTGGACGCGGCGATGATCCGGGGCCTCGACCACGTCGGCATCGCGGTGCGCTCCATCGCGGAGGCGCGCGGCTTCTGGGAGGCGCTGGGCCTCGAGGTCGCCGCCATCGAGGAGGTGCCCCACGAGGGGGTGCGGGTGGCGATCATCCCCTGCGGCGCGACCCGCATCGAGCTGCTGGAAGCGACCCGGCCCGACTCGCCGGTGGCCCGCTTCCTCGAGCGCCGCGGCGCCGGCCTCCATCACCTGTGTCTCGAGAGCTCGGACGTCGCCGCCGAGGACCGCCGGCTGCGCGAGGGCGGCTTCGAGGTGCTGCGGCCGGCGCCCACCGCGGGCGCCGAGGGCGCCACCGTGCAGTTCGTCCACCCGCGGAGCGCCGGCGGCGTCCTGGTCGAGGTGTCGCAGCCGGCCGCCGGCAAGCACGATTGATCCGGTCATGCTGGAGCGCGGCTCGCTGGTCATCGCCCACCTGATCAACCCCACCGAGAAGTTCTGGGGGGTGCTGGAGCACCTCGACGCCTCGGGCGCGGTGCTGCGGGCGATCGGCGTCGAGAGCTTCGACGACTGGTCCTACCAGGTGGCCCGCCGCGAGCCGCCGACGCTCGGCCTGTCGAGCATGTTCGTGCCGCTGTTCCGCGTCGAGCGGATCTTCCTCGACGAGCAGGTCGGCGAGGTCGAGAGCTACCGGCAGCGCTTCGCCAGCCGCGCCGGCATGTCGGTCGAGGCCTATCTCGGGCTGTCGGGCGAGGCGCCCGAGGCCCCCGAGATCCCCTCCTGAGCGCGGCGCGCGCCGGCCGCTAGTGGTCCACTAGAACTCGACGTAGCGGACGTAGAAGGCCGAGGGCTCGACCTCCTTCTGGGCCAGCTGGAGCGCCTCGGCGCGACCGATCAGGAACTGCCCGGCGCGCTCGCGGGCCGAGGTGGTGAGCAGCAGCTCCAGCCCCTCCACCTTGCCCGGGTACTGGCGGTCGAGCTGGACGAACGCCGAGGCCGCGGTCTCCAGCGATCGGAAGACCGAGGCCTCCGAGTTGGCGATGATCTCCAGCAGCACGTGGGTCTCGGCGGTGCCCTGCAGGATCTGCAGGTCCTCGACCCCCTGCGCCCGGAACAGCCGCCTCAGCTCGGTGGAGATCTCCAGGTCGCGGTGCGGGCTGCGCGGCAGCGACGCGTAGTCGGGCCGCCCGCCAAAGGTGCGGGCGGCGCCGACGCCGGCCTCCGGCGCCACCGGCCGCACCGCGGTCGGCCGCGCCTGGACCCCCTGCTCGCGCGAGATCAGGTCGGTGAGGTTCTCGCGGGGCGCCTCGGGGGTGGTCACCGGCGCCTCGACCAGTCTGCCCTCCTCGAGGACCAGCGCCGTACCGTAGGTGCCCAGGTTGGCCCGCTCGGTGCGCTCGACGTCGATCTCGCCGGCGTCGATGAAGGTCTGGGTGCCGTTCTGGAGGACGATCAGGGCCTTGCCGTCCTCGATCACGTAGCGCTCGCGGGCGATCAGCCGTGAGCCGTCCTTGAGGTAGATGGTGTAGGCGGCGAGCGGGGCCGCCAGCAGGACGGCGGCGAGCAGCAGCAGGGCGCTTCGAAAGGGCCTCATGGGTCGACTCCCCGGCCCCCCACCATGGCGTTCGGCCCGTCGCCGGCGCCCGGGGAAACCGTCCTCGCTTTGTTATCATGTTTGGCCCGCCGGCGGCGGTGGAGTGGAGCACACCATGCTGGTCGTCATGAAGATGGACGCCACCCCGGAGCAGATCCGCGGGGTTGTCGAGCAGATCGAGGCCCGGGGTCTCAAGGCGCACCCCATCGCCGGCGCCCAGCGGACGGCGATCGGCATCACCGGCAACCTGGGCATGGTCGAGCCCGGTCTCTTCGACGCCCAGCCCGGGGTGCTCGAGGTGCTCCAGGTCAGCCACCCCTACAAGCTGGTGTCGCGCGAGTTCAAGCCCGACGACACCGTGGTCGAGGTGGGCGGCGCCCGGGTGGGCGGTCCCGATCTGCTGATCATAGCCGGGCCGTGCTCGGTGGAGAGCTACGAGCAGACCCTGAGGATCGCGCGCCGGGTCAAGGCGGCCGGCGCCCACATGTTGCGCGGTGGCGCGTTCAAGCCCCGCACCAGCCCCTACAGCTTCCAGGGCCTGGGATACAAGGGCCTCGAGATCCTCGCCCGGGTGCGCGAGGAGACCGGGCTGCCGGTGGTCACCGAGGCGCTCGACATCGACGTCCTGGACGCGGTCGCCGAGCACGCCGACATGGTCCAGATCGGCGCCCGCAACATGCAGAACTACACCCTGCTGCGCCGCGCCGGGCGGTGCGGCCGCCCGGTGCTGCTCAAGCGCGGCATGACGGCCACCATCACCGAGCTGCTGCTGGCCGCCGAGTACGTGCTCGACCAGGGCAACGAGCAGGTGGTGCTCTGTGAGCGCGGCATCCGCACCTTCACCGATCACACCCGCAACACCCTGGACGTCTCGGCGGTGCCCGCCGTCAAGCGGATCAGCCACCTGCCGATCCTCGCCGACCCCAGCCACGCGGCGGGCCAGCGGGAGAAGGTCATCCCGCTGTCGCGGGCGGCGGTGGCGGTGGGTGCCGACGGGTTGATGATCGAGGTCCACGACCGGCCGGCCGAGGCGCTCTCCGACGGCAACCAGGCGCTGCTGCCGGAGCAGTTCGAACAGCTGATGGCGAGCATCCGCGAGCTGGCCCCGGTGGTCGAGCGCCGGATCCCCGCCTACGCCGCCCCGAGCCCGCTCTGAGCCCTCCTCTGGCCCCGATCCGCCGCCCTTGGCGGCGCCCCCTGCGGTGAAGCCCCAACCCAGCGCCCTGCTGCTGCTCGAGGACGGCTCGGTCTTCGAGGGCCGGGCGGTCAGCCCGGGCACCCGCTTCGGCGAGGTGGTCTTCAACACCTCGATGACCGGCTACCAGGAGATCCTCACCGACCCCTCCTACCGCGGCCAGATCGTGGTGATGACCCAGCCCCACATCGGCAACTACGGCGTCCAGGCGGCGGTCGCCGAGTCCCGCCGCCCGTGGGTGGAGGGCTTCGTGGCCCGGAAGTTCACCACCCGCCCGTCGAGCCACGGCAGCGAGGAGGCGCTGCCGGTCTTCCTGCGGCGCCACCGGGTGCCGGCGGTGGACGGTCTCGACACCCGGGCGATCGTCCGCCGGGTGCGCACCCACGGTGCCTTGAGGGGGGTCCTCACCTCCGAGCGCAGCGACGTCCCGGCGCTGGCCGCCGAGCTCGGCGACTTCCCGTCGATGGCGGGCCGCGCCCTGGTCGAGGAGGTGACCTGCGAGGAACCCTACGAGGTGGCGCCGGCCGGCGGCGCGGCGCGGACCCGTCTCGCGGTCTACGACTTCGGAGTCAAGGCCAACATCCTGCGCTCGCTGGCCAGCCGCGGGGCGCGGCTGACGGTGCTGCCGGCCCGCACCCCGGCCGCCGACTGCCTGGCCCTGGGGGCCGATGGGGTGATCCTCTCGAACGGTCCCGGCGACCCCGAGCCCCTGGTCGAGATCGTCGCCGCGGTGCGCGAGCTGCTGGCCAGCGGGCTGCCGCTCTTCGGCATCTGTCTGGGGCACCAGCTCCTGGGGCTGGCCCTCGGCGGCCGCACCTTCAAGCTCAAGTTCGGGCACCACGGCGGCAACCAGCCGGTCAAGGACCTGCCCAGCGGCCGGGTGCTGATCACCAGCCAGAACCACGGCTTCGCGGTGGACCCCGACTCGCTCCCCGCCGACTGCCGGGTGACCCAGGTCAACCTCAACGACGGCACCGTCGAGGGGTTCCTGGTCGACGGGCGGCCGGTGTTCTCGGCCCAGTACCACCCCGAGGCAGCCCCCGGACCGCTCGACGCCGTGCACCTGTTCGACGGTTTCCTGAAGGCGGTCGGCGGGCGATGAGCCGACCGCGCCGGGGCGCCCCGCTGATCCTCGCCCTGGCCTGGCGCTTCCTCTCCGGCCCCGGCCGCCGGCTGCCCGGCAGCACCGCCCGTGCGGCGCTGGCGGCGACCGGCATCGGGGTCACCGCGATGGTCATCGCCATGGCGCTGATGACCGGCTACCGCGAAGACCTCCAGCGGCGGCTGGTGCGGGGCAACGCGGCGGTGATCGCCTACCCGGTGACCTCACCCCGAGGGCCGATGCCTGAGGACCGCCGCCGGGCGCTCGACCGGCTGCCCGGCGTCGTCGGCGTGCGGCGGGTGGCCTACGGCCAGGGCTCGCTGGCGGGTCCGGGCGACCCGGGCGGGGTGGACGTGACGCTCCGCGGAATGCCGCCCGAGGAGGGCCTGGGCGACCTCGGCGAAGTCGAGCTGTCGCCGGCCGCCGACCCGGTCGCCGCCCTCGCGGGGTCGCCCCAGGCCGGCTCGCCGCTGCCGGGCGTCGTCCTCGGCGCCGAGCTGGCCCGGCGGCTGGCGGCCGGCCCCGGCGAGCCGCTGCGGCTGATGGCGCTGGGCGTCGACGACGGGCGGCCGCGCTTCCGCTACCGGAGCGTGCGGATGGCCGGCACCTTCCGCACCGGTTTCGCCGAGTTCGACCAGAACTGGGCGGTGATCGACCGCGAGCGGCTCGAGGAGCTGCTGGGCGGCGCCGGGACGGTGCTCTACGAGATCGCGGTCGCCGACCCGGGGAGCGCCCGGCGGGTGGCCGAAGAGGTACGCGAAGCGCTCGGCGCCGACTACCTGGTGACCGACTGGCAGGACCTCAACCGCGAGCTGTTCACCGCCCTCCGGGTGCAGCAGATCGCGCTGTTCTTCGTGCTCGGCCTGATCGTCCTGGTGTCGACCTTCAACGTCGCCTCCAGCCTGGTGGTGCTGGTGCGCGAGCGGATGCGGGACGTCGGCCTGCTGGCGGCGCTGGGGCTGTCGCCGGGCGAGCTGCGGGCGGTGTTCCTGCTCTACGGAGCCCTGCTGGGTCTGATCGGCTGCGCCGCCGGCGTGGCGCTGGGCAGCGGCGCCGCCTGGGCGCTGACCCGCTGGGAGCTGGTCCGCTTCGACCCCGAGCTGGCGGCCATCTACTTCATCAGCTCGGTGCCCTTCCGGGTGACCGGCACCGACCTGGCGGCGGTGGCCGGCTTCACCCTCGCCGTCACCCTGGCCGCCTGCTGGCTGCCGGCGCGCCGCGCCGCCCGGGTGCAGCCGGCGGTGGCGCTGCGCTATGAGTGAGCAGCGACCGGAAAGGGGGGAAGGGGACCGGTGGACCGGTCCCCTCGCGTGTTGGCTGGCTGGGCTGCCGAGGCAGCCGGTGGGGTGGGGGACGGGCGCGGCGCCCGAGGCGCCGCCGGGGGGGCCCCGAGTGCCGGGCGCGGACGCGCTCGGCCGGGCCCCGGGGGGACGGCCGGACCTGCCGGCCTCACTGGGTGTATACGGCCGCCGCGAGCGGGGAGTTTAGTGGCCGGGGAAGGGCGGTGGCGGAACCCGGGCGAGCCGCCGGCGCCGATCGGACCGCCCGCCGGCAGCGACGCCGCGGCGACCAGGGAGACGCGCCGCCTGCTGGAGCGCCTCGGCGCCCCGCCGGGCCTTTGCGCCACCTGCCGGCACCTGCGGCTGGTGAGCGGTCCACGCAGCGTCTTCGTGCGCTGCGCGCTGGCCGCCGGCGATCGGCGCTTTCCGCGCTATCCGCCGCTCCCGGTGCGGCACTGCGAGGGCTACCGGCCGGCGACCGCCGTGGAGGGCCGGGAGTAGACGCCACCAGTGGCCACTAGTGGCCTGTAACACCCAAATCGATAGTGCCTGAGCGGCCCTCCCAGCCGATCTCGGCGTTGCGCCTCCTCGCCAGAGTCCCCGCTATGACTGCGTCGGCGCGCCTGGATCTCGGCCGCGATGGCTCGCCCATCCACTACCGATTCGAGTGTTACAGGCCGCTAGAATGCGCCGATGGCCCGCCACCGCCCGCTGCTCGTCCTGCTGCTGGCGCTGGCGGCGCCGTCGCCGTCGCCGCTGGGGGCGCTCCAGCCGCCGCCGCGGCTCGCCGAGCTGATCGGCGAGCGGCTGGAGTTCGCCGTCCGCTGGGGGGTGCTGCCCGCCGCCGAGGCGCAGCTCGAGGTGGAGGCGGCGGGGGACGGGCGGGTGACCCTGCGGGCGACCGCTCGCTCGCTGCCCTGGGTGGACGTCATCTACCCGGTCCGCGACCTGGCCGAGTCGACCGTGGCCCTGCCCGCCGCCCGTGCCGTCCGCTATTACAAGCACCAGCAGGAGGGGCGCCGGCGGACCCGCGAGGTGGAGGTGCAGTTCGATCTCGAGGCCGGCCGGGCCACCTACCGGCGGGACGAGGAGGAGCCGCGCTCGCTCGAGGTGCCGCCCGACGTCCTCGATCCGCTGGCCAGCTTCTACGCCTACCGTATCCGCGACCTGCCCGCCGACGAGGCGGCCGAGCTGCCGGTCTCGGACGGCAAGCGGCTGGTGCGCGGGACGGTGCGGGTGGTGGGGCGAGAGACGCTCGAGACCCCGGCCGGGGTCTTCGAGACGGTGATCATCGAGCCCGAGCTGGAGGGGGTGGGCGGCATCTTCCGCAAGAGCCCCGGCGCCCGGGTGCTGATCTGGCTGACCGACGACCGCTGGCGGCGCCCGGTCAGGCTGCAGAGCGAGGTCTCGGTGGGGAAGTTCACCGCCGACCTGGTGCGCGTCGAGCACCCGGCGGCCGGGCTCGGCGGACCGGCCGCCGATTGACAGTCCGGGGCGGTTCTGGTGGGATCGTCTGGGTCCGTGCACCCCGGCGGCCACGCCGGGGCGCCTGCTCGCGGTACAACGTCATCGCCTCAAAGATGCGAGTCTCGTTCTTGAAACCCCCGATCGGGGGCATCATCGGGCTGGAGATGATCACCTTCGTCGAGCCCCTGGGCCTGGAGTGCGTGGCCGGGGGGCTCGAGCAGGAGGGCCACGACTGCCAGATCGTCGACCTCAGGATCGACGGCCTGGAGCCCGGCTTCGCCAAGGCGCGGGCCTTCGGCCCCGACGTCGTCGGTCTGCAGTGCAACTTCACCACCGAGCGCTACCGGATGCTGCGGCTCGCCAAGCGGGCGCGGCGGGAGTTCCCCGAGGCGCTGGTGGTGGTGGGCGGCCACGACGCCTCGCGCGACCCCGAGTGGTTCCTGCACCCGGCGATCGACGTGGTGGCGGTGGGCGACGGCGAAGAGATCATGCCGGGTCTGATGCGGGCACGCGAACGCGGCGAGGACCTGCGGAAGGTGTCCGGTCTGCTGATCAACGCGCCCGGCGGCCCGGTCCACACCGGCCACGCCCCGGCGCGGCGTAACGTCGACGAGCTGCCCTTCCCGGCCCGCCACCTGATCGCCGACTACGCCGGCGAGTACTACATCAACTTCCGCCGGCCGCTGGCGCTGATGGAGACCGCCCGCGGCTGCCCCTTCAAGTGCAACTTCTGCTCGGTCTGGAAGTTCCACGAGTCCACCTTCCGCGAGAAGTCGCCCGAGCGGGTGGTCGAGGAGCTGGCGCAGATCGACGCCCCCAACGTCTTCATCACCGACGACATCTTCTGGATGAACGTCAAGCGCGGGCGGCGGCTGGCCCAGGCGGTCGCCGCCTCGGGGATCAAGAAGCACTACACCATCCAGACCCGCTCCGACATCATCACCCGCTTCCCCGAGCTGATCGAGATGTGGAAGGACTGCGGGCAGATGACGATCTTCCTGGGGCTGGAGAAGATCGACGACGCCGGGCTGGCCTCGGTCAACAAGTCCAACACCGCCGCCAACAACGACCTGGCGATCAAGATCCTCCAGGACCTCGACGTCGGCTACACGCCCAACTTCATCGTCGACCCCGACTGGGACCGCAAAGACTTCGACAAGCTCAAGCGCTGGATCGACAGGACCGGCGCCTACAACAGCGGCTTCTCGGTGCTCACCCCGCTCCCCGGCACCGACCTGTGGGACAGCGTTGCGGCCGACGTCAACACCGAGGACTGGGAACTGTTCGACATCACCCACGCGGTGCTCCCCACCAAGCTGCCGCTCGAGGAGTTCTACGACCAGCTCGGCGGGCTGTGGCGGCACACCATGGACGTCCGCTACCGGATCCACGGCCGGCTCAAGGTCCACCTCGGGCTGCTGGCGGCGCTCGCCAGCCGCAAGGTCACGGTCGGCGCCATGCGCAAGGGGATGCGGATGGGCACCGTCCTGGGCCGCCCGGCCACCTTCCTCAAGGCCCACCGCGAGAGCCAGGCCCGCCTCGACGAGGCCCGCGAGCTGCTGGCCGAGATCCGCCGGCCCGCGCTGGCCGAGCCCACCGCGGCGGCCGCCAGCTAGGGCTTGCCCACCCAGGCCGCGTAGAGGTCCGGCCGGCGGTCGGGCAGGAACAGCCGTCGGGCGTGCGAGGAGGCAACCTCGGCGAGGTCGAGGTCGACGTAGAGGATCGCCTCCTCGAGCCGCGGCGCCCGCGCCACCACCCGGCCGGCCGGGTCGCAGACGAACGACTCGCCGGCGAAGGTGAGCCGCTCCTCGGCCCCCACCCGGTTGCAGAGCGCGGTGAAGAAACCGTTCTGGAAGGCGGCCACCCGCAGCTCGGCCTCGAACAGCCCCTCGGGCCACTCGTCCACCGCGCCGGCCTGCGGCACCACGACCAGGTCGGCGCCGCGCAGGGCGAGGGCGCGCAGGTACTCCGGGTAGTGGCGGTCGTAGCAGATGGCCACTCCCACCCGCCCGGCGCGGGTCTCGTAGACCGGCGCCCCGGTGTCGCCGGGGGCGTAGTAGCCGCGCTCGTGGAAGCACGGGTAGTCGGTGATGTGGACCATCCGGGTGCGGCCCAGCAGGGTGCCGTCGGCGTCGATCACCGGCGAGCAGTCGTAGGTGTTGCCGCCGGCCCGCTCGAACAGGTTGAGCACCACGACGATCCCCAGCTCCTTGGCCCGCGCCGCGAACCGCTCGGTGGTGGGCCCGGGCACCGGCTCCGCCAGCTCGGCGACCTCCGCTCCCGCCGGGCGCTGCGGGTAGAACGGCGTGAAGGCCAGCTCGGCGAAGCATGCCAGCCCAGCGCCCTGGCCGGTCGCCTCGGCCAGCGCCTCGAGCCCGCGCTGCCGGTTGGCCTCGGGGTCGGGCCCGGCCGCCTGCTGGATGAGAGCGATGCGCATCGCAGAAAACCGGCGCCAGGATACTCGTTTCCCGTTGGCGCCAGCCGAAGCGGCCGAATTACCGGTTACCGGATGCGGTGAGAGGAGTCTCACCTCGTGCCAGTCCCCGCGGTCCGGAAGATCCAGGTAAGAGGTCGGCTGCCCAGGCTGTTGCGTGGCGAAAGGCCCTGTCCTTCGAGGTCTGTCGCGCGCGTCGGCGGACGAGCCACGTCGTCCCCGGCCGCGGCGGAGTCTGGCGGACACCTATCGCAAACGACCAGCACTCTGGGTGCCGAGGGGAAGCCTCTACCCGGCCAGCGCGTGGAACTGGCCGGCCGTGGCCGCGGCCACCTCTAGCGGAAGTCGGCTGGCGGAAGCAGGCGGTGCGGAGCAGCGTCTATTCGGCGGCCAGTGCGCGGAGCAGTCGGGAGGTCGCCGTCGCCCGCTCTACCCAGAAAATGGCCGTCGAGCCGGTGACCGCCGCGAGGTGCTGGTGACGGCGGACCCAGCGGCCGGCCTCGGCCCGCAGCCAATGGAGTGTCGCGCTGGGCTCCTGCTCCAGCAGTCCGCCCAGGGCCAGGCGTCGGTCGCCGGACCGTACGGGCAGCTCGAGTTCGGTCGCCGCACGGGCGAGGTCGTGACGGGTCAGCAGCAGGCCGCTCCGGACCGGCGCCAAGAGGCCGGCCACGAAGGGCTCGCCGCCCGCGGTCCGCGGATCGGGGAGCGGTGGTGCCTCGCGGAGGTGGAGCGGCAACTCGGCCGGTGGCTCGTGGCGGGCGGCCTCCTCGGCGAGCGCCCGGCCCAACAGTCGGCCCCAGCGGCGGTAGAAGGGCGACGCCAGGGTCCGCAGCTTGGCCAGGTAGACCGGCAGCCAGGGCAGCAGGTGCTCCCACAGGAAGGCGGCGCGGGCCCGTCGCCAGGGCCCGGCCGAGCCGCCGCCGGCCGCCTCGCGGCCACTCAGCTCGGCGTAGAAGGCCAGCAGCACCGGCAGGTGGTCGGGCTCGGCGGGCGGCTCGAGGGCCAGCGCCCGCCAGAAGCCGGCGACCCGGTCGCGGGCCTCGCCGCCGAGCATTCCCTCGCCGCCCAGATAGACCGAGGCGTAGGGGTGGAGCTGGAACAGGAACAGCTCGGCGTGCTCGGCGGCCGCCGGGGGCGGACCCAGCTCGAGCAGCGCCGCCAGCCGCCGGGTCTCCGCCGCCGGCGGCTCGGCCAGCGCCGCCAGCGCGCGGAACAGCTCCATCGGTGGTCGGGGCCCGGCGAGACGGCTAGATCGGCCAGTCGCGGAGGATGCGCTCGGTCTCCTCCGAGTGACCGGTCTCGTCGCGGACCATGTCCTCGAGCTGCACCGCCGCGCCCTTGTCGCCCATCTCGTCGGCCTCGCGGGCACGCTGGGTGTAGTCGACGATGGCCTGCCGCTCGGCGGCCAGCACCGCCTCCAGCATCTCGCGGTTGGACCCCGCCGGCGGCACCGGGCGCGGCTCGGTGGTGGGCTCGCCGCCCAGGGCCACGATCTTGTTGGCCAGGTACTGGGCGTGCCCCTGTTCGTCGGCCACCTCGGCCAGGAAGAACTGCGCCAGCTGCGGCCGGTACGGCCCGGTGGCCTTGGCCGCGTAAGTGATGTACTGGATGATGGCCGACAGCTCGCCGGCCAGGTCCTGGTTCAGATGCGCGATCATCGTCGCCTTGTCCACGGTTGTCCTCCTGCGGATAGCGGGCGGGCGCCAGCGCCGGCGCCCATCGTCGCTTGTATGGGATCCCCCGCTGGCGCCCCCGGCCGCGAAGGCCGGCCGCGGCCGGAGGGAAGGCGGTCGTATCGAGTATAGCCGGGCAAGGGCCACCGCCTCCGCCGCCGTTCGGGATGGCGAGAGCGGCTCGTTGCGGGGTCGGAACCATCGGCTATCGTGCCGCGGATGCCGTGGATCCTTCCGCTGCTCGCCGCGGTCGACTACTCGCTGGCGATGCTGCTGGCCGGCTCGGCGGCACAGGTGCCGCTCACCGCCTGGCCCTTTGCGGCGGTTCTGGTCACCGGCGGTCCCACCCGTGCGCTGTACGCGGCCTCCGTCGCCCTGATCGCCGGTTGTCACCTCGCGCTGGTCCGCGGGACGAGCCTGGGCGGCTGGACGGCGCTGGGGCTGCCGATCGGTACGCTGCTGTTCGTCTTCACCACTCTGTGCGCCGCCCTCCTGGCCCGGGTCCGCGGCGGCGTCTGGTGGCGGGGCACCCTCTACCGCCTCGCCGAGCTCGACCCGCGACGCCGCTGAGCGGCGGCCCCGCGAGCGGGCAGCCGGCGCACGACCGGCGTCGCACCGTCCAGGGGAGGTAGAGTCGCCCGGCCAGAGCATGACGACGAAGCTGGATTTCAACCTGGACGGCAAGGTGGCGCTGGTCACCGGGGCGAGCCGGGGGATCGGGGAGGCGATCGCGCGGGCCTTCGCCGCCCGCGGGGCGACGGTGGTGCTGGCGTCGCGCAGGCAGGAGGCGCTGGACAAGGTGGCGGCGGCGATCGAGGCCGATGGCGGCCGGGCCCTGCCGATCGCCTGCCACACCGGTCAGCCGGCGGCGATCGACGCTCTTTTCGCGCGGCTGGCCGGCGATCCGGGGCGGCTCGACGTGCTGGTCAACAACGCCGCCACCAACCCCTACTTCGGGCCGGCGGTGGAGATCGAGGAGGCGGCCTACGACAAGACCTTCGAGGTCAACGTCAAGGGCTACTTCCTGATGTGCCAGCAGGCGGCGAAGATGATGGCCGGCCAGGGGGGCGGCTCGATCGTCAACCTGGCCTCGATCGACGGCCTCCGCCCGGCGCCGATGCGGGTGGTCTACGCGATGACCAAGGCGGCGGTGATCGGCATGACCAGGGGGCTGGCCAAGGAGCTGGGCGCCGCCGGGGTGCGGGTCAACGCCATCGCCCCCGGGCTGGTGGAGACCAGGTTCTCCTCGGTGCTCCTCGGCGACCCGCGGATCCAGAAGCAGATCCGCGCCCTCACCCCGCTGGGCCGCCACGCTCAGCCCGACGAGATCGTCGGCGCCGCGCTCTACCTGGCCTCCGGGGCCTCGGCCTACGTGACCGGTAGCGTCCTCGTCGTGGATGGTGGCGCAACTGCGTAGTCGGCGTTCGCCGGTCGCAGGCTGCTAGACTTTCGCCCCCTGCAGGGGGCTCCGCCATGCGCAGTCGCGTCGCCATCCTCAAGACCTCGCCGCGGACGGTGCTGGCCGACTACCACGAGCTGCTCGAGCTGGCCGGCTACCGGCAGGTAGTCGACCCGGCGGTCGACACCGCGCTCAAGGTCAACATCTCCTGGCACTTCTTCTTCCCCGGTAGCTCGACCACGCCCTGGCAGCTCGACGGGGTGGTGCGGGCGATGCTCGCCGACGGCTACCGGCGCGAGCTGATCCACGCCTGCCACAACCGCACGGTGGTCATCGACGCCCGGCTCGGCGAGCGCGAGAACAAGCAGCTGCCGGTGGTCGAGGCCCACGGGCTGCGCAACGTCCACCTCTACGACGACGGCGAGGAGTGGATCCACGTCCGCGACGCGGTGGGCGACCTGGCCGACGAGTTTCTGTGCCTCAACGACGTCTACCCCAAGGGCTTCCACATCCCCAAGCGCTTCCTGGGCGAGAACGTCATCCACCTGCCGACCGTCAAGACCCACGTCTTCACCACCACCACCGGGGCGATGAAGAACGCCTTCGGGGGCCTGCTCAACGAGCGCCGCCACTGGACCCACCCGGTGATCCACGAGACCCTGGTCGACCTGCTGCGCATCCAGCAGCGCGTCCACCGCGGGGTCTTCGCGGTGATGGACGGCACCTTCGCCGGCGACGGCCCGGGCCCGCGCTGCATGATCCCGCACGTCAAGGACGTGATCCTCGCCAGCGCCGACCAGGTGGCGATCGACGCCCTGGCGGCGGCGATGATGGGTCTCGACCCGCTGTCCATCAAGTACATCCGCCTGGCCCACGACATGGGCCTCGGCTGCGGCGACCCCAGCCAGCTCGAGATCGTCGGCGACCGCGCCGCCGCCGCCGAGCGCTGGGACTTCGTCGGCCCCTTCAAGAAGATGACCTTCGCCTCGCGGATGCAGCACAAGATCTACTGGGGTCCGCTCAAGCGCCCCATCGAGTGGTCGCTCAAGACCGTGCTGGCGCCCTGGGCCTACGCCGCCAGCGTCCTCTACCACGACTCCTTCTGGTACCCCTTCCTGGCCAAGAAGCAGATGGCCGCCGTGCTCGACAGCCCCTGGGGCCGCCTGTTCCGCGAGTGGGAGAACCTCCAGCCCGACGCCCAGGGCTTCCCCGCCGTCGGCGACCGCCCCGCCGAGTTCAAACGCACCGGCCTAGCCGCCTTCTGGACCTCCCTCAAGATCCTCCTCACCTGCCTCAAAGAGGCCCCCGAACTAGCCCAACGCCGCCGCATGCAGACCCCCGCGGGGCGGTAGACGAGCAACCAATGAGCAGGGGCCGTTCGTGGGCCTGGACGGCCCTGGCGCCAGCGGCGGTGCTGGTGCTCGCGGCGGCGATGGCCTGCGCGCCGGGGCCGCAAGGTGTCGGCGGCGGCTCGAGCGAAACCGATCCGGCGCCCGGGCTGGAGAACGGGTCGTTCGTGGTGGAGCTCGAGGGGGTGCCAATCCACTACGAGGTGCACGGGGCGGGGCCGGTGTTGATGACGGTGCCCAACTCGTGGGGGCTGACGCTGGAGGGGCTGCGGGCGCTCTACCGGCCGCTCGAGGGGCGGCTGACGATGGTCTATTTCGATCCACGGGGGATGGGCGGGTCGGGGGCGGTCCAGAAGGACGCGGACATGTCGCTGGCGGCGGTGCGGGCCGACTTCGACGCGCTGCGCCGGCACCTGGGGCTCGAGCGGGTCAACGCCATCGGCTGGTCGAACGGCGCCACCAATCTGATCTTCTTGGCCTACGAGCGGCCGGAGATCCTGGAGAGCGCCATCTTCCTGCACACCGTCGCCCGGGTGTCGGCGGAGGATCTGGCGGGCTTCGCCGAGCGGTTCCCTGAGTGGGCGGCGGCGAGCGAGCGGCTGGGTGCGGAGCTGGGTGCCGAGGGGATTTCGGATGAGGAGAAAACCCTCGTCTTCCGGCGCTACAGCCTGGAGGATGCCTACCCGAATCTCTTCGCCGATCCGGTTGCCGGTCGGGAGGTCCTGGCGCGCGAGTGGGCCGAGGCGAAGTTCAGCTTCCGCCACGGGTTCTACTCGCAGCAGGAGCTGTCGTTCTACGACCTGACCGACCGGCTGCCGCAGATCACCGCCCGCAGCCTGGTGCTGGCGGGTGCCCACGACCTGCTGCCCGCCGCGCGGGCCGAGGAGATGTCGGTCGCCATCCCCGGAGCGCGCTTCCGGGTGTTCGAGCACAGCGGACATTTCGCGCCGCTCGAGGAGCCGGCGGCCTTCCAGGCGGCGGTGGTGGAGTTCCTGCAAGCCGGCGCCGCCGGCGAATAGCGGTCAAGCCCGAGTTTCGGCCCCGGCCGCCGGCTCGGTGAGGTGCTGGCCGGGGCAGGGTCCACCCGGCCGCGGGGCAGGCAAAGAGACGGTGACCGGATGCTCATTTCCTGTCTGGCCGCGGCACGGCAACATTGGAAAGGAAATAAAGTATCCTGTCACCGTTT
Organism: Thermoanaerobaculia bacterium; assembly: GCA_041567315.1. Taxonomy (GTDB): domain Bacteria; phylum Acidobacteriota; class Thermoanaerobaculia; order Multivoradales; family JAHEKO01. Next base: position 11,266 of record JBFGCA010000054.1, on the reverse strand, counting down.
TTCTGCGCAGGATGACAAGATGAAGGATGTCAAGTTCAGCGTGAAGTATATGGGAGGGCGAGATGAGGAAGATACTGCTGGTGGAGGACAATCACGTCACGCGCGAGGTGCTGCGGGCGCGGCTCGCCGGGCGGGGCTACGAGGTGGTGGAGGCGGGCAACGGGCGTGAGGCGCTGGAGGCGCTGCGCGAGCGGGAGGTCGACCTGGTCCTGCTGGACGTCATCATGCCGGAGGTCGACGGCCTCGAGACGCTGCGTGAGCTGCGGCGGGAGTATCCGGCCAACGCGCTGCCGGTGGTGGTGCTGACCGTCAAGGAGGGGAGCGACGACGTGGTCGAGGCGCTGCGGCTGGGGGCCAACGACTACGTCACCAAGTCGGTCGACTTCCCGGTCATCGAGGCGCGGATCGAGACCCAGTTCTCGCTGCGCCGGCTGATGGCCAAGGTGGAGGACCTGGCGGTGCGGGACCCGCTGACCGGTCTCTACAACCGCCGCGGGTTCTACGACCTGGCCGAGCGCGAGGAGGCGCGGGCGCGCCGCTACGACGAACCGCTCCAGGCGCTGCTGATCGACCTCGACCACTTCAAGGAGATCAACGACACTCACGGCCACAAGATCGGCGATCACGCGCTGGTCGAGACGGCGCGGCGGCTCGAGGGCGGGCTGCGGACCTGCGACTTGCTCGGCCGCTGGGGCGGCGAGGAGTTCTCGGCGCTGCTGCCTGGGGTGGAGCTGGAGGGGGCGGAACGGACCGCCGGCCGGTTGCTGGAACGCATCTCCGAGCACCCGATCGACAGTCCGGCGGGCCCGCTGTCACTGACCGTCAGCATCGGGGTGGCACCGTTCGACGACTCCTGTGCCGATCTGGGGGAGCTGATGGCCCACGTCGACCAGGCGCTCTACCAGGCCAAGCGGGCGGGCCGGGGCCGGGTCTGCGTGTGGGCCGAGGCCGGAGGGGCCTAGCGCCGGCAGCCGCTCACCCGGCTTGCATCGCGTGCCGCCGGCCGCCCCCGGATCGGGGCCGCTAGCCTCGGCGATCCGTGCCGCCGCCGGCCAGCTCGGCGCGCACCCGGGCGAACCGCGCCGCGATGCTGTCCAGCTGGCGCCCGGCGGCGGAGAAGCGCCCGGCCCCGGCGAGCCGCTCCAGCTCCTGGAACGGCGCCACCAGGCCGGTGACCCCGCAGCTCCCGCTCGAGCCGCAGCAGCCGTGGGCGAGCCGCGCCAGCTCCGCGCCGTCGCGGGCCGCGAGTGCCGCGCGCATCCGCTCGAGGTCGCGCGCGGTGCCTTCGAAGTAGAACTCGGCGAGCTCCGTCACCGACCAGTCGCAGTCGGCCGCCACCTCTTCGAAGCGCGCGCGATCGACGAGGTCGCCGGCGGAGGTCGCCATCGAGTCGCGCGCCGGGGGTCAGCCGTCGCCGGCGAGGCGCTCCATCTTGGCCAGCAGCGCGGGCAGGTCGACCGGCTTGGTCTCGTACTCGTCGCAGCCGGCCGCGAGGGCGCGCTCGCGGTCGCCCTGCATGGCGTGGGCGGTAAGGGCGATGATCGGGATGTCGCGGGTGGCCGGATCGGCTTGGAGTCGGCGGGTCACCTCCCAGCCGTCGATCTCGGGCAGGCTCATGTCCATCAGGATCAGCTCGATGCCGCCGTCGCCGGCGGCCGCGTCGAGAGCCTGCCGTCCGTCGGCGGCGTGGGCCACCTGGTGCCCGCGGCGCGCGAGACGCCGGGTCAGCATGTCGCGGTTGAGCTCGTTGTCCTCTACCAGCAGCACCCGCATGGCCGGTCTCCGTCGTTGATCGGCGATCCCGCCTGGTCCACCGGGCGTCGCCGTACCCGTCGCCGTCGGAACGCCTTCTCTGCGGGCCGCAGTCTACCGCCGGGCGCCGTCCGGTCGCGGAGCGGGCCCGCGTCGCGGCGAGGTCGGTTAGCATGCCCGACGTGGCCGAGCCCCTGCACGTCGGCATCGTCGGGGTGAGCGCCGAGGGCGCGGCGCTCTGCTTCCGGACCCTCTGCGAGGAGGGTGCGGAGCTGCTGGGCCGGCATCGCCACCCCGAGGTGACGCTCCACTGCCCACCCCTCGCCCGCTACATGCCGCCGATCGAGGCCGGCGACTGGGGCGAGGTGGCGCGCCTGCTGCTGGTCTCCGCCCGGCTGCTGGCCGAGGCTGGCGCCCAGCTCCTGATCTGTCCCGACAACACCGTGCACGAGGCCTTCGACGAGGTCGAGCAGAAGAGCCCGCGGCCCTGGCTACACATCGCCCGGGTGGTGGCGGCCTCGGCCGCCGAGCGGGGCTTCCGGCGGCTCGGCGTGCTGGGCACCCGCTTCCTGATGGACGGTCCGGTCTATCGCCGGCCGCTGGCCGACCGGGGGATCGGCTTCGAGGTCCCGAGCCCCGCGGACCGCGCCCTGGTCGACCGCGTCATCTTCGACGACCTGGTCCACGGCCGGTTCACGGGCGAGGCGCGGCGGGCCTTCGGCGAGGTCATCGAGCGGCTGCGCGGCGCCGGCTGCGACGCGGTCGTCCTCGGCTGCACCGAGATCCCGCTGCTGATCTCGGCCGAGGACTCGGTGCTGCCGGTGCTCGACTCTACGCGGCTGCTCGCCCGGGCGGCCCTGCGCCGTGCGGTCGACGCTGCCCTTTCGGCCGACAAGGCCTTTTCGGCCGACGGGGCATGAGCACCGGCAGCCCGCGGCGGCGGCCGGGCTGGCGGGCGGGCGGCGCACCACACCGGGTGGCCCGGGTGGGCCTGGCGGTGCTCGCCCTGTTCGCCGCCTGTGCCAAACCTGAAGGCGGTCTCGGGGACGCCGCCGGCGACGGCCCCGGCGGCCCGTCCGGCGCCGCCGCCCGCGAGGAGCTGGTGGTCTTCGCCGCCGCCAGCTTGAGTGACGTGGCGCGCGCGCTGGCCACCGCCTTCGAGGCCGCCGAGCCGGTGCGGCTGGTCTTCAACTTCGCCGGTTCGAACACCCTGGCCCAGCAGATCGACGCCGCGCCCGGGGCCGACCTGTTCCTCTCCGCCGACCGCCGCTGGGTGGAGTTCCTCGAAGGCCGGGGTCGCGTCGAGCCCGGCTCGCGGCGGGAGCTGTTCTCCAACCGGCTGGTGCTGATCGCCCACCGGCGGGCTTCCTACCGGCTGGACGACCCCGCGGAGCTGCCCGCGCTCGGCTTCCGTTTCCTGGCGCTCGCCGACCCCGAGGCGGTGCCCGCCGGGCGCTACGCCCGCGCCCATCTCGAGCGGCTCGCCGTACCTGCGGGCACTTCGGGGGGCGGCTCGCGGGGCGGCGCCTCGGGCGGCAGCGTCTGGCAGGCCCTGGCCCCGCGGGTGGTGCCCGCGCTCGACGTGCGGGCGGCGCTGGCTCTCGTCGAAGCGGACCCCGAGGCGGTGGGCGTCATCTACCGCACCGACGCCCGCACCTCGCCGGGGGTGCAGGTGCTCTACGAGTTCCCGCCGCTGGCCGACCTGCCCATCGCCTACTGGGCGGTCGTGGTGGCCGGCGGGCCGGCGCCGGCGGCCGCGGAACGGTTCCTCGACTACCTGTCGAGTCCCGAGGCCCTCTCGATCGTCGAGCGGCACGGGTTCGTGCTCGAGGCCGATGAGACGAGGGGACGCGACCCGGCCGGCGCCCACCGGCTCGAGGTCCCCACGGCCGCAACGCAGACCGCTACATGATGCCCGAGCTGCTCCCCGTCCTGCTGCTGACCCTCAAGGTGGCCGCCACCGCCACCGCGCTGGTGGTGGTGCCCGCCACCCTGCTGGGCTACGCGCTGGCCCGCTACCGGTTTCCCGGCCGGCGGGTGCTGTCGGCGCTGGTCGGGCTGCCGCTGGTGCTGCCGCCCACGGCGGTCGGCTTCCTGCTGCTGCGGCTGCTGGCGGTCGACGGGCCGCTGGGTCGCGAGGCGCTGGGCTTCGACCTCGGCGTCCTGCTGACCTGGAAGGCGGCGGTGGTGGCGGCCGGCGCCATGTCGATCCCGCTGGTGGCGCGCACCGCCAGGGTCACCTTCGAGGCCATCGACCCGCGGCTCGAGGCCATGGCCCGCACCCTGGGGCACGGCCGCGTCGCCACCTTCTGCCGCTTCACCCTGCCACTGGCGGCCCGCGGCCTCACCGCCGGCGCCATCCTCGGCTTCACCCGGGCGCTGGGCGAGTTCGGGGCGACGGTGACGGTGGCCGGCAACATCCCCGGCCGCACCCAGACCCTGGCCTCGGCCATCTTCGCCGCCCAGCAGGTCGGCGACGCGGCGCGCGCCGGCCGGCTGATGCTGATCGCGCTGGTGGTGGGCTTTGTCGCCATCCTCGGCGCCGAGCTGCTGGCCCCCGATCGCGAGGGCCGCCGATGAGCGACCTGCCGGCCCTCGAGGTCGACCTGCGGCTGCCGCTCGACCGCTTCGAGCTCGCGGTCGGGTTCGCCAGCCGGCGCCCGGTGACCGGCATCTTCGGCCCCTCCGGCGCCGGCAAGAGCAGCCTGCTCGAGGCGATCGCCGGGCTGCGGCCGGCGGCCCGGGGGGTCGTGCGCTTCGGCGGCGACACCTGGCTCGACAGCGCGGCCGGTCGCCGCCGCCCGCCCGAGCGGCGCCGGGTCGGCTACGTGCCCCAGGACGGCCTGCTCTTTCCCCACCTCGACGTCAGGGGCAACCTGCTGGCGGCGCGCCGGCCGCGCGGATCCGGTCCGCCGCGCGAAGAGACCCTCGCCACGGTGGCCCGGCTGCTCGAGCTGACCCCGCTGCTGGGACGCTCGGTCGACACGCTGTCGGGGGGCGAGCGCCAGCGGGTGGCGCTCGGCCGGGCGCTGTGCTCGGCGCCGCGCCTGCTGCTGCTCGACGAACCGCTGGCGGCCCTCGACCTGCCCCTCCGCCGGCGGCTGCTGCCGTTCCTGCGCCGGGTGCGGGCCGAGCTGACGGTGCCGATGCTCTTCGTCTCCCACGACCCCATCGAGGCGCAGGCGCTGGGCGACGAGCTGATCGTGCTGCGCGAAGGCCGGGCGATCGCCCGCGGCGAGCCGCAGCGGGTGCTGACCGACCCCGAGGTGTTCCCGCTGGCCGAGGCCGAGGGTTTCGAGAACGTGCTGGTGGGGCGGCTGGCGGGGACCGCCGAGGGTCTGCGGACGGTGCTGCTGGGCTCCGGCGCCGAGCCCGTCGAGCTGCGCACCGTCGCCGGCCGCGGACCGGCGGGGAGCGAGGTCCTGGTCGGCATCCCGGCGCACGAGATCCTGATCGCCCGCGAGCCGCCGCGCGGCCTCTCGGCCCGCAACGTCCTGCCTGCCGAGGTGGTCGAGCTGCGGGCGGTCGCCGGCCGCTGGCTGGTCACCGCGGCCCTCGGTCCGGGGGTGGCGCCGGTGGTCGTCGAGGTGGCCGAGATGACGCCGCGCGAGCTGGGCCTGGGCCCCGGCGAGCGGGTCTATCTGGTGATCAAGGCCACCTCGTGCCGGCTCTACGAGGGCGCGGCGCCGGCCGGCTGAGCGCCGTGGACTCCGACGGCCGGCAGCCGCTTTCCGGTAGCCGGTCGCCGGCAGCCGAGCGGCGCGGGCCGGAGAACGAGCGGCGGCCGGGAGGCCCCGGCCGCCGCTCGGGCGCTCTACGTGGCGCCGCCGCTCAGCACTGCAGGCAGGTCGACACCCCGCTGACGTTGGCGGGCACGTCGCAGTAGGCGTCGCCGCCCCCGAAACACAGCAGGTCGCCGTCGACCGTGCTCGAGAACCGCACGGTGACGTTGGCGAAGTTGTCGATGAAGGTCGAGCCGGTGAGCTTGGAGGGAGCCACCCCTTCGACCACGCTGTCGAGCGAGATCATCCCCTGCAGGTCGACGATGTTGAAACCGAACGGGTTCGAGGAGTGGATGGTGTTCTGGAACAGGATCTCCGACTCGGCCTGGCTCACCAGCACCCCCGAGACGTCGCTGTCGAAGAGGATGATCTGGCCGAAGTCCGAGGCGATCATCCCGAAGAACCCGGTGGCCACGACGGTCGAGCCGACCACGTCGATCTCGCTGCCGCCCAGCAGCGCGACCAGCGGCGTATTGGCGGAGGTCAGCGTGGAGTCCTGGACGCTGACCAGCGACGATTCGGCGGCCAGCACCCCGAAGCCGCCGGCGTCGATCTCGCAGTTGGTGCACGAGACCAGGTTGGTGGCGAAGGCCGAGATGCCGCGGCCGGGGTTGGCCAGAGTGCTGTCGCTGACCGCGATCAGGAGGCTGTAGGCGGCCGAGATCGCGTGGGTCGCGTTGTCCACGATCTGGCAGTTGTCGATGGAGACGTTGGTCGCATAGTTGACGGCGACGCCGGCGGCGTTGCCGTCGCGGATCGTCAGGTTCTCGAGACTCACGTTGCGGGCGCCGCGGATCTCGATCACCCCGTCGAAGTTGTTGAGGCCGGTGCCGGCGCCGCGCACGCCGTCGGTCGCCGGGTCGGTGCCGCGAATGGTGACGTTGTCGCGGCGCACGTCGACGTCCTCGTCGCAGAAGCCGCTGACCTCGATGACCAGCGGGTCGCGTGGTCTCTTGAGCGCCTGGGAGATCGTCTGTCCGAGATCGCACCTCACCGTGACCACTCCCGGGACCTGTCCGGGGATCGGCTCCGGCGGGGTCTGGAGGTCGCGGCCGCCGGCCGGCGCGGCGGCCTCGGGACGCGGCGCCGGAAGACGAGCGGGAAGGGCGGCGGCATGAACGCCAGACACAGCGGCGCCACCACGATCGGGGCCACGAAGATCCAACGATTTCTAAACATTAGAAATCTCCTTTCCAAAGCACGCCGACCGGGTCGTCGCCGCCCCACCGACGCTGATTGATTGTTGTCGAGCTGGGAGAAAGGCGATTGTAAGGGAGGGTCGCGCTGCCCGCAAACGGGCCGCCGCCTGCGCGTAACGACTCCTCGCCACGACGCTCGGCCTCGCGAAGGGGGTTGATCTAAAATGGCGGTAGTAGGAATGCGCGGATCGTTGGCCGTCTGGTGTTTCGCCGCCGTCGCCGCGGCGGTGCCCTTGGTGTGGCCGGCCCGGGCACCGGCGTCGGCGGTGGCCGCGACGCCAGTCCCTCCGGGCGCCGGCGCCTCCGGGCCGGTGGTCTCGGGCCGGGTGGCGACGCCGGATGGCGTGGCGGCCTCCAGCGTGCGCGTGGTCCTGCTCCCCCAGGTCACCGACTACGAGCGGGCGCGGCTGGCGCTCGACGGCAGGGCGCTGCCGGCGCCGGTGGCAAGAGCCCGTGCCGCGGCCGACGGCGGCTACTCCCTCACCGCCCCCGGCGTCGGCGTCTACGACGACGCCGGGCTGGTGACCGTAGAGGTGCGGGCCGACGACGGCACTCGGTTCCAGGAACCGGACTGGGGCGGCCAGCTCCAGAGCCGGTGGCGGTTGGGGTTCGGCCGCACCATCGAGGGCCTGCCGGCCGGAACCTGGACCGTCCACGCCTCGACCGCCGACGGCCGCTCCTGGCAGCGGCGCCTGACCGTCGCCGCCGGCGCGACCCACCGGGTGGTCCTCGAATAGCAGGTTCGGAAAAGAGGAGGAGACGATGAGCGAGCCCCAGGGCATCCCCGTCGAAGAGTTCCTGGCCCAGGACCGGCTGATGCGGGCCGACGTCGTCCTGTGCCGCGGCAAGAAGCTGTCCTCGAAGCTGATCCGCTGGTGGACGCGGAGCGAGTTCAGCCACGCGGCGCTGGTCTTCGTCATCCCCAACCGCGACCAGGGCTTCAACAACACCTTCCTCATCGAGTCGGTTTCGGGCGGCGTCGACATCACCGACCTCAAGCACTACGTCGAGGAGCAGTCCAAGAAGTACGACGTCGCCGTCAAGCGGCTCGACGAGGAGTGGTTCACCGGTGGCGAGAACGGCAGCGCGCTCCAGCGGCTGGTGCGCGGGTGCATGCTCGACTTCATCAAGGCCGAGTACGACTACGGCACCATCTGGTACATCGTCCGCACCCTGATCAGCCGCTTCCTGTTCGGCGTCCAGCAGCGGTTCCGCGGCCTCGAGAAGACCCTCGACACCGCCTTCGAGCGCGAGTGGCAGGTGCCCAGCCAGTTCATCTGCAGCGGCTTCGTGCAGTACGGCTTCTACGAGGCGGTGCGCCGCCAGATCAAGCAGGGCGAGCTGCCGGCCGGGCGCCTCGCCCAGGTGCTGTTCCGCAAGGACCCGCCGGCCCAGGTCACCGACCGCACCCTGCTCGCCGCCACCCCCGAGGACCTGGCCCGCGCCCCCCAGCTCGCCTGGAAGTACGTGATCGTCGACCAGCAGGCCTACGAGGTCGCGACCGAGGCCGAGGCCTACGCCCGGCTCGGCACCGAGCGGGCGGCCTGAGGCTCGGCGAGCCCTCGCCTACTCGCGGACCGTCTCGCGGCGGGTCACCTGCATCCTGCCGTCGACGCGCTCCGAGATCTCGAGCCGGTAGGCGCCGGGCTCGGTGTACTCCTTGACCTCGCGGCGGACCAGGCGCGGCTGGCGGCCGGCCATCTCGTAGAAGTCGGTGCCGTAGCGGGTGGCGCCGTCCCGCCAGGTCGAGACCAGGCGTTGCGACTCGGGGTCGGGTCGCGGGGAGGGGAGGGCGTCGAGAGCCGGGCTGGGTAGGAAGATTTCGGTGGCCGGGTCGTAGAGCCAGTGGCGCCAGGTGACGTTGGGCCCCGGCGGAGCCTCGGCCAGCACGCGGAGGTCGGCCCAGCCGTCGAAATCGAGGTCGAGGAGCTCGACTCCCTCGCGGCCCTCGGCGAGAACCAGCGTGTCTTCCAGCCCGGCGAGGACCTGGAACGGCTCCGGCTCGCCAGTGCGCCGCAGCTCGAGGGCACGCACCGCGTGCTCCTGCCCGCCGCCCGCCGGCTCGCCGAGAACGCGGATCTCCAACTCGGGACCGCCGTCGTGGAGCGGTGCCCGGTAGAGCCGAAGCTCGCTGGGCGCGGGGGCAGCGCTGGCGGACGGCGGTTCGTCGGCCACCCCGGGTGCGGGACCGGCCGGCTCGGTCGACCCGGGATCGGGGAACACGCCTTCCTCCTCCGCCGCGCCGCCAGGGGTTTCGGCCTCGACATCGTCCGGCCGCTCCGCCGGCCCGCCGCAACCAGCCCACAGCACTGCCAAGGCCAACGAAGCCCATGTCCAGCCGGGCCGCCCGCTGCGAAGGCGTAGGCGGCGGCCTCGTCCAGGCGGTCCAGTCCCGCTGCGGCCCTGGCCGCCCCTGGCTCCTTCTACCCGATCCTCCGGGCCTCCTGCGCAGACCACTACAGCCCGAGCAGGCACTTGGCGCGCCGCAGGAACGCGACCCGGTCGTCGAGGCCGTTGAACCCGCCGTTGATGCGCCGGGTCACCGAGCGCACGTCGTCGGCGTCGGCCAACGCGTTGAGCCCGCGCTTGGCCCAGAACCAGCCGGCGACGTCGGCCGCCACCTCGGGGTCGGTGGCCAGCAGCCGCGGCTGGGCGACGTAGTCGATCCCGGTGTCGTTGCTGTACTCCTGGTAGTTGGCGCGCCCGGTGAGCTGGATCAGCCCCCGCCCCTTGAACCGCTTGCCGTCGCCGGGCTGGGTGTTGCCGAGGTCCGTCCGCCCCTCGTAGGCCGAGCCGTCGGCCAGCTCCTCGGTAAAGCGCAGCGAGCCGCTCTCGTGCCCGATCTGGGCCAGGAAGTGCGCCCGGCGGAGATTGGTGTCGATGCCGTAGGCGGCCATGGCGTCGACCAGTGGCTGGAAGAACAGCTCGACCCGCTTCGGCAGGGCGTGCGGCATGATGGCGGTCAGCTTCAGCAACGACAAGCCCGTCTCCTGCCCCGCCACCAGCTCGCGAGAGGTGGGATCGTCCGGCGTCACCGTCGAATGCGATCGTGTTCGTCCGAGCACCGCCGTCTCGAACCGCTCGAGGGCGCTGAACGTCAACCTCCCCGCCAGCCCGTCGACCTCCAGCTTCCGCGGCACCGGCGAGCTGAACCGGTGCCGGTTCAGATTGAACAGCGTCTGCACCATCTTGACGTCCACGAAGTCGTTTCGCCTGAACGGCCCCACGCTCCCCACAATGCAGCTCATCCCGACACCTCCTGGCCCGATGGTAGCGCGACTCAGCTCCGAGCCCGTTCGAGGTTGAGCGCCAGCAGCCGCTCCCGGATCTCCTCGTCCCCCCAGGCTGGCCCGCCGTAGGCCGCGGCGACCCGCTCGTCCAGCTTCCGGGGTCGCCAGCGGGGTGCCGGTGAAGTTGGTGCGGGCGACGATGCGGTCGATGTTCGAGACCACCAGCAGCGGTGGGTTCTAGGCGGCGGCGTTCACTTGAAGGGCAGGTCGAGCAGCTCCAGCTCCCTGCGGAGCGACGTCAACTCGGGATCCTTGTGGACGAGGATAGCGCCTCGCAGGATCGCGGTGGCGGCGATGAGGGAGTCGGCAAGCGACAGCCGATGGGAGGCCTTGAGGTGACCGGCCAGCAGCAGGGTCCGCTCGTCGGCGGGCACCCAGGAGAGCGGCCACGCTTTGACCAGGCCCAAAAGCCGCACCGCTCCGTCTTCGCCCTGGTCGCGAAGCGCGACGTAGTACAGCTCCGTCAGGGTGATCGTCGCCACCTGCAGCTCGCAAAGGCCGCCGGTGGCCCGAACAAGAAGGTCGCGGACGACCTCGAAACCGTCTTCCTGGTCGGTGTAGGTGAAGATCGCCGAGGTGTCGAGCAGGAAGCGCTCAGCCAACCCGGCGCTCCCGCTCCCGCTCCCGGATCAGCTCCTCACGCAGGCCCCGGGTCGACCCGAGGGCCGCCCCGACCGGATCGGCCGGGATCGGCACCACCCGGATCGTCTGCCCGTCGTCGATCCACTCCAGGCGGGTAGCGGGCTCGATGTGATGAGCGCGGCGGATCCTGGCCGGCACCACGGTCTGGCCGCGCGATGAAACTGTGGTCTTCATGGCAGGAGCATACAAGATACTTTCTCGAAATACAAGACGGATCTCGTTGCCGGGAGCCGGCGATCCGCCTAACCTGGTGGCCGTGACGGGCGCCGAGGACCGGCTGGCACTCCTGCTATTCGTGACCTTCGCGCTGCTGAGCGCCGGCGGCGCGTACCTGATCGCCGCCCGGGTGGCCAACCGGCGAGTCGCGATCGCATGGTCGGCCGGGGTGGTGGCGTTCTTCGTGCTGCTCTTCGCCGGCATCGTGGTCTTGCTGCGCCGGCTCGGTGTTTGAGCAGCCGGGAGCCCGGTTGGATCGAAACCGGCGTGGTCCTGTGCCGTAGCTCTTAGTCAGGTGCGACAATAGGGCGGGCGGGGCGGCCCGCCTCGGAGGGATCGTGGCCAGGATTCTCAAGGTCTTCGTGGCGGTGGCGGTGGTGGCGGG